>NZ_JBFUMV010000008.1:0-153889 GCF_054049175.1 Microbacterium sp. P5_E9 | reverse complement strand
CTGCAGAGCCTCCCGCAGCGCCTGCCGCACCGGCTCCTGAGCCGCCGGCCGCTGCAGAGCCGCCCGCAGCGCCGGAGCCCCCGGCAGCTCCCGAGCCCCCGGCAGAGGACAAGCCCCAGGCCTGACCGTACGCAGCAGACCCCCGCCCATCGTGGCGGGGGTCTGCTGCGTATGGCCGCGGCCCGCTCGGCTACCGTGGAGGGATGAGTTCCTCTGTGCCCCTGCGCCGCGTCGGCGCCTCCGGTCTGCTCGTCTCCGCCGTCGGTCTCGGCTGCAACAACTTCGGGCGCCCGGGCACCCGCACCGAGACTCTCGAGGGAACGCGCGAGGTGCTCGACGCAGCGATCGACGCGGGGGTGACGTTCCTCGATACCGCCGACATGTACGGCAAAGATCCCGGGCTGTCCGAGACCCTCATGGGGGAGGCGCTCCGCGGCCGCCGCGATGAGGTCGTGCTGGCCACCAAATTCGGGCACTTCGGCCGCGACATGGGGTATCCGATCACCGGGTCGAAGGGCTCCCGCCGGTACATCCGCCGCGCGGTCGAGGCATCCCTCACCCGTCTGCAGACCGACTGGATCGACCTGTATCAGCTGCACACGCCCGACCCGCTCACGCCGATCGAGGAGACCCTCGACGCGCTGGGCGATCTCGTCCGCGAGGGCAAGGTGCGCTACCTCGGGCACTCCAACCTGCCCGGATGGGAGATCGCGGAGGCGCACTTCACCGCGGCGGACCGGAGAAGCGTGCCGTTCATCTCGGCCCAGAACCACTACAGCCTGCTCGCGCGGGCGGCCGAGCGCGAAGTGCTCCCGGCCGTCGAACGGTACGGGCTCGGGTTCTTCCCGTTCTTCCCGCTGCACAACGGCCTGCTGACGGGCAAGTTCACGCGTGAGGGGGGACCAGAGGGCAGCCGAATCATGACGGCCCGGCCGCACGTGTGGCAGAACGCGCCATGGGATGCGCTCGAGGCGCACCAGGCGTTCTGCGACGAGCGTGGGATCACGATGCTCGAGGCGACGTTCGGGTGGCTGCTCGCCCGCCAGGCGATCTCGAGCGTCATCGCTGGTGCGACCAGTCCTGACCAGGTGCGGGCGAACGCCGCCGCGGCGTCGGCGTGGACCCCGGATGCCGCTGAGCTGGCCGAGATCGACGCCCGATTCCCGCTTCCTGAGGACCCCGGGGCCAAGGTCTGACCGACCCCATCCTGGGTTTCGCTGTCAGCGGATCCGGCGAACTTGGAGCCGCTCGCCCGCAGGGCGTAGCGTCTGAAGGACGTGCGCGGTCGCCTCGGGGCTGATGTCGCCGCCCGCAGGAAAGGATCGCCGTGCTCGGCAAGCTCTTGGTTCGCTACCTGACACCCGCGTGGGGACTCATCCTCGCCGTCGTCGTCTTCCAGCTCGCACAGTCCATCGCCTCGCTCATGCTGCCCACGCTGAACGCGGACATCATCGACAACGGCGTGGTCACGGGCGACATCGACTACATCCTGCAGACCGGCGTGATGATGCTGGGGGTCAGCCTGGTCCAGGTGATCTGCGCCATCATCGCGGTGTACTTCGGGTCTCGGCTGGCCATGGGAATGGGCCGCCAGCTGCGCGGCGACCTCTTCCATCGCGTCGTCGCGTTCTCGCAGCGGGAGGTCGGGCAGTTCGGCGCGCCGTCGCTGATCACCCGCAACACGAACGATGTGCAGCAGGTGCAGATGCTGGTGCAGGTCTCGGCGACCCTGATGATCTCGGCGCCGATGCTGGCTATCGGCGGCGTGATCATGGCGCTCCGGCAGGATGCCGGGCTGGCCTGGCTCCTGGCGATCTCCATTCCGGTGCTGCTGATCATCGTCGGATTGATCGTGTGGCGCATGGTGCCGGCGTTCACCCAGATGCAGGCGAAGATCGACCGCGTCAACCAGATCGCACGTGAGCAGCTGAGCGGCATCCGGGTCATCCGCGCATTCGTGCGGGAGCGCGAGGAGCGCGCCCGCTTCTCGACGGCGAGCGAGGACGTCATGGCGACCGGGCTGCGGGCCGGCAACCTGATGGCGATCATGTTCCCGGCCGTCATGCTCGTCATGAACGTCTCGAGCGTCGCGGTGATCTGGTTCGGCGCCTTCCAGGTGCAGGAGGCCGGTGTCGAGATCGGCACGATCTTCGCCTTCCTCAACTACCTCATGCAGATCCTGATGGGCGTCATGATGGCGACCTTCATGTTCGTCATGATCCCGCGCGCGGCCGTCTGCGCGAATCGCATCAAGCAGGTGCTCGACACCGACCCGTCTGTGGCGGCCCCGGCCGATCCCGCAGCGCCTCCCGCGTCGGTCGGCAGCATCGAGTTCGAGCACGTCGACTTCGCCTACCCCGGCGCCGATGACGCGGTGCTGCACGACCTGTCGTTCACTGTCGCACCGGGATCGACCACGGCGATCATCGGCTCGACCGGTGCGGGCAAGACGACCCTCGTCGGTCTCATCCCACGGCTCTTCGACGTCACCGGCGGTGTCGTGCGCGTCGACGGGATCGACGTGCGCCACTACGAGCCCGACATCCTGTGGAAGCGCATCGGTCTCGTGCAGCAGCGGGCCTTCCTCTTCTCCGGCACCGTCGCGAGCAACCTCCGCTACGGCGACGACGACGCGACGGACGAGGAGCTGTGGCGCGCGCTCGAGCTCGCCCAGGGCAAGGACTTCGTCGCGGCCATGCCCGAGGGCCTCGAATCGCCCATCTCGCAGGGCGGGACGAACGTCTCCGGCGGTCAGCGTCAGCGGCTCGCGATCGCGCGGGCGCTCGCGAAGAAGCCCGGCATCTACATCTTCGACGACTCGTTCTCGGCATTGGATCTGCGGACGGATGCCGCGCTCCGCCGCGCCCTCGACACCCATCTGCCGCATGCGACCAGGGTGGTGGTGGCGCAGCGGGTGTCGACCATCCAGCACGCCGATCAGATCGTCGTGCTCGATCACGGCCGAATGGTCGGGATAGGCAGGCACGACGACCTCGTCGAGACCTGCGAGACCTACCGCGAGATCGTCGAATCGCAGCTCGCGGCGGAGGCGGCAGCATGAGCGGCGCACGCACCGAAGCGGCACCGCCGCCGCCCCGCGGGCCCCGAGGCCCGATGGGCGGGGGAGTGGGTCTGCCAGTCGCGAAGGCGCAGAACTTCGGCCCCAGCGCCAAGCGCCTGCTCCGCACTCTGCGCACCGATATGCCGCTGCTGATCCTCGCCCTCGTCTTCAGCGTCTTGAGCGTCGCCCTATCGGTCCTCGGCCCCAAGCTCCTCGGTGAGGGCACCAACATCCTGTTCGCCGGCTACGTCTCGCTGCAGACGCCGGAGGGGATGACGCGGCAGCAGGTGATCGACGGGCTCATCGCCCAGGGCAACACGCAGCAGGCCGAGATGCTCTCGGCCATGGAGTTCGTTCCCGGTGCGGGCGTCGACTTCGCGGCACTCGCCCGGATCGTCGTGCTCGTGCTGGCCGTCTACATCTTCGCGAGCATCTTCGGCTGGCTGCAGGCGCGCATCCTCAACGGCATCGTGCAGCGCGCGATGCACCGCCTGCGCATGCAGGTGGAGGACAAGATCCACCGCCTGCCGCTCGCGTACTTCGACCGCGTCCAGCGCGGCGAGCTGCTCAGCCGGGTCACCAACGATGTCGACAACATCGGCCAGACCATGCAGCAGACCCTTTCGCAGGTCGTGACCTCGCTGCTCACCGTCATCGGCGTGCTCGTGATGATGTTCATCATCTCGCCGCTGCTGGCCATGATCGCTCTGATCACCATTCCGCTCACGATCGTCATCACGGTGCTCGTGGCACGCCAGTCGCAGAAGATGTTCGTCGCGCAATGGAAGGCCACCGGCATCCTGAACGCGCGCGTCGAAGAGACCTTCTCGGGCCACGCCGTCGTCAAGACGTTCGGTCACCAGAAGGAGGCCGAAGCCGACTTCCTGGTCGAGAACGAAGAGGTCTACCGGGCCAGCTTCGGCGCGCAGTTCCTGTCGGGCATCATCATGCCCGCGATGATGTTCATCGGGAACCTCGTCTACGTCGCCATCGCAGTGGTCGGCGGCATCCAGGTCGCGGCGGGTCTCATGTCCATCGGCGACGTGCAGGCGTTCATCCAGTACTCCCGCCAGTTCACGCAGCCGCTGAGCCAGCTCGGCTCGATGGCGAACCTGCTGCAGTCCGGCGTCGCGAGCGCGGAGCGCGTGTTCGAGCTGCTCGACGAGGAGGAGCAGGAGCCCGACCTCGACGAGCCCGAGACGGCGCCGGAGTGGGCGAGCCACCTGGCCTTCGAGGAGGTCGACTTCCGCTACGTCGCCGACAAGCCGCTGATCCACGGGCTCAGCATCGAGGCGAACCCGGGGAGCACGGTGGCCATCGTCGGTCCGACCGGCGCGGGCAAGACGACCCTCGTGAACCTCATCATGCGCTTCTATGACGTCGACGCGGGCCGGATCGTGCTCGACGGCTTCGACACCCGGCACATGACCCGCGACGACCTCCGTTCCCGCACCGGAATGGTGCTGCAGGACACCTGGCTGTTCTCCGGCACGATCCGCGAGAACATCGCCTACGGCCGGCCCGACGCGACCGAGGACGAGATCCTCGAGGCGGCGACCGCGGCGTACGTCGACCGCTTCGTGCACGCGCTGCCCGACGGCTATGACACTCAGCTCGACGACGAAGCCACCAACCTGAGCGTCGGCGAGCGGCAGCTGATCACGATCGCACGCGCCTTCCTGGCCGACCCGCGCATCCTGATCCTCGACGAGGCGACCTCGTCGGTGGACACCCGCACCGAGCTGCTCATCCAGCGTGCGATGTCGCGCCTGCGGGCCGACCGGACCGCCTTCGTCATCGCGCACCGGCTCTCCACGATCCGGGATGCCGATCTCATCCTCGTCATGGAGGACGGCGCGATCGTCGAGCAGGGATCGCACGACGAGCTCCTTCGCTCGCGCGGCGCGTACTTCCGGCTCTACAACGCGCAGTTCGAGGCCGCCATCGACGCGGAGTCCACTCCGGCAGACCCCGGTCTGCAGGCCGTCGGCACAAGCGGGGGCGCAGGCGGCGAGCGGTCGGCGGATACCGAGACGCCCTGAAACGGTCCACTAGGATGTGAGCACGCCGCCGACTGACGTGTCCACGGCCCATCGCACCGGTTCACGGGAGGACAGGGTCGTGCCCGAAGCATCCACGCAGACGCGGTCTGTTCCGTACGCCCACGGGAGCATCGAGCTCACCTGGGCGGCGACGACCCATACCGGGCGGCGCCGGGAGATCAACCAGGACTCGATGCTGACCGCGTACCCGCTGTTCGTGGTCGCCGATGGCATGGGCGGTCACCTCGGCGGCGAGATCGCGAGCGCTCGCACGATCGAGCGGCTGCGCGGTGTCGTCGAGGCGGGGACGGTCACCCCGAAGGCGATCGAGAAGGGGCTCCTGCGTGCGGTCAAGGACATCGCCGCCCACCCGGAGACCACGGACGAGGCCACCGGTACGACGCTGACCGGCGTGTACCTCGATGTGTCCGGCGACCAGGTGCACTGGGTGACCCTCAATATCGGCGACTCGCGCGTGTACCTCTCGCGGGATGGCGTCATCGCGCAGATCACGACCGACCACTCGGTCGTGCAGGAGCTCGTCGCCGCCGGGAGGCTGAGCCCCGAAGAGGCCGAGAACCACCCCTACGGCAACGTCATCACCCGGGCGGTCGGTCCGAGTGACAGCGTGACCCCCGACTACGTGCGCCTCGATGTCACAGACGGCGATCGCTTCGTGATCTGCTCGGACGGACTCACGAAGGAGCTCACCGACTACGGGATCCAGCACTTCCTCACGGAGAACCCCGATCCTTCCGACGCCATCGAGGCGATGCTCGAAGCCGCTCTCGAGAACGGCGGTCGCGACAACATCACGATCATCGTGCTCGATGTCGCCCTGCAGGGTGAAGGCGCTCCTCCCCAGGACTGACCGGCACCCGCCGCCGCACGACATCCGCTCAGGCGGCCGGTCGCGGCCCGCCGGCTGGTGAAGTGGACGGATGTCCCCACAGCCCTCGCCGCTCAGCGCGCTCGATCCGGTGGCTCCGGTCGAGGAGCCGCTCACCCTGCCACAGCCCTGGACCCCGCCCGGGCGAGCTCCCCTTCCCGTGGTCGCAGCCGTGGTTCCCCTGATCGCAGCGGTCGCACTGTGGCTGGTCACGGGGTCGGTGCTTTCCTTGTGGCTCGGGCTTCTCGGGCCGCTGATCGCGGTGGCGACCCGCCTCGATGCGGGGCGCGCGGCCCGGCGGGAGCGACGCCGCAGCGGGCGGGAGTGGGAGGCGGCGTGCGACCGGGTGGCGGCGGCGCTCGCCGATCGCCACGACGCCGAACGGCAACGGCGGTGGGCGCGCACGCCGGACGTCGCGGGCTTCCTCGCGCGCGATGCGGAGATCTGGCGCTTCGTGCCCGGCCGTTCGGGCGCGCTGGTGGTCGGTGCAGGCGATGCGCCGAGCGGAGTCCAGGTCGGCGGGGGGGCGGACGAGCCGCGTGCCGTCGGGCTGCGGCGCGCCGCAGCGACGCTGCCGATGGCGCCCGTCGTGATCCCTGCCGCCACGGGCATCGCCGTGCTGGGCGATCCCGTGCGCGCCACCGCCGTCAAGCGGGCGCTCATCGCTCAGCTGCTCCTCGCTGCGCCGCCCGGCGAGCTGCGGATCGTCGGGCCGCTGAGCGAGGAGGACGGCTGGGTCGATCGCCTTCCGCATCGGCGCTCGGCCGAGGGGACGCCCCTCGCGCTGGTCGCACCAGGACAGGCGGTGCCGCCGGAGGCGGAGATCGCGATCATCCGCGCCGATCCGACCTCGCCGCTGCCGACCGGGTGCGGTGCGGTGCTCACCGTCTCGTCCCTCTCGCGCGCCTTGCTGGACTGCGGTGGCGGGCACCGAGAGCTGCGCGTCGAGGCGATCTCGGCCGTGCAGGCGGAGCAGATCGCGGCGCAGCTCGTCGAGCGGGCACGATCCCTCCCGGGCGCCGCGACCGGCGTGGCGGGACCGATCGTGCTCGGCGAGCTGCTGGCGGCGGGCCGGGAGTCGGCGCCACGCCTCGAGCCTGCGGGACTCAGCGCCGTGGTGGGTGTCGGCGCGGAAGGATCGGTCGCTCTCGATCTGGTGGCCGACGGCCCGCACGCCGTCGTGGCTGGCGTGACCGGCTCAGGCAAGAGCGAGCTCCTGGTCACCTGGGTGCTCTCGCTCTGCTCGACCTACTCGACGAATGAGGTGAGCTTCCTGCTGGCGGACTTCAAGGGCGGGACCGCGTTCGATGCTCTGGCGGCGCTGCCCCATGTGACGGGCGTCATCACCGATCTCGACGGCGCCGGGTCGCGCCGGGCCATCGAGAGTCTGCGGGCCGAGGTGCGCTGGCGGGAGGCGGAGCTCTCGCGCGTCGGCGCCCGCGACGTCCTGGACTCCCGGGTCGCCCTGCCGCGACTCGTGATCGTGGTCGACGAGTTCGCGGCGCTGCTCGGCGATCACCCCGAGCTGCACGCGGTGTTCACGGATGTCGCCGCCCGCGGCCGCGCGCTGGGCATGCATCTGATCCTCGGCACCCAGCGGGTGGCGGGGGTGGTCCGAGACGCCCTGCTGGCGAACTGCCCGCTGCGCGTCAGCCTGCGGGTGACGGATGCCTCGGACAGCCGAGCCGTCATCGGGTCCGACGAGGCGGCGCGACTGCCCGGCGGGGCAGAGGGGGCCGGGATCGCCTTCGTGCGGCGCGGCAGCGACGCCGTGCCACGCCGGATGCGCGTGGCCCTCTCGGCGCCGGCCGATGTGGAGCGAATCTGCGCCGCGCCATCCGGACCGCGTCCGCGACGCCCGTGGCTGCCGGATCTGCCGGAGCGGGTGGCCCTCGATGACCTGGTGCCGGGCGTGGGCGAGCCGGGCGTGCTCACACTCGGGCTCGCTGACGAGCCCGACCGGCAGCGTCAGGTTCCGGTCGCGGTGCGGATCGCAGACCGCGGGGTCCTGGTGCTGGGCCGAGCGGGCTCCGGGCGCTCGACGGTGCTGCGCACTCTCGCATCGCAGGCCGCCGGCGTTGTCACCGTTCCCTCCGACCCGGAGGCGGCATGGGACGTCCTCGCGAGGATGGACGAGGCGCCCCCGCAGCCCGGCACGGTGATCGCCCTCGACGACCTCGACGCGCTGATTCCGCGCTATCCGCACGACTACGGCCTGGAGGTCATCGAGCGGGTCGAACAGCTGATCCGCTGCGCGGGAGACCAGGGGATCTTCGTGGCGGTGTCGATGCAGCGCCTGACGGGCGCGATCGGGCGGGCGGTCGAGCTCCTGCCACGACGGATTCTGCTGGCCGCGACGTCGCGCGCCGAGCACCTCGCGTTCGGCGGAGACGCATCGCACCACGCGGTAGATCAGCCTCCTGGACGGGCGCGGTTCGATGGCCGCGCCGTGCAGGTCGCCTCGACCTCCCAGCTGCCGGCGCTCGCCGTCGCGCCCACGGAAATCCGCGTCGGAGCGCCGTGGATGCCGACCGCCTCGGTGACCGGATTCGTCGCGCGTCGGTCGGCGGTCTCGCGCGCCGCACTCGAAGCGTGGGAGGCCGCGGGGATTCAGATCCAGTCCGTCGACACCGCGGCCGCAGAATTCCCGCGCCCAGCCGGGGTCGTCATCGTCGGCGAGCCCGATGACTGGCAGCGCCATTGGCAGCTGCTCGCGACGGTGCGCGGCGAGTGCGATCTCGTGATCGACGCTGCGTGTGCGGCCGAGTTCCGGTCGTTGGCTGCCGACCGGGCGCTGCCGCCGTTCTGCGTCCCCGGACGGCCGCGAGCCTGGCTGTGCACCGGCGGCGAGTCGCCCCGACGCGTCGTGCTGCCGGCGTCCGGAGGATCGCGTGACGGCGAAGGTCGGGGCGCCACGCTTGACCAGCCCCATCGGCGGTCCTAGCGTCAGGGTTGTGACCACCACACCGATCAACCTCAACCGCCCCGACGGGAAGGGCCTGGCCGCCGGAACCCTGGGGCTGTGGGGTTCCACCGTCATCGGCCTCGCCTCGACGGCCCCGGTCTACTCGCTCGTCGCGAGCCTCGGGTTCGTCGTGCTCGCCGTCGGCGCACAAGCGCCGATCGCCTTCGTCATCGCGTTCATCCCGATGCTGTTCATCGCCTTCGCGTACCGCGAGCTGAACAACGCCGTCCCCGACTGCGGCACCACGTTCACGTGGGGGACGAAGGCGTTCGGACCCTGGGTGGGGTGGATGGGCGGCTGGGGCGTGGCCGTCGCGGGGATGGTGGTGCTCGCGAATCTCGCGCAGATCGCCGGAATCTACTTCTGGGCGCTCATCGACGGCCTGGTGCGAACATCCGAGGACGCGCTGCTGGCGGACAACGTCCCGCTCGTGACAGCGACCGGAGTGGTCTTCATCGCGGCGATGACGTGGGTGAGCTGGCGCGGGGTGGAGATCGGCGAGCGCATCCAGAACGTGCTGCTCGGCATCCAGTATCTCGCCCTCGTGATCTTCGTCGTCGCTGCACTCTGGCACTTCTTCGCCGGCACCGCACCGGACGCGACACCGTTCTCGTGGGAGTGGTTCAACCCGTTCGCGTTCACCGACTGGAGCGCATTCATCGAGGCCGTGCTCCTCGCGCTGTTCATCTACTGGGGCTGGGACACGTGTCTCGCGCTGAACGAGGAGACGAAGGATCCCAAGCGCATCCCGGGCCGCGCGGCGCTGCTCACGACCGTCATCCTCCTGATCACGTACGTCGGAGTGACCGTCGCAGCCATGATGTACGCCGGGCTCGGAAGCGAAGGCACAGGGCTCGGCAACGAGGCCAACGCCGACGACTTCTTCCTCGCGATCAAGGACGGGCTGCTCGGACCGCTCGGCTGGGTGCTCGTGGTCGCGGTGATGATCTCGGCCATCTCGTCGACCCAGACCACGATCCYTCCGACCGCGCGCGGGACGCTGGCCATGGCCGCGTACAAGGCCCTCCCCAGGCGGTTCGCCACGGTGCATCCGCGGTACCGGACCCCGTCGTTCTCGACCCTCGTGATGGGAGCCGTCGCGATCGTCTACTACGTCGGCATGACGCTCATCAGCGACAACATTCTCCAGGACTCGATCCTGTCGCTCGGCCTCGCGATCGCCTTCTATTACGCCATCACCGGGTTMGCCTGCGTCTGGTACTTCCGTCGCGAGCTCTTCGACTCCACGAGGAACTTCTTCTACCGATTCCTGTTCCCGCTGCTCGGCTCGCTGATGCTCACGTACGCCTTCGTGCAGTCGGCGATCGACATGTACGACCCCGACTACGGCTACAGCGGCGGAATCGGCGCCGTCGGCAGCACATTCCTGCTGGGAATCGGCTCCTTGGCCTTCGGCGTGCTCCTGATGCTGCTGTGGTTCCTGTTCCCGAGGGCGAAGCAGTTCTTCCGCGGTGAGAGCCTCAACCGCGAAACCGCGGTGCTCGTCCCCGAAGACGGGGCGGACTTCTCCCGCTCGATCGACGGCGGCCTGGCCTGACCCTCAGCCCAGGGCGTCGGCGAGGGGGACGAGCGGGAGGTCGTGCGCAGTGGCGACGCCGGAGTTCGCAACCGAGCCCGACACCGTGTTGAGGCCGGCCGCGAGCGCCGGATCCGCGCGGAGCGCATCCTTCCAGCCGCGCCGCACGATCTGGCGGATGTACGGCAGCGTCGCGTTCGTGAGCGCCGAGGTCGAGGTGTTCGGCACGGCGCCGGGCATGTTCGCGACACAGTAGAAGACCGACCCGTGCACCGGGAAGGTGGGGTCGTCGTGCGTCGTCGGGTGGGTGTCCTCGAAGCAGCCGCCCTGGTCCACAGCGATGTCGACCAGCACCGAACCCGGCCGCATGCGGCGCACCATGTCGTTCGTGACGAGCTTCGGCGCCTTGGCGCCCGGGATGAGCACCGATCCGATCACGAGATCGGAGTCGACGACCGCACGGTCGAGGTCGAGAGGATTGGATGCCGCGGTCTTCACGCGCCCCTGGAAGTGGTCGTCGAGATACCGCAGTCGCTGCACGTTCGTGTCGAACACGGTGACGTCGGCGCCGAGACCCACCGCGATCACTGCCGCGTTGGCGCCGGCGACGCCACCGCCGATGACCGTCACCCGGGCGGATCGGGTGCCCGGCACGCCGGACATGAGGAGGCCCAGACCGCCCGCCGAGCGCATCAGCGTGGCGGCGCCGACCGTGGGCGCCAGCCGGCCGGCCACCTCGCTCATCGGCGCGAGCAGGGGCAGCCCGCCACCAGGCAGCTGCACCGTCTCGTAGGCGATGGCCGCCACCCGATCGGCGAGGAGCCGATCGGTGAGCGGTCGATCCGCGGCGAGGTGGAGGTAGGTGAACAGCACCAGGTCGTCACGGAAGAATCCGTACTCCGACGAGATCGGCTCCTTCACCTTGAGCAGCAGCTCGGCCCGGGCCCACACCTCCGCCGGGTCGTCGAGCAGCGTCGCTCCGGCCGCCTCGTACTCGGCATCCGGCATCGACGATCCGGTGCCGGCCCCGCGCTGGACGATGACCTCATGACCCTGTGCGGTGAGGTCGTGGACGCCTGCGGGAGTCAGCGCGACCCGGTACTCGTTGTTCTTGACCTCGGTGGGGACGGAGATCCTCATCGTGGCTCCTTTCCGCTCCTCATGAGAGCCGTCTCAGAACGCGGGGCGGATCGCCCCGACATCGCGGCCGCCGCCGGTGACGGTCAGCGCAAGCTTGGCCGCGGCATCCGCGACATCCGACGCGGCAAGCGCGCCGGCACGTTCGAGCAGGCGCAGCGCGACGATCGTCGCCGCGCGGCCGCTGCCGTCGAGCATCTTCAGCGCAACCGTCGTGCCGTTCGGCGCGACCATCACCATGACGCCTTCGGCCCCGCCCTTGGCGAAGACACCCAGGCGCTCGATCGCGATCGTGTCCGGGCGCCCCGGACCGTCGATCGTCCACGGATGATCCCGCACGGCGCGCACCAGCGCGCCGGCCTGCCGGTGCAGGGCGAACGGCGAAGTGGACGAAGCGGTGCCGATGCGGTGGATCGCCTTGGTGAGACCGGTGAGGCTCATCGCGTAGACCGGGGCGCCGCATCCGTCCACCGCGGTGGCCGCGGCCTTCTCGCCGGTGAGGCGCTCGACGACGTCGCGGATGTGCACCTGCAGCGGATGCTCGGGCTCGAGGTAGCCCGCCGGATCCCAGCCGTTCGCGGTGCAGGCCAGCAGCATCGCGGCGTGCTTGCCGGAGCAGTTCATCCGGATGCGCGAAGGGGAGAGGTGCTCGCGTACGAATTCGTCGCGGGTGGCCTGATCCCCGGGCCAGGCCGGCGGACAGGCGAGCGCCTCCTCGCCGAGGCGAGCGGCGTCGAGCATGTCGCGCACCACCGACACATGCCGGTCGGTGCCGGAATGGCTGCCGGTGGCGAGCCCCAGCTGCTCTCCCTCGAGGACAGCGCCCGCGGTCAGGCAGGCGAGCGCCTGCAGCGGCTTGAGGCTGGAGCGGGGGAGCACCGCCGCCGCCGGGTCACCGAGCTGCTCGATGACCACGCCGTCGGGTCCGAGGACGAGCGCTGAGCCGCTGTGGCGGGACTCGATGAAACCGCTTCGCTCGACGACGGCGAGCTCGACGGCGTCGGACGTGGCGAAGGTCTGCGGCACGACGCCAGCCTAGCGCCGGGCGGCACCGGCGACAGGCGTGGAAGACTGGGGGTCATGTGGGGGGAGCATCGCTACGTCGTCCGTTCGACCTGGACCGGCAATCGGGGTTCCGGAACCTCCGGCTACCGCGACTATGACCGGTCCGTGACGATCGAGATCGACGGCAAGCCTGCCATCGCGGCCTCCAGCGACAAGCCGTTCCGCGGTGATCCGAGCCGCTGGAATCCCGAGGATCTTCTCCTCGCGGCGCTGAGCGAGTGTCACCTTCTGTCGTACCTGCACGCCTGCGTTCAGGCCGGCGTGGTGGTCGTCGACTACCGGGACGAGGCATCCGGTCTCATGGTCGAAGATGGGCGCGGCGGCGGGCGCTTCACCGAGGTGGTCCTGCGTCCGCACGTGACGGTGGCTGACGCATCGATGACGGATGCCGCGACCGCCGCGCATGCGAAGGCCAACGAGTGGTGCTTCATCGCGAACTCGGTCAACTTCCCGGTGCGGCACGAGCCGTCCGTCGAGGTCGCGGCGGCGCGCTGAGGCGTCCGGGGGAGACGGCCGAGGGGCGCGTTACCGGCGCTCGTGGGGCAGTGCCTGCTTGATCTTCTCGATCGGGGTGTGTGCGGGAACCTCGTTGTACGCGTTCGCGAGGTCCTGGCCGGTCAGTCCGTGGATCGCACTCATGATGTCGTCGGTCGCGGCACGCCGGGCACGGCCTGAGGTGGCCGGACCGTGGTGCGCGAGGTCGAGCGGCTCGCCGAATCGAACGGTGATGCGGTGCTTCGTCGAGGGCATCGTGGCGCCCACCGGCATGACCTTGTCGGTGCCGATGAGGCCCACCGGCACAACGGGTGCGCCCGTCTCKAGGGCGAGGAACGCCACGCCCGTGCGCCCCTTGTAGAGGCGACCGTCGAGGGAGCGGGTGCCCTCCGGATAGAGGGCGACGACGCTGCCGTCGTCGAGGATCTGCTTCTGCTGGTCGAGGGCGTCGAGGGCGGCCTGGCCGGCGCCGCGGTTCACTGGGACGGCGCCGATCGCGGTGAAGAACTCCCGCGAGAGCCAGCCCTTGAAGCCGGTGCCGTTGAAGTAGCTGGCCTTGGCGAGGAAGTGCACGGGCCGCGGCGACGCGACCGGAATCGCGATCGAGTCGATGAACGACAGATGGTTGCTCGCGAAGATGACGGGTCCCGACTTGGGGACGTTGTCTTTGCCTTCGACCTGGGGCCGATAGATGAAGCGTCCGAGCGGGGCGATGATGAAGCGCCCGAGTGCATAGGTGGCACCCATGCGGGTCGCGTTCGACTCCTCGGCGGGCGCGACGGCGTCGTCATGCTCGTCAGAAGTCATCCTTGGATTCTATTGCGCGGCCCATGCCGGTCGCGGCATGACCGGTTCTCAGCGCAGCCAAAGGAATCATGGGGGAGGATGGTGGTTCCCCTTCTTTCATCGATGAGGTTCTCTGTGCGCACCCGCTCGCTTGCCATCCTGTCCGCAGCCGCACTGTCGGCCCTTCTGCTCGCCGGCTGCACGTCGACGGCGAACGAGGCCAGCCCCTCGCCATCGCCCACCGGAGACGCGGATCTCTGCGCCGCGGTCGCGCCCTCGGGGGCGGCGTCCGAGGCGGTCACCGTCGACGGCGAGGCCGGCACCGAGTCGACGGCGACCTTCACCGCACCGCTCGAAGTCACCGAGCTCCAGACGACGACGATCGTCGAGGGCACCGGCGACCCCGTCCAGGCCGGCGATCTCGTGCAGTTCGCGCTCTCCGCCTTCGACGGCACCACCGGCGAGAAGCTCGGCGCCCAGGGCTACAACGACGATCTCCTTCCGGTGCAGGTCTCTGCGGCGAGCGGCCTCGGTCAGGCGATCGGGTGCGCGACCACCGGCTCGCGCCTCGTCACCGTCTTCCCGGCCGACACGGCGAACAACACCACCGCCCAGGTGTACGTCATCGACGTGCTCGGCACGGCTGAAACCGCAGCCTGGGGCGACCCGCAGGATCCCGTCGACGGGATGCCCACGGTCGAGCTGGCCGACGATGGCGCCCCCACGGTGACCCTTCCGGACGGCGACATCCCCACCGAGTTCAGCAAGGCGACCCTCAAGAAGGGCGACGGCGCCACCGTCGCCGTGGGCGACCAGGTGCTCGTGCAGTATCACGGCGTCTCGTGGGACACCGGCAAGGTCTTCGACGAGTCGTGGGGCAAGCAGCCCTTCAGCTTCACGGTCGGCAGTGGCGTCGTCCCGGGGTTCTCGGACGCCGTCACCGGTGAGACCGTCGGCTCCCAGGTGATCGCGGTGCTGCCGCCTTCGGCCGCATACGGCGAGAAGAGCGACACCAACACCAGCGAACTCGCGGGCCAGACGCTCGTGTTCGTCGTCGACATCCTCGCGGTCGCCCACCCCGCGACGCAGTAGTCCTGCGGTCGGTCGGGCCAGGTGATGGCCCGACCGATCCATCGCAGCGAGGCCCGTCGATGGCGGGGATCAGTGGGCGCGGCTAGGCTGGCGCGATGCGTCGCGTGCTCGTCCTCGGTTCCACCGGTTCGATCGGCACGCAGGCGCTCGAGGTCATCCGCGCCAACCCGCGGCGGTTCGAAGTCGTCGGGCTGGCAGCCGGATCCGATCGGCAGAAGCTCAGCGCTCAGGCCGAGGAATTCGATGTCGAGGACACCGCGCTCGGCGCCGTCGAGGCCGAGCAGCTGGTGCGCGACGTCGAAGCGGATGTCGTGCTCAACGGCATCACCGGCTCGGTCGGGCTGGGGCCGACCCTGGCCGCGCTGGAGATGGGCCGCACGCTCGCGCTCGCGAACAAGGAGTCGCTGATCGTCGGCGGCGACCTCGTCACCGCCATCGCGCGCCCGGGTCAGATCGTGCCGGTCGACTCCGAGCACTCCGCAATCGCTCAGGCGCTGCGCAGCGGCGCGCGCGACGAGGTGCGGCGACTCGTGCTCACGGCATCCGGGGGCCCGTTCCGTGGTCGCAGCCGAGAGTCGCTGGAAAGCGTGACACCCGCGGAGGCGCTCAACCACCCGACGTGGGACATGGGCCGCGTCGTGACGACGAACTCCGCGACCCTCGTCAACAAGGGTCTTGAGGTCATCGAGGCGCACCTCCTGTTCGGGGTGCCGTACGACCGCATCGACGTCGTCGTGCATCCGCAGTCGATCGTGCACTCCATGGTGGAGTTCGTCGACGGATCGACCATCGCGCAGGCGTCACCGCCTGATATGCGGCTCCCGATCTCGCTCGGGTTGGACTGGCCGCAGCGGGTCGCGGGTGTCGGGCGCCCGCTGGATTGGACGGTCGCGACGTCCTGGACCTTCGAGCCCCTCGATGCGAAGGCGTTCCCCGCAGTGCGGCTCGCGAAGCTCGTCGGCCACGCCGGCCGCACCTATCCGGCCGTCTTCAACGCCGCCAATGAGCAGGCGGTCGATGCCTTTCACGAAGGACGGCTGTCGTTCACCGGGATCGTCGAGATCATCGAGCGGGTGGTCGAGAACCACGAGGCCCCCGGTGCCCTGACGCGCGAATCGCTGGCCGACGCCGAGCGGTGGGCGCGGACCGCCGCAGACCGCGCGATCGCGGCATCCGCTCGCTGACGTCAGTAGGTCGTGAGGCCCTGCGCACGGAACTGGTCGCGCACGCGCTCGACGAGCTCCGGGGTTGGCGGCTCGGTGTCGTCGAGTTCGTAGGTGCGGCCGATGGCCTCCCACTTCGACCGCCCCATCTGGTGGAACGGGAGCACCTCGACGCGGGTGACCGTGCCTGGTCGGATCTCGTTGAGGGATGCCGCGTACTCGGCCACCTTCGCGACGCCCTCGACGTCGTCGGTGAGCCCTGGCACGAGCACGTAGCGGATCCAGACCTCAGGTCCCTTCGCGCCGACGCCGTGCTGCGCCAGGCGTCGGCCGAACTCGAGGGTCGGCTCGAGCTCCCGGCCCGTGACGCGCCGGTAGGCCTCGGAGTCGCCGGCCTTCACGTCGAGCAGCACGAGGTCGGTGTCATCGAGCATCGCGTCGGTCGCGTGCGCGCCGAGGTACCCGGAGGTGTCGAGCGTGGTGTGCACGCCCATCTCCTTGGCGCCGCGGAGGAGTCGTGCGGCGAAGGCGGGCTGCATGAGCACCTCGCCGCCGGAGAGGGTGAGCCCGCCGCCGGTCGCGGTGAAGACGGGCAGGTAGCGGCGCACGCGGGCCAGGATCTCGTCGGCCTCGATCGGCTTGCCGTCCTTCATCGCGAGCGTGTCGGGGTTGTGGCAGTACAGGCAGCGCAGCGGGCAGCCGCTGAGGAAGACCGTCATCCGGGTGCCTGGACCGTCGACCGCGGTCACGAGCTCCCAGGAGTGGACCGAGCCCAGAACGCCCGCGCGCATCGCTGCGAGACGCTGGGCCCGGTCCACGTCGGCGACCGAGAGGCCGCCGAGCCCGGCTCCTGCGCGCACGCCGCCCGGCCGTGCCGGCGCGTCCATGCGGATCGCGTCGGCCGGCAGCGGCGTGGGAATCAGGAGCGCGGGCATGTCGATCAGACCGAGCCGTGGAAGGTGCGCGACAGCACGTCGAGCTGCTGCTCGCGCGTGAGGCGGACGAAGTTGACGGCGTAGCCCGACACGCGGATCGTCAGCTGCGGGTAGTTCTCGGGGTGCTCCATGGCATCCTCGAGCGTCTCCCGGTTGAGGACGTTCACGTTCATGTGGTACCCGTTCGAGCCGACGTACGCGTCGAGAAGACCCGCGAGGTTCGCGACCTGCTCGTCGAGCGTGCGGCCGAGGCCGGCCGGAACCACGGTGTTGGTCAGCGAGATGCCGTCCTGCGCCTGGTCGTACGGGAGCTTGGCGACCGAGAGAGCGGATGCCAGCATCCCGTGCGTGTCGCGTCCGTTCATCGGGTTCGCGCCCGGGGCGAACGGCTCACCCGCGCGGCGGCCATCCGGCGTGTTGCCGGTCGCCTTGCCGTAGACCACGTTCGAGGTGATCGTCAGCACCGACTGGGTGGCGACGGCGTCGCGGTACATCGGGTGCGTGCGGACCTTCGTCATGAAGCGCTCGACGAGGTCGACGGCGATGGTGTCGACGCGGTCGTCGTCGTTGCCGAAGGTCGGGAACTCTCCGTCGATGACGTAATCGACGACGAGGCCGCGCTCGTCGTGCACCGGGGTGACCGTCGCGTACTTGATCGCCGACAGCGAGTCGGCGGCGACCGAGAGCCCCGCGATGCCGCAGGCCATCGTGCGCAGCACGTCCTTGTCGTGGAGGGCCATCTCGAGGCGCTCGTACGCGTACTTGTCGTGCGACCAGTGGATGCAGTTGAGGGCCTCGACGTACGTCTTGGCGAGCCAGTCCATGAGACCGTCGAAGCGCGCCATCACATCGTCGTAGTCGAGGACGCCCTCGCCGACGGGAGCGGATGCCGGGGCCACCTGCTTGCCCGAGACCTCGTCGCGTCCGCCATTGATCGCATAGAGCATCGTCTTGGCGAGGTTGACGCGTGCGCCGAAGAACTGCATCTGCTTGCCGACCTGCATGGGCGAGACGCAGCAGGCGATCGCGGCGTCGTCACCCCACGCGGCCCGGATGAGGTCGTCGGACTCGTACTGCACGGCCGAGGTGTCGATCGTCACGCGGGCGCAGAAGTCCTTGAACCCCTTGGGCAGTGCCGCGCTCCAGAAGACCGTCATGTTCGGCTCGGGAGCCGGACCCAGGTTGTAGAGCGTCTGGAGGTAGCGGAACGAGTTCTTCGTGACGAGTGCGCGGCCGTCTTCGCCGACGCCGCCGATCGTCTCGGTGACCCAGGTGGGGTCGCCGGAGAAGAGTTCGTCGTACTCGGGGGTGCGCAGGAACCGCACGATGCGCAGCTTGATGACGAAGTCGTCGATGAGCTCCTGGGCCTGCTGCTCGGTGATCGCACCGGCTTCGAGGTCGCGGTCGATGTACACGTCGAGGAAGGTGGAGGTGCGGCCGAGCGACATCGCCGCGCCGTTCTGCTCCTTCACCGCGCCGAGGTACGCGAAGTACAGCCACTGCACGGCCTCGCGAGCCGTTGTGGCCGGGCCCGAGATGTCGATTCCGTAGCTTGCGGCCATCTCCTTGAGCTCGGCGAGGGCGCGGATCTGCTCGGCGTGCTCCTCGCGCATCCGGACGACCTCTTCGCCGAACGGGGCGGTGTCGAGCTGGAGCTTGTCGAGCTTCTTCGCCTGGATCAGGGCGTCGACGCCGTAGAGCGCGACGCGGCGGTAGTCGCCGATGATGCGGCCGCGGCCGTAGGCGTCGGGCAGGCCGGTGATGATGTGCGAGCTGCGTGCGGCGCGGACGGCGGGCGGGTAGACGTCGAAGACGCCCTGGTTGTGGGTCTTGCGCTGGAAGGTGAAGACGGCCTTAAGGGTCTGGTCGACCTCGTAGCCGTACGTCTCGAGGGCGCCCTCGACCATGCGCCAGCCGCCGTTGGGCATGATGGCGCGCTTGAGCGGCGCATCCGTCTGCAGGCCGACGACGAGGGAGTCGTCCGCGGAGATGTAGCCAGGGGCGTGGGCGGTGATGCCGGCCGGGGTGTGCGGGTCGACGTCGTAGATGCCCTTCGCGCGCTCCTCGGGGAACATCGCCGCGATCGTGTCCCACACCCGGGTGGTGCGGTCGGTGGGGCCGACGAGGAAGGAGGCATCGCCTGCATACGGCGTGTAGTTTCGCTGGATGAAGTCGCGGACGTCGATGGCGTCCTGCCAAGGGCCGGTGGTGAAGCCCTCCCAAGCCGCGGGGAGGTTGTCGGTGCCGGTCGCCTGGGTTGCGGCGGGGGTCACGATGCTCATGGTCTCATTCCTTCGACGTGTGGTCTTACCACAAGGATAGCGTGTGGTCAGACCACGGTCAAGGAGATTCCGCGTGCCAGGACGCCGAAAGGGCAGATTCACGCCGGGGCGCGAATCTGCCCTTTCGGCAGGCAGGGTGGGGCTGGTCAGGCCTCGGGCGGGTAAGGCACGGCCCAGTGCGGCTCGGGGACGTCCCAGCCCGCCGCCCGCAGCGCGCGCCGCGCGAGCTCACGCGCGGAATACGGCGTGCGGACGCCGCGGATGTCCCGATAGTCCTGGTGCCCGGGCCCGGCCCACAGGATCGCATCCCCGTCGCCGACGAGGGCCACCGCCTCGATGATCGCGCGCTCGGGCGGCGAGTATTCGTGGATCTCGGCGTCGGGCTGGGCGCGTCGTGCGCCTTCGATCAGCGTCGCGCGAATCGACGCCGGATCCTCGAACCGCGGGTGGTGATCGGTGATCACGAGGATGTCGCTGCCCTCCACCGCCGTACGCCCCATGTCGTGGCGCTTCGTGGCGTCCCGGTCGCCGTCGGCGCCGAAGAGCATCAGCACCTTTCCGGGAGTGACCCGCCGCACCGCGGCGAGCGTCTTCTCGAAGGCATCGGGGGAGTGGCCGAAGTCGACGTACACGGCGGGGCCGTGCTCGCCGGAGACGAGCTGCGTGCGCCCCGGCAGGTGCGCGTCGATCCGCCCGGACCCGCCCGCGGTGCTGTCGAGGGCGGCGACGAGGTCGGCCCAAGCGTATCCGCCCTCGAGGATCATGACGATCGCGAGGCCGGCGTTGGCGGCCATGTGGCGGCCGATCACCGGGACCACTGTCGTCAGAGTCCGTCCGTCCGTCGAAGACAGCCGGAACTCGGTGCCGGCGGGCTTCTCGTCGAGGATCTCGACGATCCAATCGGCGGCGGCCGCGGCATCCGGGTCCGCGGCGATCGCCGGCGTCCCCACGGTCACGAACGGCACCTCGCAGCGCTCGACCACCTCGAAGCCGGGGGTCGAGTCCAGCGAGATCACTGCGCGCTTCGCCCGGTCGGGGCGGAACAGCGGGAGCTTCGCCTCGAAGTACTCGCGCATGTCGGCATAGTCATCGAGGTGGTCATGGGTGAGGTTGGTGAAGCCGGCGACGTCGAAGACGAGGCCGTCGACCCGGTGCCGGCTGAGAGCCTGAGCGCTCACCTCGACGGCGACGGCTTCGACACCGCGCTCGCGCATGAGGGCGAGGAGCGCGTGGAATTCGGAGGCCTCGGGAGTGGTGAGCCGCGACACGATGACGTCGCCGGCGATGTGGCGCTCGGCGGTCGAGGAGAGGCCGGTGACGACGCCGAGCTGGCCGAGGATCCCCTCGAGCAGGTGCGACACGCTCGTCTTGCCGTTCGTGCCGGTCGTGCCGAACAGGATCGGGAGGTCGTCCTCCGCTCCGGTGCCGTAAACCCAGGCGGAGAGTTCGCCCAGCATGGCCCGCGGGTTTTCCACCACGACCACGGGAAGCCCGGAGCCCTCGGCGAGGGCCGCGCCCTCGGCATCCGTCACGATCGCGACCGCGCCCTTCGCCGCAGCGGCGGGAGCGAACTCGGCCCCGTGGCGGTTGACGCCCTTGATCGCGACGAACGCCTCGCCGGCGCGCAGGTCGGCGGTGGCGAGGGTGATTCCGCTCAGCTCGACGCCGGACGTCTCGCCGCGCGAGGACTGGGCGAAGCGCGCCACGAGGTCCTGCAGCGACCTGACAGGCGGGTGCTCCGGTCGGAGGACGGGCGGGAGATTCGAGGGGRCGGCGTCGGCAGTCGGCATGGCGCATCCATCCTCTCATCCGGCGGTCGTTTCGGATGGGGGTTGCACAGGCTCGGGGAGCAAGGTCACGGCCCACTCCTAGGTGAGCGCGGGTACGGTTGCCCTGTGACCGCCATCGCCTTCCTCATCGGCATCCTCGTCATGGTCGTGGGCCTTGCCGTGTCGATCGCGCTGCACGAGCTCGGGCACCTGCTCCCCGCCAAGCGGTTCGGCGTGCGGGTCGGCCAGTACATGATCGGCTTCGGGCCGACTCTCTGGTCGCGGCGCAAGGGCGAGACCGAATACGGGTTCAAGGCGATCCCGCTGGGCGGCTACATCTCCATGGCGGGCATGTACCCGCCCTCCCCACGGCTTCGCAAGCCGGCGCAGGTCGGAGCGTCGGCCGTCGGGGCGGAGTCCGGGCGATCGGGGCGTGCCGGGGGCGGCTTCTTCGCCACGATGGTGCAGGACGCCCAGACGGCCAACGACGACACCCTGCAGGGCGCCGACGACCAGCGCGTCTTCTACCGGCTCCCGGTCTGGAAGCGGGTCGTCATCATGCTCGGCGGGCCGGTGATGAATCTCCTCCTGGCCATCGTGCTCTTCACCATCATCTTCAGCGGCATCGGCGTCCAGACCGCCACGACGACCGTGGCCGCGCTGTCCGAGTGCGTACCGGCCGCCGGTACGACCGAATGCACGGCAGCCGACCCGCCCGCACCGTCGGTGGCCGCGGGCATCGAGCCGGGCGACGTCATCGTCTCGGTCGACGGCACGGCGGTCGCGACCTTCGCCGAGGCCTCCGCCATCATCCGCACCTCGCCCGGACAGCAGCTCCCGATCGTCGTGGAGCGCGATGGCGAAGAGCTCACCCTGACCGCGACACCGGCGACGATCGAGGGCCAGGTCACCGCTGCCGACGGCGCCACGACCACGCAGGAGATCGGGTTCGTCGGGATCCGCCCGGAGATCGAATACGTGCGCCAGCCGATCTGGGCGGGCGCCGCCACCGCGATCGACAACGTCGGCGCGGTCGCCGGAATCATCTGGCAGCTCCCGATGAAGGTCTACGACGCCGCCGTCTCGGTGATCACCGATCAGCCGCGCGACCCGAACGGGCCGCTCAGCGTGGTCGGCGCCGGCCTCATCGCGGGTGAGGTCTCCGCCAGCGACGCGCCGGTGATCAACCGGGTGTCGGCCATGCTCGGGCTGCTCGCCTCGCTGAACATCGCGCTGTTCGTCTTCAACCTGATCCCGCTCCTCCCGCTCGACGGCGGGCACATCGCGGTCGCGCTGTGGGAGGGCCTCAAGCGCGTATGGGCGAAGCTCTTCCGCCGGCCGCCGCCCAAGCCGGTCGATGCGACCAAGCTCGTGCCGGTCACCTTCGTCGTCGTCGCTGCGCTGCTGATCATGGGCGGCGTGCTGATCCTCGCCGACATCTTCAACCCGATCTCGATCCTCTGACGTCGGAACTTCTCGAGTTTCTTCCGGCGGGATGTCGAAATCGGCCTTGTCCGTTCGCTGTGGGGATGTAACGGTTCCCCTGACGAAAGGATCACCACCGTGAAGTACGTCATCATGTTCACGTCCACGCCCGAACTCGACGCCGCGGTCCCGCCGGAGCGCGCCGAGGAGGTGTACCGCCGGGTCTACGACTGGTTCGGGACGCACGCAGAGAAGATCTCCGACTCCGGTGCCGAGCTGCAGCCCGTCACCACGGCGACCACCGTGACCTACGGGGGTGGCTCGCCCGTCGTCGCCGACGGCCCCTTCTCCGAAGCGAAGGAGGTCATCGGCGGATTCAGCGTGCTGGACGTCGCCGACCTCGACGCCGCCATCGCCATCGTCAAGACCTGGCCGATGCTCGAGCTGCCCGGCACCTCTGTCGAGATCCGTCCGATGGTCGTGGACTACAGCCACATGGAGCAATGAGCACGCCGGATGCCGCGGCCCCGGGCTCGGGAGAGGGCCGGGCCGCGGCATCCGATCGGCTCCTCGCGCAGGTGCTGCGAGAGGAGTCCGCACGAATCGTCGCAGCGCTCGCCGCATGGCTCGGCAGCTTCGATCTGGCCGAGGAGTCGGTCGCCGAGGCGATCGAGGAGGCCGTGCGAGAGTGGCGGGCGAGGGGTGTGCCGCCGAATCCCGCGGCCTGGCTCACGCAGGCGGCCCGGCACAACGCCCTCGATCGCATCCGTCGCGACAAGCGCTACCGCGAGAAGCTGGCGCTGCTCGCCGAGCCCGACGCGGCATGGCCCGAGGCGGATCCCGACGAGCCCGATGAGCGGCTGGCGCTGCTGTTCGGCTGCTGCCACCCTGCGCTCTCATCCGAGTCGCAGTTGGCGCTGACGCTGCGGGTGATCTGCGGCCTCACGACCGCGCAGATCGCGCGGGCCACGCTCAGCACCGAGACCGCAGTGGCGCAGCGGATCGTGCGGGCCAAGCGCAAGATCGGCGCCGCCGGCATCCCGCTCCGGATTCCGGAGCCCGTGGAGCGGCCAGAGCGGCTCGACATCGTGCTGGCGGTGGTCGCGGTCATGTACAACGAAGCGCATCTCGTCGCGGGGGGTGACGCGACGGCCGAGCGCGACCTCGCCGACGATGCGCTGTGGCTCGCACGGGTCGTCGCCTCTGCGCTGCCCCGCGAGGCCGAGGCGCACGGGCTGCTCGCCCTGCTGCTGTTCCATCGCGCGCGCGAGGACGCCCGAGCCGTCGACGGCGAGCTGGTGCTGCTCGGACACCAGGACCGTTCGCGCTGGGATCGACGGATGCTGGCCGTGGCGCGCCGCGAGCTCKAGACGGCGGCGATGCTCAGGCGCCCGGGACGTTGGCAGCTGCACGCTGCGATCGCCGCGTGCCACGCGGATGCGCACGGCGCGGACGAGACGGACTGGCTGCAGGTCCTCACCCTCTACGACATGCTGCTCGCGTACGACCGCTCGCCGATCGTGCGGCTCAATCGTGCAGTGGCGCTCGCAGAGGTGGAGGGGCCGGCGGTCGCGCTCGTCGAGGTCGACTCGCTTGAGGCTCCGCTGGAGGGCTACCACCTCTGGCATGCTGTGCGCGCGCACCTGCTGCGTCGGCTGGGGCGCGACGAGGAGGCGATGGAGGCAGACCTGCGGGCGCTCGAGCTCACCGCGAACGAAGCCGAGCGCCGGCTCATCGCCGGGCGCCTGGCCGGCGGCCGCTAGGCGCCGCGATCGCTCGCGCTGTCGAAACCGCCATCCGCGGCTGTTGCGTTCGGGCGCGTGAGGCGGTTTCGGCCGCGCGAGCCGGGGCTTCGACCTCGCGTGCGGCGCGCGACTCAGGCGTCGACGGGGGTGAGGGCCTGGGCGACGAGACGCTCGAGCGTCGTCATCCCATCGCGCGACAGGATCGACTCGAGGTGTCCCTGGATCGAGGCGAATCCGGGTCCGCGCAGGGCGTAGACGTCGCCCGTCTCGGGGTCGGCCGCGACCTCGGCCTCGCCGACCATGGTCGTGCCGGGCGCCACCCGCGCGGTGAAGGTGTTGTAGAAGCCGATGGATGCCGGGATCCCGAACACGTCGACGGACTTCTGCAGCCCCTGATGCGGGCGGGCGAGCGGGCCGAGGTCGATGCCGAGCGAGTCGGCGAGGATCTGATGGCTCAGGCACACCGCGAGGAGCGGCCGACCCGAGGCGCGCCGGCGGGTCACGATCTCGCGCATCCGGCCGATCCGGGCGCTGTCTGGATCGCGCGGATCGCCGGGGCCGGGGCCGCACACGACGAGCCCGGTCTCGTCGAGCTGCTGGTCGGTGACCTCGCTCCACGGCACGATCTGCACGGCGAGGCCGAGGTGGCGCAGCTGATGGGCGAGCATCGTGGTGAAGCGGTCTTCCACATCGACCACGATCGCCGATCGACCCGCGAACGGGCCCGTGCCCGCGGCATCCTGCGGATTCAGCCAGAAGGAGGCGAGTCGCGCGTTCCGCGACATGAGCAGCTCCGCGATCGCCGGGTCGTCGGCGAGGCGCTTCGGCTCGGCCGCCGGGGCGTCCTCGTCGATGGCGTCGACCTTGACGGGTGCGGGGGCGTCCCGCGGGATCGCGCCGATCGCGCCGAGCACGCCGGCGGCCTTGCCGTGGGTCTCGCCGACCTCGCCGTAGGGGTCGGAGTGGCGCACGAGGGTGGCTCCCACGGGAACCCGGAGGCGTCCGTCGACGAGATAGGCGGTGCGGATGAGGATGGGGGCGTCGAGGTCGTGGGTGGGCTCGTCCACCTCAGGCTCTCCGGCCGCGACCGCCGCGGTCCCTGAGCCTGTCGAAGGGCGCGGGGTGAACAGCGCCGCGACACCCGAGTAATAGCCGCGCGGGGTGCGCTCGTGCCGGGTGATGACGGTGCACGCGTTCTGCATCGGCGAACCGGTCACGGTGGGCGCGAACATCGTCTCGCGCAGGATGTCGCGCGGGTCCAGGCGGCTCCGCCCGCGGAGCACGTATTCGGTGTGGGTGAGCCGGGACATCTCCTTGAGGTGCGGCCCCGTGATGCGGCCGCCGTCGGTGCAGACGGCGCTCATCATCTTGAGCTCCTCGTCGACGACCATGAACAGCTCTTCGGTCTCCTTCGTCGACTCGAGGAACTCTGTGAGGGTATCCGCGGTCGCGCCGCCGGCGGGGTGGCGGAAGGTCCCGGAGATCGGGTTCATCGTGACGACACCGCCCTGTGCGCTGACGTGCGCCTCAGGGCTGGCCCCCACCGCGATGTGCCCGGGGGTGACGATCGCGAAGGTCCAGTAGGCGCCGCGCTCGTACTCCAGCAGCGCGCGGAACCACGTGAGCGCGGTCGTCCGGGCGTCGGCGTCGATCGTCGCGGTGAAGTCGCGGCGGATGACGAAGTTCGCGCCCTCGCCGGCGCCGATCTCGTCCGCGATGACGCGGCGCACGATGCCGGCGTACTCCTCGTCGGCGATGTCGAATCCAGCGTCGTGCAGGGCGACCGGAGCGCTCGGGAGCGCGGCGAGCGCGTCATCCCGCCCGAAAGTCTCGTGGCCGGCCACGATCAGGCAGCGCAGCGGCGCGTGGTCGTCGTGGCATTCGAAGCCGCGCTCCACCACCTGGCGGAAGGGGACGAGCGCCAAAACCTCGCGCGACGTGCCTGCGGCATCCGTCAGCGGTATGTCGGCGAGGCGCTCGACGTCGACGATCTCGCCGGTCAGCAGCTCGACCGTCGAGTCGTCGCGCGCGATCAGC
Source organism: Microbacterium sp. P5_E9 (assembly GCF_054049175.1). Taxonomy (NCBI): domain Bacteria; kingdom Bacillati; phylum Actinomycetota; class Actinomycetes; order Micrococcales; family Microbacteriaceae; genus Microbacterium; species Microbacterium sp. P5_E9. Next base: position 127,464 of record NZ_JBFUMV010000008.1, on the reverse strand, counting down.
GCGAAGGATTCCGCGCGCGCGAGCGCCGCATGCAGGGGGGAGGGGCTCGGTGTCATCGCCGGCCTTTCATCGGGTCGGGCGGCTCTCTGGAAATGAGAAAGACCGCCCTCGGGCGGTCTGTGGTCTGGGAACGCGAACACACCGCCGTCAGCGGGCGGGCCACCACGTGGTGAGGTTCGCGAACATGCGGTCACGATAGCAGACCAGCGGATGCCGCGGCGCGGCGCACCTGGCGCTCGAGCACAGCGCGGGCACAGCGCGGGCACAGCGCGGGCACTATCCGGTGGCGCGCTCCAGTGCCACAGCCTCGTGGCGATGGCCGACAGTCTCGTACCCCACGACGATCACCGCCGGGGCGCAGGCGATGATCACCAGCGCCCAGCCCAGGGACACGCCGAGCCCGACGGCGAGCACCGCGAGGGCGAGCACCGCGGCAGACCCCAGGAAGAGCCACAGATGCAGGGGATCGAACTGCATCACCAGGACGCCATACAGGATGAACAGGATCAGCTCGAAGGCGAGCACGGGAGCCGCCACCGAGATCACCGCGAACATGTCATCGACTCCGGAGTGGCCGGCGATCGCCTGGGCGGCGATGTGCAGGCCGGATCCGACCGCGATGACCGACCCGAACAGGAAGATGTGGCCATACCCCCAGGGGAATCCTCGGAGCGGATGCCGCGCGAGCACGGGACCCGGCGGGACGACGAAGTACACCCACCACATCCCGAACGCGAGCGCGGTTCCGCCGAACGCGATCAGCCCGGCCTCCAGCGTCCACGAGTCCTCCTCCACAACCGCGGAGATCGCGAGGATCGTGCCGAGGATCACCTCGCCCAGTGTGATGATGACCAGCAGCCCGTAGCGCTCGGCGATGTGATGCGGATGCCACGGCGTGCGGCCGTACTTCAGTTCGGCGTAGAGCGGTCCGGCGAGCTCGAACGCGGTGAGCACCAGGACCAACGCGGTGGTCGTGGGGATGGGCAGGTTCAGGAGGATCAGCGCCACCCAGCCGACCTGGGCTATCGCGACGTTCTTGGCGTACGCCAGGCTGGTGCGGCGCCGTGCGGGGTCGTGCTTCGCGGCCCGGAGCCAGATAGCGACCGTGGATATCCGCATGATGACGTACCCCGCGACCAGGACGCCATTGTTGAGATGCTCGCCCTCCTCGAGGGAAGCGAAGATCGGGGGGACCCCGAGCGCGACGACCAGCACCCCGATCATGATGACGAGCGTGGCGATGCGGAAGAAGATGTCGTCGTTGTCGTAGGCGCTCGCGAGCCAGGAGTAGTTGATCCACGCCCACGACACGGCGAACGTCGTGAAGGCGAAGCCGATGAGCGCGGTGGAGATGTGCCCCAGCTCGAGCGCGTGCGCCGTCTGCGATGAGATCTGGCTGAACGCCACGACGAACGTGAGGTCGAACAGCAGCTCGAGCGGAGTCGATGCGCGGTGCGACTCCGCGGGGTTGCGGCCGGTCATGCGAGCGACGTGGTGGCTCAGGCTCATGCGGGAAAGCTACACCGCGGCGCGGCATCCGACTGATCGTCCGCGGGCTCGGCCTCCCGGCCGCGGCGTAGGGTGGAGGGCGTGCCAGCTGTCAATCTCGGGATGCCCAAGGTCCCCGAAACCCTCGCCCCGCGTCGCAAGTCCCGACAGATCAAGGTCGGCAAGGTGCTGGTCGGCGGCAACGCTCCGGTCAGCGTCCAGTCGATGTGCACGACCCCGACGACGAACATCAACGCCACGCTCCAGCAGATCGCCGAGCTGACGGCCTCTGGCTGCGAGATCGTCCGCGTCGCCGTGCCGAGTCAGGACGACGCCGATGTGCTGCACATCATCGCGAAGAAGAGCCAGATCCCGGTCATCGCCGACATCCACTTCCAGCCGAAGTACGTCTTCCAGGCGATCGACGCGGGGTGTGCGGCCGTGCGTGTGAACCCGGGGAACATCCGCAAGTTCGACGATCAGGTGGGCGCCATCGCGAAGGCGGCGAAGGATGCCGGAGTCTCGCTGCGCATCGGCGTGAACGCCGGGTCGCTCGACCCTCGGCTGCTGGAGAAGTACGGCAAGGCCACCCCCGAAGCGCTCGCCGAGAGCGCGCGCTGGGAGGCGAGCCTCTTCGAGGAGCACGACTTCCACGACTTCAAGATCTCGGTCAAGCACAACGACCCCGTCATCATGGTCCAGGCCTATCGACTGCTCGCACAGATGGGGGACTGGCCACTGCACCTCGGGGTGACCGAGGCAGGCCCCGCCTTCCAAGGGACCATCAAGAGCGCCACGGCCTTCGGCATCCTGCTCGGTGAAGGCATCGGCGACACGATCCGCGTCTCGCTGTCGGCGCCGCCCGCCGAAGAGGTCAAGGTGGGGCACCAGATCCTGCAGTCGCTCAACCTGCGCGAGCGCAAGCTCGAGATCGTGTCGTGCCCGTCGTGCGGCCGGGCACAGGTCGACGTCTACACCCTCGCCGACGACGTCACCGAGGGACTCAAGGACATGACGGTGCCGCTCCGCGTGGCCGTCATGGGCTGCGTCGTGAACGGCCCCGGCGAGGCTCGGGAGGCCGACCTCGGCGTCGCCTCAGGCAACGGCAAGGGCCAGATCTTCGTCAAGGGCCAGGTCATCAAGACCGTGCCCGAGTCGGAGATCGTCGCCACCCTGATCGAAGAGGCCAATCGGCTCGCCGCAGAGATGGGCCCCGCGGCCCCCGTCGGCACGGCGCAGGTCGTCACCAGCTGACCGGGATCAGCAGCAGGGTCCTCGGCCCCTTCGGCCAGTGGGCCGTGCGCTAGCGTGCTCATACCCTGCGATCCGCCGAGCCCGAGGCATCCATGACCGATTCCACGCCCTCGACGTCGCTCACGCGCCCGGTCACGGCCGGGATCGTCACGGCGCTGGTGGGGTTCACGAGCTCTTTCGTCGTCGTGCTGACCGGCCTTCGCGCCGTCGGCGCCACGCCGGCGCAGGCGGCGAGCGGGCTCCTTGCGCTCTCGGTGACGATGGGACTCGCGTGCGTCGTACTCGCGTGGCGATTCCGGATGCCGATCACCGCGGCGTGGTCGACGCCAGGCGCTGCGCTCCTCGCCGCGACCGGACTCGTCGACGGCGGCTGGCCGGCGGCGGTCGGTGCGTTCCTCGTGGTGGCGGCGCTCATCCTGCTCACCGGACTGTGGCCGCAGCTCGGACGGCTCATCGCTCGGATCCCGCCATCAATCGCACAGGCGATGCTCGCCGGCGTCCTGCTCCCACTGTGTCTCGCACCGATCACCGGCATCGTCGTGAACCCGTGGGGCGTGATTCCGGTCGTGCTCACGTGGCTGGTGTTCGCGAGGCTCGCGCCGCGCTGGGCCGTCCCGCTGGCGTTCCTCGCGGCGGCGATCGTCGTGGGGATCTCGCTGGTGCAGCAGGGAGCCCCCCTCGACGCCGGGCTGCTGATCCCCCGAGTCGAGCTGACCATGCCCACCCTCACGCTCGGCTCGTTCATCGGCATCGCGATCCCGCTGTTCATCGTCACGATGGCCTCGCAGAACGTGCCGGGCGTCGCGGTCATGCGCAGCTTCGGCTACACGGTGCCCTGGCGGCCGGCGATGCTCGTCACCGGGGTCGCCACCGCGCTCGCCGCCCCGGCAGGAGGGCACGCGGTCAACCTCGCGGCGATCAGCGCCGCGCTCGCAGCGGGTCCTGAGGCGGATGCCGATCCCCAACGGCGATGGATCGCCGGCGTGTCCACTGGCGGCTCCTACCTCGTGCTCGGGGCGGCGTCGGCGGCGTTCGCGGCCCTCGTGCTGCTCGCTCCCGTCGCCGTGATCCCGGCCGTGGCGGGACTCGCGCTGTTCGCCGCGTTCGGCTCCGCCGTTCAGCAGGCGATCGACGACCCCGGTGAGCGCCTTCCGGCCGTCATCACGTTCCTGGTGGCGGCATCCGGGATCGCCATCGCGGGCATCAGCGCCGCGTTCTGGGCGCTCGTCGCCGGCTTGATCGTGCGTTTCGTCCTGCACGTCGGGCGGCGCGACGCCTGAGCCCGTGCCCGTCTGCGGTGCCGATCAGGGAGTTCGTCGAGGACCCCGACATCATGCGTCCGCGCGAGCAGTGACGGGCGTGAACTCGACGGTGCCGGTGGCGATGTCCGCGCGTTCGAGGCGGACACCGACGGTCGAGCCGGCGTCGGCGGTGACGCCGCTCACTCTCGCCGTGATGGGCGGATCAGTCAGCTGAACCCGAGCCACTCCGCCCTTCGCACCGAGGACGACAGCCGAGAATTCCGACCCTTCGTGACCGTGCAGGAGCGCCGCTTCGACCCGGTCGAGGGAGGCGGCGTCGAGCTGTCCCGCGCGCTGATCGTTGCGGCCCATGAGCTTCGGGATGTCGGGGAGGCTCTTGCGCGCCCACTCCGGCACCTCCCGGCCGTTCGCGAGCGCTTCGCAGATCACGAGCGACCACCGATCGACGAGCCGGCGCAGAGGAGCGGTCGTGTGCGCGTACGGTGCGCCGATGGCGGCCTGGAGCGTCTGCGCCGGCGGACTCCCATCGAACGCGACGTAGCTCGCACCGCGGAAGAGCGACGCGGCCGCACTGCGCACCGCCAGCGCAGCCGGCGCCTCTCGGTCGAGGGTGCGCAGATAGTCCCCGTAGCGCACGTCTTCGGGCCACGGGATGCCGAGGGCGACCGTCTGCGCCCGGAACGCGGCGACATCGGCGATGTCGGCCGCCGGCATGGCGCGGAGGATGCCGATGCGGCCCGCGAGCATGACCTCTGCCGCCGCCATCCCGGTGAGGAGCGAAACCTGCGCGTTCCAGTCCTCGATCGGCAGCGGGGGATTGCGCTCCAGGCGGTAGGTGCCGTTCTCGACGACGATGTCCGTCTCGGGAACGTTGAGGCTTGCGCCACCGCGCTCGCTCTCGCGCTCGCCGCGAAGCGGCCCGAACCACGCAAGCACCTGCAGGGTCTCCGGCGCCGAGCCGTCCTCGACCGCAGCCTGCGCATCGGCATAGGTCCACCGCTTCCGCGAGCGGATCACGGCGCGGGTGAGTGTCGTCTCCACAGGACGTGCGCCCTCGTCCAGAGTGAACCGCCACACGAAGGCGCGACGGTCGGAATTCTCGACGAGGGATGCCGCGTCCTCGCTGAGCAGCGGCGGGTGCAGCGGGATCCGTCCGTCGGCGGCGTACAGCGTCTGGCCGCGCAGCCGCGCCTCGGCGTCCAGCGCCCCGCCCGGAGTCACGAAAGCCGGGAGGTCGGCGATGGCATAGTGCAGCACCGCGCCGGATCCGATGCGCTGGAAGTGCATCGCCTGGTCGAGGTCGAGCGAACCCTCCGGGTCGATGGTGAGGAACTCGATGTCGCGCAGGTCGGCGAGTCCGGCCGCGGCTGGGTCGGTCGACACGGAGCGCGCGGCATCCCGCGCCTCGGACAGCGCGGCGGGAGGGAACTCGCCTGGCAGGTCGAGCGATTGCCGCAGCGCCGCGAGCGACTCGACGAGCGCTCCTGTCGCAGTGGCCGGGACCAGGCGGGAGCGACGGGCGGGCATCTGGTCAGTGTATGGGGGCAGGTGGGAGCACGGGCCGGACCGATCGGCCGGGTCGCGGCATCCGTGTCTCTAGACTTGATCCTCGTGGTCACCCGTCTCTCGCACTTCTTCCTCCGCACGCTCCGTGAAGACCCGGCAGATGCCGAGGTCACCAGTCACCGCCTGCTCGTGCGTGCCGGCTACATCCGTCGCGCCGCGCCCGGCATCTTCACGTGGCTGCCGCTCGGCCTGAAGGTCAAAGCGAAGATCGAGGGCATCATCCGGGACGAGATGTCGAACGCGGGTGCCTACGAGGTGCACTTCCCGGCGCTGCTGCCGCGCGAGCCCTATGAGCAATCCGGGCGCTGGACGTCCTACGGCGACGGCATCTTCCGGCTGCAGGACCGCAGAGGGGCCGATTACCTTCTCGCCCCCACCCACGAGGAGATGTTCACGCTCCTGGTGAAGGACCTCTACTCGTCGTACAAGGATCTGCCGCTCGCGATCTACCAGATCCAGGACAAGTACCGCGATGAGGCGCGCCCGCGTGCGGGCCTCCTGCGCGGCCGTGAGTTCACGATGAAGGATGCCTACTCGTTCGACTACACCGACGCGGGGCAGGATGCCTCGTACATGGCGCAGCGTGACGCCTACGAGCGCATCTTCCAGCGGCTGGGACTCGAGTACGTCATCGTCGCGGCCGACAACGGCCTCATGGGTGGAGCGCGCTCGGAGGAGTTCCTGCATCCGATCGCCGTCGGCGAGGACACCTTCGTGCGTTCGGCTGGGGGCTATGCCGCCAACGTCGAGGCGTTCACGACGATCGTGCCCGAGCCGATCCCGTTCGACGGTCTCAGCGAACCGGTGATCTTCGACTCTCCCGACACGCCGACGATCGAGACCCTCGTCGCCCACTCGAACGCCCACCTCGCGGGCGAATACACGGCAGCCGACACGCTCAAGAACGTCGTCCTTGCACTGACGCACCTCGACGGCACCCGCGAACTCGTGATCGTCGGTGTTCCCGGGGATCGCGACATCGACGACAAGCGGGTCGAGGTGGCCTTCGCACCGGCCGCCGTCGAGGCCGCCACGCCCGATGACTTCGAGAAGCACCCGCTCCTGGTCAAGGGCTACATCGGCCCGTGGTCCGAGACCGGTGCGATCCTCGGCGAGGAGTCCGCCACCGGCATCCGGTATCTCCTCGACCCGCGCGTCGTCGACGGCACGAGCTGGATCACCGGGGCCAACATCGACCAGAAGCACGTTCATACCCTCGTCGCCGGTCGTGACTTCACGGGCGACGGCTTCGTCGAGGTCGCGACCGTTCGCGCGGGCGACCCGGCACCGGACGGCTCCGGCCCGATCGAGCTCGCTCGCGGCATGGAGATCGGCCACGTCTTCCAGCTCGGCCGTTTCTTCGCCGAGACGCTCGGCCTCAAGGTGCTCGACGAGAACGGCAAGCTCGTCACCGTCACGATGGGCTCGTACGGCATCGGCGTCACCCGCATCCTCGCGATCATGGCTGAGCTCAACAACGACGAGAAGGGCCTCATCTGGCCCGAGTCGGTGGCACCGTTCGACGTGCACGTCGTGGCGACGGGACGGGATGCCGTGGCCTTCGAGCTCGCCGAGCAGGTGTCGGCCGGGCTCGAGGCAGCCGGCTTCGACGTCCTCTACGACGACCGCCCGAAGGTGTCGCCCGGCGTGAAGTTCGGCGACGCCGAACTGGTCGGCGTGCCGCGGATCGTCATTGTCGGTCGAGGAGCTGCGACCGGCGAGGTCGAGCTGTGGGACCGTCGCACCGGCGACCGCGAGGTCGTCCCGGCTGCCGAGGTCGTCGCGCGGCTCACCGCGCGCTGACGGACGCCCTCACCCGGTCAGACTCGGCTGGGGATCGCCGGGACGGGCGCTCAGAAGCTCACCGTCTCGTCGCGCATCGTGTCGTCGGGGGTGTCCTTCGTGACGAGGGCCTTGAGCATGCCGGCGGCCATGACGATCTTGCCGTGCTTCGGCTCCCAGAACTCGGCAGTCACGGGCGTGACCCGAAGCAGCGCGATGTCGGGTGTCTCCAGCCCGTTCTCGAACCAGATGTCGAGGGACGCCGTGTAGAGCTCCTCCATCTTCGCGCGATCGTGAACGACGCTCGCGGTGCCGGCGACCGAGACGAACCGCATCCCCTTCGCGTCCGCGTACGACAGCCCGACGTCGCCGTCGGCCTCGGCTTCATGCGCCTTCTTCGAGTCGTCGGCGAGGAAGAACCAGATGTCTCCGTTCTCGTCCATCTGGCGGGTGCTCATCGGCCGGCTGACGAGGCTGCCAGCGGCGTCCTTTGTCGTCAGCATCGTGAAGTCGATGTCTTCGACCAGCTCCTTCAAGCGTGCGGCCGCGTCGTGCTGAGTCATCGTGTCGTCTGTCATAAGTCCAGGCTCGTCGCGGCCACGTGAACGCCGAAGGGGGTTGACACGGCGGGGACTCAGGCTCAGCGGTCGACCTTCCCAGCGTCGCCGGAGGCGGCATCCGGTAACGTAGTAGGGTTCCGGCGGCAGTTTGGCGTCGGTGAGAGCTGAATATGGAGGCCAGTGTGGATGTCGATCTGGGACTGCTGCGGACGATCGAGCGTGAGAAGGAGATTCCCTTCGAAGAACTCGTCCGGATCATCGAGCAGGCGATTCTGACCGCCTTCGCCAAGCACACTTCGCCGACCGGCGAACTGCCCGAGGGTGCTCGCACGGAGCTCGATCGCAAGAGCGGGCACGTGTCGATCTTCGTGCCCCTCCGCGATGAAGAAGGAGTCGTCATCGGCGAGGAGGAGGCGACCCCCGACGATTTCGGACGGATCGGCGCCTTCGCGGCGAAGCAGGTCATCAGCCAGCGCCTGCGCGACATCGCCRACGACGCCGTACTCGGTGAGTTCCGCGGCAAGGAAGGCGACATCGTCGCCGGCATCGTGCAGCAGGGCCCGAACCCGCGCATGGTGCATGTCGACCTCGGCTCGATCGAGGCGATCCTCCCGCCCGAGGAGCAGGTCGCCGGCGAGCAGTACACCCACGGCTCGCGCCTGCGGGTGTACGTCACGGCCGTCTCGAAGGGCACCAAGGGCCCCCAGATCACGGTGTCCCGCACGCACCCGGGCCTCGTACGCAAGCTCTTCGCGCTCGAGGTGCCCGAGATCGCCGCGGGCCTTGTGGAGATCGTGTCGCTCGCCCGGGAGGCCGGCCACCGCACCAAGGTGGCCGTCAAGGCCAACGACCCGACAATCAACGCCAAGGGCGCCTGCATCGGCGAACTCGGCCGTCGCGTGCGCGCCGTCACCGAGGAGCTCAACGGCGAGAAGATCGACATCGTCGACTACAACCCCGAGCTCGCGAAGTTCGTCGCCAACGCCCTTTCGCCCGCGAAGGTGACGTCGAGCTTCATCCTGGATGCCTCGAGCAAGGCCGTGCGCGCGCTCGTGCCCGACTACCAGCTGTCGCTCGCGATCGGCAAGGAAGGCCAGAACGCGCGACTCGCGGCGAAGCTGACCGGCGCGAAGATCGACATCCAGCCCGACAGCATCCTCGAGGACGCCTGAGGCCTGGCGGCGGTCCCCCAGCCCTGAGGTGTACGATGGAAGCCGTACGAACGTGCGTCGGATGCCGCACGCGTGCCCCCCGGTCCTCCCTGCTCAGGGTGGTCGTCTTCGAATCCTCACTCGTCCCAGATGAGCGAGCGTCGTTGCCCGGGCGGGGTGCGTGGGTGCATGAGACGTATGAGTGTGTGGATGCCGCCATCCGGCGTCGCGCCTTCGTGCGGGCATTGCGTGTGTCAGGCCCGCTTGACATGCAGACCATCGAGAAACGGCTGAATGGCTATGGAAACAAAGTGAACGGCTCGAAATGAGTCCCGTCCGCAACTAACGGTCTGCCCTGTCTGGGTAGACCTCAGACAGGAGAATTGTGGTAAACGCAAAACCACGCGTGCACGAGATCGCCTCCGAACTCGGAGTCGACAGCAAGGTGGCCCTCGCCAAGCTGAAGGAGCTCGGCGAGTTCGTCAAGAGCCCCTCGTCCACCATTGAGCCGCCCGTGGCTCGCAAGCTTCGCGCCGCCCTCGAGGCGGATGGAGCGTCGCACTCGGCACCCGTCGAGCAGAAGCCCGCGGCTTCGGTGCGCCCGGCCGGTCGCCCAGGCCCCGTGCGTCCCGCTGCACCCGCAGCCCCGACTCCGGCAGCCGCCGCGCCTGCGCCTGCAGCCGCTGCTGCCGCGACCCCGGCGGCGCCCGCCGCTCCGGCTGCGCCTGCCGCAGCGACCCCCGCCCCGGCGGCACCGGCGGCTCCCGCTGCACCGGCCGCACCCGCGGCCGAGGCCCCGGCAGCTCCCTCGGCTCCTTCCGCCGACGCCGCACCGACACCGGGAGGGGCGGCTCCCGCTCCTCGTCCCGGCGGCGCCCCGCGCCCCGGCAACAACCCGTTCGCTTCGGCGCAGGGCATGGGCCAGCGCCCGGCCGGCCCGCGTCCGGGCAACAACCCGTTCGCTTCGGCGCAGGGGATGGGCCAGCGCCCGACCCCGAGCCCGGGCAACATCCCGCGTCCGCAGGCTCCGCGTCCCGGCGCCCCGCGTCCGGGTGCACCGGGCGCACGTCCTGGCGGTCCCGGCCGTCCGGGTGGCGCCGGTCGTCCCGGTGGCGCTCCGTTCCAGCAGCGCCCGGGTGGGCCAGGTCGTCCCGGCGGTGCCGGTGGCGGCTTCCAGCGTCCCGGTGGCGCTCCTGGTGCCCCGGCAGCCGGCGGTTTCGCCGGTCGTCCCGGTGGCGCAGGTGGCCGCGGTCGCGGTCCTGGCGGTGGCACCGCAGGTGCCTTCGGCAAGGGTGGCGGCAAGTCCAGGCAGCGCAAGTCGCGTCGGGCGAAGCGCCAAGAGTTCGAGATGAGGGATGCCCCGATCGTCGGTGGCGTCAACGTCTCGCGCGGAAACGGCGAGATCATCAGGATGCGCCGCGGCGCGTCGATCTCGGACTTCGCCGACAAGATCGAGAACATCACCGGCTACACGGTGCAGCCCGGCACGCTGGTGACCATTCTCTTCAACCTGGGCGAGATGGCCACGGCCACCGAGTCCCTCGACGAGGCGACCTTCGAGGTCCTCGGTGTCGAGCTCGGGTACAAGATCCAGATGGTCTCGCCCGAGGACGAGGACAAGGAGCTCCTCGAGGGCTTCGGTCTCGACCTCGACGCAGAACTCGAGAACGAGAGCGAAGACGACCTCGAGATCCGTCCGCCGGTCGTCACGGTCATGGGCCACGTCGATCACGGTAAGACCCGTCTGCTCGACGCCATCCGTCAGACCAACGTGGTCGCCGGCGAGGCCGGTGGCATCACGCAGCACATCGGTGCGTACCAGGTCTGGACCGAGCACGACGGCATCGAGCGCGCGATCACCTTCATCGACACCCCTGGTCACGAGGCGTTCACCGCCATGCGTGCTCGTGGTGCGCAGGTGACCGACCTCGCGATCCTCGTGGTCGCGGCAGACGACGGAATCATGCCGCAGACGGTGGAGGCGCTCAACCACGCCCAGGCCGCCGGCGTGCCGATCGTGGTCGCGGTGAACAAGATCGACAAGCCCGACGCCAACCCGGCCAAGGTGCGCCAGCAGCTTACCGAGTACGGCCTCGTCGCAGAGGAGTACGGCGGAGATGTGATCTTCGTCGACGTCTCGGCACGTGCCGGCACGAACATCCAGGAACTGCTGGATGCCGTGCTGCTGACCGCCGATGCGGGTCTGGACCTCACGGCCAACCCGAACAAGGCCGCCCGCGGTGTCGCGATCGAAGCGAAGCTCGACAAGGGCCGCGGATCCGTGGCCACCGTCCTCATCCAGTCCGGAACGCTCCGGGTCGGCGACTCCATCGTGGCGGGAACGGCCTACGGCCGCGTCCGTGCCATGGCGGACGAGAACGGCGATGCCGTCCTCGAGGCCTACCCGTCGCGCCCCGTGCAGGTGCAGGGGCTCAACTCCGTGCCCCGTGCCGGTGACACGTTCATCGTCACGGACGAGGACCGCCTCGCCCGTCAGATCGCTGAGAAGCGTGAAGCGGCCGAGCGCAACGCCCAGCTGGCCAAGGCCCGCAAGCGCATCTCGCTCGAGGACTTCACCCGTGCACTCGAAGAGGGCAAGGTCGAGTCGCTCAACCTCATCATCAAGGGCGACGTGTCCGGTGCCGTCGAGGCGCTGGAGGAGTCGCTCCTCAAGATCGAGGTCGACGACTCGGTGCAGCTGCGGATCATCCACCGCGGTGTCGGTGCGATCACCGAGTCCGACGTCAACCTTGCGACGATCGACAACGCGATCATCATCGGGTTCAACGTCCGCCCCGACTCGAAGGCGCGCGAGCGCGCCTCCCGCGAGGGCGTGGACACGCGGTTCTACTCGGTCATCTACAACGCGATCGACGACGTCGAGCAGTCCCTCAAGGGCATGCTCAAGCCGGAGTTCGAAGAGGTGCAGTCCGGTGTCGCCGAGATCCGCGAGGTGTTCCGCTCCTCGAAGTTCGGCAACATCGCCGGTGTCATCGTCCGCTCCGGAACGATCACGCGCAACGCGAAGGCGCGCGTCATCCGCGATGGCGTCGTGCTCGCCGATGGCCTGGCCATCGAGTCGCTGCGTCGCTTCAAGGACGACGTCACCGAGGTGCGCACGGACTACGAGGCCGGTATCGGACTCGGCAAGTTCAACGACATCCAGATCGGCGACGAGATCGAGACCACCGAGCTCATCGAGAAGCCGCGCGGCTAGTTCCACTGCGTGAGGGGCGCCTCCGGGCGCCCCTCACCATGGGAGAGGAAGAACAATGGGCAGCGAACGTCAAGCGCGCCTGGGCGACCGGATCCGCGTCATCCTCGCAGAGCGACTCGAAAAGGGTCTGCGCGACCCCCGGCTCGGATTCGTCACGATCACCGACGTCAAGGTGACGGGCGACCTGCAGCACGCGTCGGTGTTCTACACCGTGCTCGGCACGGCAGAGGAGCGCGACGCGTCCGCGGAAGCGCTCAAGTCGGCGACCGGGATGCTGCGCTCCGAGGTCGGCAAGCACCTCAACGTGCGGCTGACCCCGTCGCTCGAGTTCATCCTCGACGCGATCCCGGAGAACGCCGATCACATCTCGGCGCTCCTGCGGGAAGCACGCGAGCGGGATGAAGCCGTCGCAGGGCTCGCCTCCTCGGCGAACTACGCCGGCGATGCCGACCCGTACGTCAAGCCGCGCGAGTTCGACGAGGACGACGAGTCCGACGAGGCCCGCGCCGACGAGGACGAGGACGCCGTCGGGGTCTGACCCGTTGACGCTCGCTGTGGCGGGCGTCATCATTCTCCTAGGTCGTCCGACGACCGAGGGGAGCCGGCGATGGTCTCCGTTCTGCTCGCCGCCAACGTCGCCGACGGCCATGTCGCGCCGATGCTCGGCGTCGCCGAGCAGTTCACCGGCTCAGGGCATCGCGTGCGGTTTCTCGCGGGCGACCGGTTCGCCGATGCGGTGCGGCGCACCGGTGCGGAGTTCATTCCGTGGCCCGCGGAGGCCCAGGTCGATCATCAGGCAGTTCTCGCCGAGATGGTCGCGGAGGGCGGGAGGCCATCGGGCGCCCGGGGTGTGGCGCGAAGCATCGACCGGATCTTCGTCGCCCCCGCGCCCGCCCAGTACGCGGCCCTGCGGGAGGCGATCGAGGCGGAGCGGACCGACGCCGTCCTCACCGAGTTCACCGTGGTCGGCGCTGCCGCGCTGGTGTTCTCGAAGCAGCCGCGCCCGCCGGTGGTGGCCTGCGGCATCCTTCCCCTCGGTCTCTCCAGCGTCGACACCGCGCCGTGGGGACTGGGCATCCTGCCGCGCTCGGATGCGCTGGGCAGGGCTCGCAACCGTCTCCTGGCCTGGGCGGCGAAGAACTTCATCCTCCGCGCCCCGCAGCACCAGGTCGAGCAGATCGTCGAGCAGCTCACCGGGGCTCAGCTGGACGTGTTCTTCATGGATTGGGCCGTCCGCGCCGACCACTACGCGCAGTTCACCGTGCCCGGATTCGAGTACCCACGGCGGGACCTCCCCGCGAATGTGAGCTTCATCGGACCGGTGATCCGGGCCTCGTCGCGCGCCGCCGAGCTGCCGTCGTGGTGGCACGAGCTCGACCGCGACCTGCCGGTGGTGCACGTCTCGCAGGGCACTGTCGCCAACGAGGATTTCGAGGACCTTGTCCTCCCCACCATGCGCGCCCTCGAGTACCACCACGTGCTCGTGGTGGTATCCACCGGCGGAGCCCCGGTGGACGTGCTCGGGCCGCTGCCGCCGAACGTGCGGGCGGCCGAGTTCCTGCCATACGACCTGCTCATGCCGAAGGTCAGGGTCTTCGTCACGAACGGCGGCTACGGCGGTCTGCACTTCGCGCTCGGGCACGGGGTTCCGATCGTGGTCGCCGGTGACACCGAGGACAAGATGGAGACCACGCGTCGCGTGGAGTGGTCCGGCGTCGGCATCAATCTGCGTACGGGCACCCCCACCCAGGCCCAGATCGCCACCGCCGTTGAGAAGGTGCTCGCCGAGCGGCACTACCGCGAGCGCGCCCTGGCGCTGCAGGCGGAGATCGCGTCCGCGCCCGGTGTGGCGGACCTCGAGCGCATCGTCACCGAGCTGGTCGCGTCGGATCGATACGGTTCGGCGATCACCGGCCCGGTTCGCGCTGTGGATGTCCCGGCAGCGACAGGAGCTCCCCGGACGCCTCGGCGAGCCCGTCGGCGATGAGCGAGTCGATCGCCCGATCCCGCTGCAGCGGATCCGGCCAGTCCGCGACGACCTCGTCGAGGGCGACCGGCTCGGGTGCGGCATCCCGCAGCGCCTTGAGCACCGCGCCGCGTGCCTGCCGGTCGCTGCCCTCGTATCGCGCCTGACGGCGGCGTTCGTCGCCGGTGTCGGGGTAGCCTGCCGCGCGCCAGGCGCACAGGTCGGCCACCGGGCAGGCGAGGCACCTCGGGGCGCGGGCGGTGCAGGTCGTCGCGCCGAGCTCCATGGTGGCCGCGTTCATGATCCGCGCGGCCTCAGGGTCGGCGGGCAGCACCCCCGCCATCGCCGCCAGATCGCGTCGGGACGGCGGTCCCGGCTGCGAGCGGCCGTCGATCGCGCGGGCGAGCACGCGGCGGGTGTTCGTGTCGACGACCGGATGCCGGTCGCCGTAGGCGAACACCGCCACCGCTCGCGCTGTGTAATCGCCGACGCCGGACAGGGCGAGGAGCGCCTCCACATCCCGCGGCACAACCCCGTCGTGCCGGTCGCGGATCTCCACGGCCGCCCGGTGCAGCCACAGCGCCCGCCGCGGGTAGCCGAGATTCGCCCACTGCCTGACCGCCTCCGCCGGGGCGTCTGCCGCGAGCGCGGCCGGGGTCGGCCAGCGGTGCAGCCAGGCTTCCAGGTGGGGGATCACGCGGTTCACCGGCGTCTGCTGGAGCATGAACTCGCTCACCAGCACACCCCACGCATCGAAGCCCGGGCGGCGCCAGGGCAGATCGCGTGCGCTGCCGCGGTACCAGGCGACCAGCGGGGTCGCGAGATCGGGCATGCGGTTCAGCCTAGGCGGCCGCAGGCGGGGCCCCTCTGCTCCTGAGGAGATTCGCACTTCCGAGGATGCCGCGGCCATCAAGCGTCCTCAGCACTGCGAATCTCCTCGGGTGCCGAGCGAGCCACGCGTGCGCCGACCGTAGGCTGGAGGCATGCGCCTGCCGATCACGCCCGCCACGACCCTGTGGCGCAGCCTGCGCGACGAGGTGCGCCACGACTACCGGGCGGGCCGCGTCATCGTCGCGGTCGACGGCATCGACGGAGCGGGCAAGACGACCTTCGCCGAGGGCCTGGCGTCAGTGTTCGCCGAGGACGGCTCGGCGGTCTTCCGCGCGAGCATCGACGGATTCCACCGGCCGCGCGTCGAGCGGTACGCCCGCGGCCGCACGTCGCCGGAGGGCTTCTACCGCGACTCGTACGACTACGCCACGTTCCGCCGGGTCCTCATCGACCCGTTCCGCGATGGCGGGCAGACCGGCGCGTCGACGGGGTTCCAGCTCGAGGCGTTCGACGTGCACCGCGATGCGCCGGTCGGCTCCGAGTGGGTGACGGCGCCGCGCGACGCCGTGCTCGTCGTCGACGGGATCTTCCTGCACCGACCTGAGCTGCGCGGCATCTGGCACTGGTCGGTGTGGCTGGATGTGCCGCTCGATGTCGCCGCCCGCCGCGTCGCCGATCGTGATGGCACCGACCCCGACTTCCTGGCGCCCTCGAACACCCGCTATCGCGAAGGGCAGGAGCTCTACCTGCGCGAAGCCGGGCCGAGGACCGCGGCATCCGCCATCGTCGACAACACCGACCACGCGCACCCCTACCGCGTCTTCCAGGACTTCTGCTGATGGCCGCGCCGGGCATCCTCCTCGTCGACAAGCCGGGTGGGATCACGAGCCACGACGTCGTCGCCCGCGCGCGGAAGGCGCTCGGCACCCGCAAGATCGGGCACGCCGGCACCCTCGACCCGATGGCCACCGGCCTGCTCGTGCTGGGCGTCGAGGCCGCCACGCGCCTGCTCACCTTCATCGTGGGCCTCGACAAGACCTACGAGGCGACGATCCGCCTCGGCGCCGCGACCGACACCGATGATGCCGACGGCCAGATCATCGAGGCGACGGATGCCTCGGCCATCACCTCCGCACAGATCGAGCTGGGCATCGCCCCGCTGCGCGGCCCGATCTCGCAGGTGCCCAGCCGGGTCTCGGCCATCAAGGTGGACGGCCGGCGCGCCTACGATCTCGCCCGCGCGGGGGAGGAGGTCGTCCTCGCCGCGCGCGCCGTCACGGTGTCGCGTTTCGACGTCCTCGCCGAGCGCCGCGAGGAGGGGTTCATCGATCTCGATGTCGTCGTGGACTGCACCAGCGGCACGTACATCCGAGCGCTGGCCCGCGACCTCGGCGCGAGCCTCGGCGTGGGCGGGCACCTCACGGCGCTGCGGCGCACGCGCATCGGCCCCTTCGACGTTCGGGATGCGGCATCCGTCGATGACCTGGCGACCGCCGTGCTCCTCGAGCCGGCGCAGGCCGCCGAGGTCGTGCTCGGCAGACTGGATGTGACGGATGACGAGGCCCGGGACCTCCGCCATGGCAAGCGGCTCCCCGGCTCGGCGTCACGGATCGGCACGACGCCCACGGCGGCGATCGACCCGGCAGGCGTCCTGGTGGGGATCGTCGAACGCCGCGGCGACGACGTGAAGAGCGTCATGAATCTGCCGGAGGCCGCCCGTTGATCCTGTGGTTCACGCTTGCCCAGGTGGCCGTCGCGGTCGTCGCCGGCCTCCTGTGCGTCGTGCTCGGCCTCGCCGGCCGGCGACCGAGCGACCTGACCGTCGGCGCGCTCGCCTTGCTCGAACTGCTGCTGATCGCCCAAGTCGTGATCGCGATCGTCGCGCCGTTCCTGGGCAACCCCCCGACCGGATCGCTGCTCGAGTTCTGGGTGTACCTGGTGTCCGCGGTGATCCTGCCACCCGCGGCCGTCGTATGGGCGCTGCTCGAGCGCAGCCGCTGGAGCACGGTGATCATGGGCATCACCGCGCTGGCGGTGGCCGTGATGGTGTGGCGCATGCACGTCATCTGGACCGTCCAGCTCGCCTGAGCAATCCGGCATCACACCGCGTGACGCCCGCCGGGACCCTCGCCGAGCGCGCCGTAGGATGGATGACGATGACTTCCCCCACCCGTTCACGCCGGATCTCCGGCATCGGCCGCGTGCTCGTGATCGTGTACGCGATCATGGCCCTCGGGGCGACCGGTCGTTCGTTCGTGCAGATCGTCGAGAAGTTCGACGCCGCTCCGGTGGCCTACACACTGTCTGCGCTCTCCGCCGTCGTCTACATCGTCGCGACCCTCGCGCTCGTGTTCGCGGGCAGCAGACGGTGGTACATCGTCGCCTGGGTCGCGATCAGCTTCGAACTGGTCGGCGTGCTGGTGATCGGCACGCTGAGCGTCGTCCTGCCGGAGCTTTTCCAGCACCCGACCGTGTGGTCGCAATACGGGATCGGCTATCTGTTCATCCCCCTCGTGCTGCCCTTCTTCGGGATCTGGTGGCTTGTGAAGCACCCTCCGCTCACCGACGAAGAGGCGCGAGCGGAGGCCGCGACCGCCTCGGTGACGCCGTGATCGTCTTCCGCGATCCCGCTGAGGTGCCCGCAGGTTTCGGCCCCTCCGTGGTGGCCATCGGCAAGTTCGACGGCGTACACGCCGGCCATCGGGCCGTGCTCGAGCGTGCGCGGGTGGATGCCGCGATCGGCGACGCCCGCGTCGTCGCCGTCACCTTCGACCGCAACCCGCTGAGCGTGCTGCGCCCCGAGCTGTGCCCCGAGGATCTCATCGGGGTGACCCAGAAGGTGCAGCTGCTCGCCGAGACCGGCATCGACGCGGCCCTCGTGCTGCGTTTCGACGAGCAGCTCGCGAGCCTGCCTGCGCGCGACTTCGTGGAGCGGATCCTGGTGGACGCGCTCGGCGCGCGCACCGTGATGGTCGGCCTCGACTTCCGGTTCGGCAAGGGCGGCACCGGCAACCCGGACGTCCTGCGCGAACTGGGGGAGGAGCTGGGCTTCCGCGTCGACGTGGTCGACGATGTGCGTTCGATCGATACGGACCGCCGCGTCTCCTCGACGTGGATCCGGGAACTCCTCGCCGAGGGCGAGGTGGAGTCCGCCGCCAAGCTGCTCGGCCGTCCCGCCTCGGTGTGGGGCGAGGTCGTGCACGGACACAAGCGCGGACGCGAACTCGGATTCCCCACCGCCAACCTCTCTCCCGAACTCGAGGGATTCATCCCMGCGGACGGCATCTATGCCGGCTGGCTCGTCGACGAGGGGTCGCCGAGCCGGCTGCGGCCCGGCATCCGATTCCCCGCCGCGATCAGCGTGGGATCGAACCCGACGTTCGACGACGTGACGGAGCGCCTGGTCGAGGCGCACGTCCTCGATGAGACGGACATCGATCTGTACGGCCACCGTGTCGAGGTGCAGTTCGTGGCACGCGTGCGCGGGATGGTCGCCTTCGAGGGGGTGCCGGCTCTCGTCGAGCAGATCGCGGACGACGTCGTCACCGTGCGGCGCCTGCTGTCCTGACCGCCGCAATGCCCCGGCGCCGGTAGACCCTGCCGGGGCGCGGCTCTACGATCAAGGACGTGGATGCCGCACAGCTCGTGCTCGCCGCCGCGGATGCCGGGGCCGCTCCGTCGGTCAACCTCTGGGGCGCACTCGGCTGCGCGGTCGCGTACTCGGCGTCGCTGCTGGCGACCCTCGACGCCTTCGCCGATTTCATCCTGGCCAGGGCGGATTCCCCGGCCGGGCGGCTGACCCCGGCGGTAGGGTTGAAGTTCGGATCGAAGATCGCCGCGGCGGTGATCACCGTGGTGGCCGCGGCTATTGTGCTCGCGTTGGATGAGAACTGGTTCGCGTTCACCGCGCTGAGCATCGCGTTCGTCGTGGTCGTCGCGATCGGATTGGTCGTGCTGCTGAGGCACGCGAGCACGGTCGCCCGATCCGCCACCGAATGAGCCGGGCACGGATGCGGCTCGAAGCGATGCGACAGATCCCAGTCGATGGAGGAGTGCGATGAGCCGGACGGACCTGCAGACCCTGCCACAGCGAGCGGCCGAGCTGCTGGGCGGCGAGCCTGACGACACCACCCTGCGCCGCTATCTGCACGGGCTCCCCGGTGTGGAGGCGGTCGGTCTCGAGCAGCGCGCGGCCGACCTCGGCAGCCGCTCGATCAAGACGACCTCGAAGGCCTGGGCACTCGACAAGATCATCGAGCTCATCGACCTCACCACCCTCGAGGGCGCTGACACCCCCGGCAAGGTGCGCTCCCTCGTCGCGAAGGCGCTGAATCCGGATGCCTCAGACCCGACCTGCCCGCGGGTCGCCGCGGTCTGCGTCTACGGCGACATGGTGCCGTACGCCGTCGAGGCGCTCGGCGCCGCCCACGGTGATCCGGACGACGGGCTCGTCAGCGTCGCCGCCGTCGCGACCGCCTTCCCGAGCGGACGCGCCTCCCTCGCGATCAAGCTGGCCGACACCGCCGCCGCGGTCGCCGATGGCGCCGACGAGATCGACATGGTGATCGATCGGGGTGCGTTCCTCACCGGCCGTTATGGGCTGGTGTTCGATCAGATCGCCCAGGTCAAGCAGGCCTGCCGCCGTGCCGACGGCACCTCCGCGTCGCTGAAGGTCATCCTCGAGACCGGCGAGCTGAACACCTACGACAACATCAAGCGGGCGTCCTGGCTGGCGATCCTCGCCGGCGGCGACTTCATCAAGACCTCGACGGGCAAAGTGGCGCCTGCGGCGACCCTGCCGGTGACCCTCCTCATGCTGGAGGTCGTGCGCGACTGGCACCGCGCGACCGGCGAGAAGATCGGCGTGAAGCCGGCCGGCGGCATCCGCACGTCCAAAGACGCGATCAAGTACCTCGTCACGGTGGCCGAGACGACCGGCGAGGAGTGGCTGCAGCCGCACCTGTTCCGCTACGGCGCATCGAGCCTGCTCAACGACGTGCTGCTGCAGCGGCAGAAGCTGCGCACCGGACACTACTCCGGCGCCGACTACGTGACGATCGATTGATGCCCCGGAACGGATGGATGCAATGAGCTTCCTGGATTACGCCCCCGCCCCCGAGTCCCGGGCGGTGCTGCGACTGCGCGACGAGTATGGACTGTTCATCGACGGCGAGTTCCGCCCCGGCACGGGAGCGACCTTCGCGACGATCTCCCCTGCCGACGAGACGCACATCGCGACGATCGCGTCGGCGAGCGAGGCGGATGTCGATGCCGCCGTCGCCGCCGCGCGCCGCGCCTACGAGAAGACGTGGTCGAAGCTGAGCGGCCGGGAGCGCGGCAAGTACCTCTTCCGGATCGCCCGGCTCGTCCAGGAGCGGGCGCGCGAGCTCGCGGTCGCCGAGAGCCTCGACAACGGAAAGCCGATCAAGGAGAGCCGGGACGTCGACATCCCACTCGTGGCCGCGTGGTTCTTCTACTACGCCGGCTGGGCCGACAAGCTCGACCACGCCGGCCTCGGCGCGGACCCGAGGGCGCTCGGGGTCGCCGGTCAGATCATTCCGTGGAACTTCCCGCTGCTCATGCTCGCCTGGAAGATCGCCCCGGCGCTGGCGGCGGGCAACACGGTGGTGCTCAAGCCGGCCGAGACGACGCCTCTCTCCGCGCTCATCTTCGCCGAGATCCTGCAGCAGGCCGATCTGCCTCCGGGCGTCGTCAACATCGTGACGGGTGCCGGAGCGACCGGTGCGGCGCTCGTGCGGCATCCGGATGTCGACAAGGTGGCCTTCACCGGCTCGACCGCCGTCGGCCGTGAGATCGCCAAGGCGGTCGCGGGCACCGACAAGAAGGTGACGCTCGAACTCGGCGGCAAGGCCGCGAACATCATCTTCGAGGACGCCCCGATCGATCAGGCGATCGACGGCATCGTCACGGGCATCTTCTTCAACCAGGGCCAGGTGTGCTGCGCCGGCAGTCGCCTGATCGTGCAGGAGTCGATCCACGATGAKGTCGTCGAGCGGCTCAAGGTGCGCCTGTCCACGCTGCGCCTCGGCGACCCGCTCGACAAGAACACCGACATCGGCGCGATCAATTCGCTGGAGCAGCTGAACCGCGTCCGCGAGCTCAGCCGCATCGGCGAGGAGGAGGGCGCCGAGCGCTGGACGTCGGACTGCGTCATCCCCGACCGCGGCTTCTGGTTCGCCCCGACGATCTTCACGAATGTGCAGTCGAGCCACCGCATCGCCCGCGACGAGATCTTCGGACCGGTGCTGTCGGTGCTCACCTTCCGCACGCCCGCCGAGGCGATCGAGAAGGCGAACAACACGCCGTACGGACTCTCCGCCGGCATCTGGACCGAGAAGGGCTCGCGAATTCTCGCCGTCGCGGACAAGCTGCGCGCGGGCGTCATCTGGGCCAACACGTTCAACCGGTTCGACCCGTCGAGTCCGTTCGGCGGCTACAAGGAGTCCGGCTACGGCCGTGAGGGCGGCCGCCATGGCCTCCTCGCGTACCTGAAGGGCCCTTCGACAAGCTCAGGAACCGCGAAATGAATAAGAGACTGAGCGTGCCCAAGACCTACAAGCTCTTCATCGGCGGCGCGTTCCCGCGCAGCGAATCGGGGCGCACGTACGAAGTGCGCTCGGCCAAGGGGGACTTCCTCGCGAACGCCGCCATGGCCTCGCGCAAGGACGCCCGTGACGCGGTCGTCGCGGCACGCGGCGCGATCAAGGGCTGGTCGGGCGCCACAGCGTACAACCGCGGTCAGGTGCTCTATCGCGTCGCCGAGATCCTCGAGGGCCGGCGCTCCCAGTTCGTCGACGAAATCGTCGCGCAGACCGGGCTGTCGTCGGCTGCGGCCACCGCCGAGGTCGATGAGGCGATCGACCGCTGGGTCTGGTACGCCGGCTGGACCGACAAGTACAGCCAAGTCACCGGCAACGGCAACCCGGTCGCCGGCCCGTACTTCAACATCTCCGTCCCTGAGCCGACCGGCGTGGTCGGGATCATCGCCCCGCAGGACACATCGCTCCTCGGACTCGTGTCCGTGGTCGCCCCGGCGCTCGTCGCGGGCAACACCGTCGTGGTGGTGGCCGCCGAGCGCCTGCCGCTCTCGGCGATCAGCCTCGCCGAGGTGCTCGCGACCTCGGATGTGCCCGCCGGTGTGGTCAACGTGCTCACCGGATCGCCCGCCGAGATCGCGCCGTGGCTCGCCTCCCATCCGGAGGTGCATGGCCTCGATCTCGCCGGTGCCGGCGACCTCGAGTGGGTGGATCTGCAGATCGCGGCGGCCGATACCCTCACGCGCGTGCTTCCGCCGCAGGGCGGGACGGATGCCGTGATCCCGAGTCTGCATCGGATCACCGCATTCACCGAGATCAAGACCGTCTGGCACCCCAAGAGCCTGGTCTGAAGACTCGGTGAATTTCGTGTAACGAAAGGGTAACGGCGCATGTAGAGTGGGCTCTCACGTCGACGACGACGTGAGTTGAGAAGGACATGCCCGATGCCCGACCACCGGTATTTCGCGCGCTTCGGCGCGGGGAATCAAGCCCTGCTGATCGCCGTCGCCCTCATCAGCGCGGTCGTGACCGCCTGCGTCGGCGGAGCACGGGACACATCGATCGACCTGACCACGACCGCCCGCACGCCAGGCGAGCGGGCTGTCGTGGTCAGCCATCGCGGCGGGGGGATCTCGGCCCCCGAGAACACCCTGCCGGCGGTCACGGCGGCGCTGGCGGCTGGTTTCGACTACGTCGAGGTGGATGTCGCGCTCACCGCCGATCGGCAGCCCGTCCTCATGCACGATCCCGAAGTGGACCGCACGACCGACGGTCGCGGGGCGCTCGCCGACCTCACCCTCGCCGAGGTGCGCAAGCTCGACGCGGGCTCGTGGTTCGACCCGCACTTCGCCGGAACGCGCGTCCCCACTCTCGACGAGTTCCTCGATGTGCTCGAGGTGTCGGGGCAGCGCGCGCTGGTGGAGCTGAAGGGACCGTGGGACGAGGCATCCGTCGTGTCCTTCGCCGCCGAGGTGATGGCGCGCGGGCTCGACCGGAGACTCGCCGTGTCGAGCTTCGACGCGGCGACGCTGATGTTCGCCAAAGACGCGGCCGCCTCGATCCAGCGGTTCGCGATCATGAAGGCCTTCCCCGGCCATGTCGTACGCGTGGCCAAGGAGGTGGGAGCGCGCGGCATCATCGTCGGGCGCCGCGCCGTCATCAAGCACCCCGAGATCGTCGACAAACTGCAGGCCGCGGGCGTGCGGGTCGTCGTCTACACGCTGAACACCGACGCGCAGTGGGATGCGGTCACCGCGCTCGGCGTCGACGGGATCGTCACCGATGATCCCGGCACGCTGTCGCTGTGGCAGGCGGGCGCCCGCGGGTAGGATCGAGGCCAGACTCCGGGAGGAAATGTGCGTGCAAGAGCCCTCGTGGTCGCGGCAGGCGCGGTGCTCGTCGCCCTGAGTCTCGCGGGATGCGCGCCGGAGCCGTCGACGCCCTCGGCCACGGCATCCGCGTCTCCGTCCATGACGCACACCCCGTCGCCGAGCGCAGCAGAGCCCTCGCCCAGTGCGACAGCGGATTCCGAGAACATCGCCCTTCCCGCGACATGCGAGCAGATCTACTCACCCGAGATGCTCGCGGCGCTCACCGCGCAGGCGCCACCCCTCAACCACCCGGGGGTGACGATGCTGTCGACGCAGAACGCGGAGCTGCTGGAGATTCTGCACTCCGGCGTGCCGACGATCCGCTGCTCCTGGGGTTCGCCGAGCGAATTCGGGCTCGCGACGAATGTGTCGATCGTGGACGCAGCTCAGTCCGCCGCGATCGCGGCAGCCTTGCGCGACGCCGGCTTCGGCTGCGAGCAGCACGCGGAGGGCACGATCTGCCGCACCGACCAGACCGTCATCAGCCAGGACGACACGCAAGTGCACCTCGGCGAGACGCACTTCATCCGGGGCAACGGCTGGGTCTCCACCGCCTGGATCAATTTCGCCCCCACCGGCTACACCGAAGACATCGTGGCGACGCTCTGGGGCTGAATCGGCCCGGAACCGCTAGACTGAGCCCCAGGATGTCCTGAATTCGATGCCGCGGCTCGCCGAAGCGAGTGCCAGCGGCCGGAATCAGCCCACATCCTGTCCCGCGTCCGTGACGGCCCCGCCGCCCGCGGGAGCTGTGCACACCTCGCCCGGTCGCCCGACCGGGCACCGCCGGATCTCCGGCGTCCACTCTCAGGAGGAGCATGCCGACTACGGCATCCGCCGCGCGCAATGCGTCGCAGCGACGCAGAAAGCCGTCGCCTGCGCGACGCGACGACGAAGCGCCCATCATCCCGATCCTCGCCCGTAAGGTGCGCGAGGTCGAGGCGAAGGCGCAGCGCGGAAAGCTCGGACCCACGAACCGGGTCAAGTTCCAGGTCATCGCCTTCCTGGTGCGCGAAGAGCGCGCCAGGGTGAAGGGCGACGCCACGATCCCCGACGCCACGCGCGCCGAACTGCTCAAGCGCCTCGACKGCGTGGCCACGATCCTCGCCAAGACCGCGGCGCGGGACACCTCGCTCATCCAGCTGCTCGAGGTCGACCAGGCCGCATCGCCGGTTGCGCGCCGCATGCGCCGGGACTGGCTGCTCGAGTCGGGCGCCGACCTCGCCCCGGACGAGCTCATCATCACCGACGCCGCCCCTGTGGCGCCCACCGTCGTGCCCGCGGCTCTCGCCGAGCGGCAGGTCGTGCCGATGGCGATCGAGTCCCGCCAGCTCGCGAACCCGTTCCTCGCCCCCGACCTCGCCGTACGCGCGCCGACGTCGAACCCGCGCCGCCGGCTCGACGGCTGGGAGCTCATGGGGCCTCTGTACAAGGCGTTCGAGACGGGCGCCGGCGGCGGCGCCGCGTCGATGGACCTCCCCCCGGTGCCGGAGTTCGACCGGCTCTCGCCCAAGGGCCTGGAGATCATGCCCCACCAGTCCCGCTTCCTCGAGGCGGTGCGCGACGGTCACCGGACCTTCCTGCTCGCCGATGAGCCGGGCCTGGGCAAGACCGCGGAGTCGGTGCTCGCGGCATCCGTCGCGGGTGCGTACCCGCTCCTGGCCGTGGTGCCCAACGTCGTCAAGATGAACTGGGCCCGCGAGGTCGACCGCTGGACCCCGCAGCGGCGCGCGACGGTCATCACCGGCGACGGCGAGGATATCGACGCGTTCGCCGACATCTTCATCGTCAACTACGAGATCCTCGACCGGCACCTCTCCTGGCTGAGCTCGCTCGGCCTCAAGGGCATGGTCGTCGACGAGGCCCACTTCATCAAGAACCTCACGTCGCAGCGCTCGCAGAACGTGCTCGCGCTCGCCGCGCGCATCCGCGAGCAGGTGCGCGACCCGCTGCTGCTCGCGCTCACCGGCACCCCGCTGATCAACGACGTCGAGGACTTCGACGCGATTTGGCGGTTCCTGGGCTGGACCAAGGGCGACAAGCCCGGCCCCGAGCTCATGGCGCGGCTGGACGAGACCGGCCTCACGCCGGCCGACAAGGCGTTCTACCCCGAGGCGCGCGACGCCGTGATCTCGATGGGGATCGTCCGGCGCAAGAAGAAGGATGTCGCGGCCGACCTGCCCGACAAGCTCATCGCCGACCTGCCCGTGCAGCTCGACGACGAGTTCGGCCGCTCGATCCGGGCCGCCGAGCGAGAGCTGGGAGCACGGCTCGCGGCGCGGTACCGGCGCATCATCGAAGCCCGCAACCGCCTGGTCACCCCGGGCGAGGTGGACGAGGACATCGTACGACTGGTCGCGCAGGGCGAGCTCGACGAGGCGAAGAACGCCGGCGCCGGGGGAGACAACGTCTTCACGATGGTCCGCAAGATCGGCCAGGCCAAGGCCCTGCTCGCCGCGGACTATGCGGTGCAGCTGCAGCGCTCCGTCGGCAAGGTCGTGTTCTTCGCCAAGCACATCGACGTCATGGATGCCGCTGAGCGCCACTTCGCGGCATCCGGTCTGCGCACCGTATCGATCCGCGGCGACCAGACCACCCCGGCCCGCCAGATCGCGATCGACGCGTTCAACACCGACCCCACGGTCGGGATCGCGGTGTGCTCGCTGACGGCGGCCGGTGTCGGGCTGAACATGCAGGCGGCGTCGAACGTCGTGCTGGCCGAACTGTCGTGGACCGCGGCGGAGCAGACCCAGGCGATCGACCGCGTCCACCGCATCGGCCAGGACGAGCCGGTTACCGCGTGGCGCATCATCGCGGCGCACACGCTCGACACCAAGATCGCCGAGCTGATCGACTCGAAGCAGGGGCTCGCGCTGCGCGCCCTGGACGGCCAGGCCGTCGATCCGCAGTCCAGCGACTCGGTGCAGCTGTCGGCGCTCATGCATCTGCTGCGGCAGGCGCTCGGGGCCGAGTAGGCCCGCGTCCAGAACCTTGCGCCCGGGTGACCGGGCGGGTGTGGCAGGCCGCCGCGTCCGGGCGATAGTGTCAACTGAGGCAGCGTCGCCGCTTCGTCCACACCGAGCGCAAGGACCCACAGCATGAAGATCGGCATCCTCACCAGCGGCGGCGATTGCCCGGGGCTGAACGCGGTGATCCGCGGCGCCGTGCTCAAGGGCACGACGACCTACGACATCGAGTTCGTCGGCATCCGCGACGGGTGGCGTGGCGCTGTCGACGGCGACTTCTTCCCGTTGACGAGGCACGAGGTGAAGGGGCTGTCGAAGGTCGGCGGCACGATCCTCGGCACGAGCCGCACCAACCCGTACGAGGGGCCGCGCGGTGGCGCCGAGAACATCGCGAAGACCCTCTACGGGCACCACATCGACGGGATCATCGCGATCGGCGGTGAGGGCACACTCGCGGCCGCCAACCGCCTCGCCAACGACGGCATCAACGTCATCGGCGTCCCCAAGACGATCGACAACGACCTGGCTGCCACGGACTATTCATTCGGGTTCGACACCGCAGTCAACATCGCCACCGACGCGATGGATCGCCTGCGCACGACCGGAGACTCGCACCAGCGCTGCATGGTCGCCGAGGTCATGGGTCGGCACGTCGGCTGGATCGCGCTGCACGCGGGCATGGCGGCCGGCGCGCACGCCATCTGCATTCCCGAGGTGCCCCAGTCGATCACCGACATCACGAACCTGGTCTCGCGTGCGCACGACCGCGGCCGGGCGCCGCTCATCGTCGTGTCCGAGGGCTTCACGCTGACCGGCATGGACGAGGCTTTCAGCGACAAGGGGCTCGACGCGTTCAACCGTCCGCGCCTCGGTGGCATCAGCGAGGTCCTTGCGCCCGAGATCGAGCGCATCACGGGCATCGAGACCCGTGCCACCGTCCTCGGACACATCCAGCGCGGCGGGTCGCCGTCGGCCTTCGACCGCGTGCTCGCCACGCGCCTCGGACTCGCGGCAGCGGATGCCGTGATGAGCGAGGCCTGGGGTCAGATGGTCGCGCTGCGCGGCATCGACATCGTGCGGGTGCCCTTCGCCGATGCGCTCGGCGAGCTGAACACCGTGCCCCTCCACCGGTACGAAGAGGCCGCAGCCCTCTTCGGCTGATCCTGCGGGCCGCCGCCTGCCGTCAGGCGGCGCCGAGGATGTCGAGCAGCCAGGCGAGCTCGAACGCACGCTCGTGCCACGCGTTGTAGCGGCCGCTCACACCGCCATGGCCGGCGACCATCTCGCAGCGCAGCAGCGCGTCCGCGCCGACCTCGCGCAGTCGTGCGACCCATTTCGCCGGCTCCACGTACAGCACCCTCGTGTCGTTGAGCGAGGTGACGGCGAGGATCCGCGGGTACGCGACATCCGCCCGCACATTCTCGTAGGGCGAATACGCCTTCATGTAGGCGTACACGGCGGGATCATGCAGCGGATTGCCCCACTCGTCCCACTCGATCACCGTGAGGGGCAGCGACGGGTCGAGGATCGAGGTCAGCGCATCCACGAACGGCACGTCGGCGAGGATCCCCGCGAACAGCTCGGGCGCGAGGTTCGCGATGGCCCCCATCAGCAGGCCACCGGCCGAGCCGCCCTCGGCGACCATCCGGTCCGGCGCCGTGTAGCCGGCCTCGACGAGATGCCGCGCGCAGTCGACGAAGTCGGTGAACGTGTTCGTCTTGTGCAGGAGCTTGCCGTCCTCGTACCACTGGCGCCCCATCTCGCCGCCGCCACGCACGTGGGCGACGGCGAAGATCACGCCACGGTCGAGCTCCGACAGGCGGGCGACCGAGAATCCGGGTTCGATGGAGTGCTCGTAGGACCCATAGCCGTACAGGTGCAGAGGCCGCACCGAGGTTCCGGCCTCGCCGAAAGATCGCTTCCAGACGAGTGAGATCGGCACCTGCGTGCCGTCCTGCGCGGTCGCCCACACCCGGGCCTGCGCGTAGTCGGCGGGCTCATAGCCGCCCAGCACCGGGTGGCGCTTGCGCAGGAGCCGCTCGCCGGTGGCGATGACGTAGTCGTAGACCGTGCCCGGGGTCGTGAACGACCCGTAGCCGATGCGGAGGACCGGCGGCGCCCACTCCGGGTTGCCGCCGCCGCCGACGGCGTAGAGCGGCTCGTCGAACTCGAGCTCGTTCACGGAGCCCGACGCGTAGTCGAGCAGCCCCAGCCGGGCGAGGCCGCCGCGGCGGTAGGCGAGCACGGCCCAGTCGCGGAAAGTCGAGACTCCCAGCAGGCGGTGTCCCGGCTGGTGGGCGACGACGACCTCGCGTGCGCCTGCGGGATCGGATGCCGCGACCCGCACGAGCTCGAAGTCCAATGCCCCGTCGTTGTGGAGGATGTACAGCACATCCTCCCCGTCGATCACGGCGTGGCTGGATTCGTACTCGACGCCCTCCTGGCGCGGCCACACCACGCGCGGCTCGGCGCGCAGGTCGTCGGCATCCAGAATCCACTCCTCGGAGGTGATGGAGGAGCCGAGCTCGATGAAAAGGTAGCGGTCGCTGCGGGTGAACCCCGCCCCGACCCAGTACCGCTCGTCCGGCTCATGGAACAGCTTCGCATCGTCTTCGACCGGGGTGCCCAGCTCATGCAGCCAGACCGTGTCGGGGCGCCACGCGTCGTCGACCGTCGTATAGACGATGAACCGCCCGTCGGGGGAGAAGCCGGCTCCCGCGGACGTGTCGGGGATCTCATCCGCAAGCATCTCGCCGGTCGCGATGTCGCGCACGCGGATCGTGTAGCGTTCGGAGCCGTCCAGGTCCACGCCGTACAGCATCTGCGCCCCGTCATTGGAGACTTCGAAGCTGCCGAGAGAGAAGAAGTCGTGGCCCTCGGCTTCGACGTTGGCATCGAGGAGCACCTGTTCGCCGGCGACCTCGGCATCGGGCGACAGATCCGGCGGGGTCCAGTCCTCGGGCGAGGCGAGCGGCGCGCGGCATTGGATGCCGTACTGCCTCCCCTCGACAGTGCGCCCGTAGTACCACCAGTCGCCGCGCCGACTCGGGACGGACAGGTCGGTCTCGAGGGTGCGTCCCTTGATCTCCTGGAAGATCTGCTCCCGCAGCCCCTCCAGGTGCGCGGTGCGCGCCTCGGTGTACGCGTTCTCGGCCCGGAGATGCGCGAGGACTTCCGCGTCGTCTTTCGCGCGCAGCCACTCGTACGAGTCCTCGAACGCATCGCCGTGGAAGGTGCGTGCGAACGGGCGGCGGTCGGCGACGGGAGGGAGGGCGGATGCCGCGGCAGCGGCGTCGGATGCGGTCACATCACCACGCTAGCCGAGGCATTCGAGTGCGAGCCCGGAACGTTCTGCGATCTCGCCCGAATGTGCGAGGATACCTGGTGGCTCGGTTAACGGAGCATGAACCCCCGCAGAACTGTTCGTTCGCATCGCCGATTTCGTCGGCTCCCCCTCTCCTCTTCTCTAAGGAAAGCGAACGGTGGATACCGTAGCCCTGATGGTCGTGCTGGTGATTGCACTGGCACTGTTCTTCGATTTCACGAACGGGTTTCACGACACCGCCAATGCGATGGCGACCCCGATCGCGACCGGCGCGCTCAAGCCCAAAGTCGCGGTGCTGATCGCTGCGATCCTCAATCTGGTCGGTGCGTTCCTCTCAACCGAAGTCGCCCAGACGATCTCGGGCGGGATCATCAACGAGGACCAGATATCGCATTCAGCGTTTCCCGCGGTCATTTTCGCCGGCCTCATCGGCGCGATCACCTGGAACATGATCACGTGGTTGCTGGGACTTCCGTCGAGCTCGTCGCACGCGCTGTTCGGTGGGCTCATCGGCGCGACGATCGTCGGGGTGAGCGCATCCGCGATCAACTTCGGCGTCGTGCTGTCCAAAATCATCCTGCCGGCGGTCATCGCGCCGATCACGGCCGGCATCATCGCCTATTCGGCCACGAAGCTCGCCTACGCGCTGACGCGGCGCTACGACGCGAAAGCCGACGGCCGCACAGGGTTCCGCCCTGGCCAGATCTTCACCTCGTCGCTGGTCGCGCTCGCGCACGGCACGAACGATGCACAGAAGACGATGGGCATCATCACGCTCATGCTGATCACGGTCGGCTGGCAGTCATCGCCAGAGCCGCAGACCTGGGTCATCTTCGCCTGCGCGATCACGATCGCGCTCGGCACATACGTCGGCGGCTGGCGCATCATCCGCACGCTCGGCAAGGGCCTCACCGACGTCAAACCCGCGCAGGGGTTTTCGGCGGAGGCATCCACCGCATCCACGATCCTCGCGTCGAGTGCGCTGGGTTTCGCCCTGTCGACCACCCAGGTCGCGTCCGGCTCGGTCATCGGCTCTGGGCTGGGACGCCGTGGTTCGACGGTGCGGTGGCGCACGGCCGGCCGCATCGGCGTGGGCTGGATCCTCACTCTGCCCGCCGCGGGTGCGGTGGGTGCGCTCTGCGCCCTCATGGTCCGCTGGCTCGACGGCTGGGGCATCCTCATCGACACGGTGATCGCGGTCATCGTCATCGTGGGCCTGTTCCTGCGGTCGCGGGTGAACGCCGTCACCGCGGGCAACGCGATGAGCGAGGTCGCCGAGTCCGGAACGGCGGTCAACGTCAAGCGCAACCCGCCGCCCACCCGCCGCCAGCGCGCCGTCCAGCGTGAGCAGGCTCGGCGCACGAAGGAGTCGTCGAAGTGAACGTCACGATCGACTGGTGGGCCTTCGTCCAGGTGTTCGCCGCCTCGATCACCGCCGCGATCCTCGTCGTCGGGTTCTACTCGCTGGGGCTGCGCATGCTGGTACGGGCCGGCCGGATCCCGGTGGTGTCGCCGGCGGAGTTCACCGATGCGATCACGGTCGTCAGCGAGAAGGATCGTGCTCGCGCCGGCAAGGCGGCGGCGAAGGCGGCCCGCAAGAGCCCGCTGACCGCCGGCCAGAAGAAGGTCGCGCTCGTCTGCGCGTACGCCTCGTTCACGATGGCAGGTCTCGCCGTGCTCGGCGGGCTGCTGCTGATCATCTTCGGCTGACCCCACCCCCGCCTTCGCGGCGATATCGGCGGCGAGGGGGCCGGTATCAGGCCGATATCAGGGCCCTTGACGCATATCGGAATCGGTCTCACCATGGCGTCATGGACATGGGGGTTCTGGGGGTGCTGACGCTCGACGACGGGCGGGTCGAGCTCGCCCCGCGTGATCGCCTGGTCCTCGGTGCACTCGCCGCGCGCATCGGCACGTCGGTGAGGGTCGAGTCCCTCGCCGCGGCTCTCTGGGGGGACGACCTCCCCGCCTCGTGGTCGAAGGTGATCCCGGGATGCATCATGCGGCTGCGGCGCCTGATCGCGCCGGCGAGCATCGAGACCACGCCGCTGGGATATCGGCTCGCACCTGAAGGCGTTGTCCTCGATGCCGAACGCTTCGAGCGGCTCGTTGCCCGCGGGTCTCAGCTGCTCGAGCTCGGCGAGCCGGATCGTGCTGTGCACGCGCTCGCTGAGGCCCTCACGCTGTGGCGTGGACAGCCCTTCGCCGATCTGCCCGATTGGGAGCCCGCGCAGATCGCGTCCTACCGGCTGGAAGAGATCCGTCTCGCCGCGGAGGAGTCCCTCCTGGAGGCGCGGCTGCAGGCGGGGGACCTGCTCGATGTCGTTGCGCAGGCGCGCGCCCGCGTCGCGGAAGCACCGATGCGAGAGCGTCGCTGGGTCATCCTCGGCCTTGCGCAATACCGCCAGGGGTGCCAGGCCGATGCGCTGGCCACCGTGCGCCGAGGGCGCGGGCTGCTCGCCGCCGAGCTCGGCCTGGATCCGTGTGCCGAGCTCGCCGCGCTCGAGCAGGCGATCCTGCACCAGGACCCTGACCTGCAATCCGGGGTCGCGTTCCGTGTGGCGAGTGCGGAGTGTCCGTACTTCGGGCTCCCGCCCGCCGGGATGGACGACGGGGAGCGCTATTTCGGGCGTGAGGAAGAGCTCGACCGGGGACTCCAGGCACTCGAGCGTCAGGGCGTGCTGATCGTCTCCGGATCGTCCGGGGTCGGCAAGTCATCGTTCGTCCGGGCCGGGATTGCAGCGCATTTCGCCGCGCGCGGCAGGCGCGTGATCGTGGTCACACCGGGCGAGCGTCCGGTCGAGACCCTCCGCGAGGTCGATCACGACAGCGAGTCGCTGCTGATCGTCGACCAGTGCGAGCAGGCGATCGCGAACGACGACCCGGCCGAGAGGGGACTCTTCTTCGAAGAGCTCGCGCGCATGGTGTTCCGCGGCCCGATCGTGATGGCGATCCGTGCAGATCGGCTCGGGGATCTCGCCGACCACTTCGGCTTCGCCGGACTGATTCAGTCGAATCTGCTGATGCTGGGCCCGCTGTCGGCCGAAGGCCTCCGCGCCGTCATCGAGAAGCCGGCGCGACAGGCCGGACTCATCCTCGAACCGGGCCTGGTGGAGGTCCTCACCCGCGACGCGGATGGGCGAAATCTCCCGCTGCTGTCACACGCGCTCCACCAGGTGTGGGAGCGCCGCGAAGGGCGCGTGCTGAGCGTCGACGGATACCGCGCCTCGGGTGAGATCGAGGGCGCGGTGGCGCAAACGGCGGAAGAGGTGTTCGCAGAGCTCTCAGAGGAGGGCGGACGACAGGCTCGCGACATCCTCCTCCGGCTCGTCGAGCCTTCGCGGGGCGGGGGAGTGATCTGTCAGCGGGTCGATCGCCCATCTGTCGCCGTCGACGATGCCCACGTGGGCGTGGTCAACCGCCTCATCGACGCGCGCCTGGTCACGAGCGACGAGGATTCGTTCCAACTGGCGCACGAGGCCGTCGCGCGGGAGTGGCCACGGCTGCGGGAGTGGCTGGCGGACGACGTCGAGGGCCAGCGGATCATGCGTCATGTCACCGCGGCGGCGAATGCCTGGGCGGCGATGGAGCGACCCGACAGTGAGCTCTACCGGGGGGCGCGGCTGAGTGCGACGGCACAGTGGCGCGAGTCGGCGCGGCCGGTGCTGGCCGCCGTGGAGGCGGCGTTCCTGGATTCGTCCATCGATCGGGAAGCTGCGGACCTCGCCGCGACCAGGCATCAACTGCAGCAGGAGAGGCGCTCCGTGCGGCGCCTGCGCTGGCTGGCGGGCGCCGCGGCATCCCTCGCCGTGGTCGCCCTCGCTGCGGGTACCCTCGCAGCAGTCCAGACCGCCGCGGCGAACGCACAGGCGGTCGTCGAGGACGCACGTCGCGTCGCCGCGCTCGCCACTGCGGAGCCTGCGTACGAACGCGCGCTGCTGCTGGCGGTGGAGGCGATCCGTCTCTGGGACTCGCCGACAACACGCCGGACCCTCCTGGACGTCATGGGCGGGAGCCCTCGCATCGTGAGCGTGACGCGCACGATCGGTGACATCGGCGTGCAGCAGATGTCACTTGCCCCCGGCGGCTCAACCGCCGTCATCGTGGATGATCACGAGGACGCCAGAGTCATCGACCTCGAGAAGCACGCGCAGATCAGCGAGTTCGTGTTCGAGGGCGGCGGGAGTGACACCGAAGCACCCCTCGTCGACATCGTCCTCGACGCCGTCGAAGCGCCGGACGGACGGATCGTTCTGAGCGTGCTGGAGGATCCGTGCCAGCCKGATGGATCATGCGAAACCACCGGTGTCCGAGCAGTGGACCTCGACGACCCAGGTGGTGGCGCGACTTCCTTCACCGGGCTCGACAAGTACGGCATCGACATCGAGTTCTCGCCGGATCGGTCGCTCGCAGCCGTCATCTCAGCCCTTCCCTGGGAGGACGAACCGGGCAACGTCGGGATCTGGCGAATGGGGGCTCCCGATGCGCCGATGCTGCTCGACCTCCCGGACGCCGGGATCAACCCTGGGGCACCGAACTGGTCGAATGCCTTCGGACGAGTGAGGTTCTCTCCCGACGGCTCCCTTCTCTATGCGAGCGGGTTCGGTCCGACGGCCATCTTCGACACGCGGACCGGGGCGCTGGTCGGCGAGCTCCCCGGTCAGGGCATCCTCGCGGTCAGTCCGGACGGCGAATCGGTGCTCATCCGCGAGGGGCGCACCGCGGTCCGGATCGTCGACCTGGACGATCAGACCGAGATCCGCCTGCTCGAGACGAGGTCGGTCGTCATCGACGCGGCGTTCACCCCCGACGGACGCCAGGTGGTGACGACCGCGGGTAACCGCGTCTGGCTGTGGTGGGCGGAGACGGGGCAGCTCATGGAGACGCTCCAGGGGCACGTCGGCGACGTCGGGTCGGTGGCTTTCCGCCCGACCGGGGAACTTGTGACGGCCGGCGACGACGGCGCGCTGATCACCTGGGTGCTGGGTGATTGGAGCACTTCGTTCCGCGAGTCGATGAGGCAAGGGGAGGAGCAGCTGATGCCCCGCGATGACCGCACGCTCGTCTACGATCTGCCGGATGGCAGCTTCGTCGGCGTCTCGGCTGACCCGGATATCTGGCTCGACCGGGCCTGCGCCATCGCCGGGCGCGGCCTGAGCGAGCTGGAGTGGCAGACCGTCTTCGAGGGGCGACCATATGATCCCGCCTGCGTGACGGGCTCATTCGCGGCGCCGCAATAGACTCGGCGCATGGAGCCCGTGCAATTCGGCCAGTATCCGCCCGCGCGGCGCACCATCCTCCACCTGAGCGACACCCATCTGCTCGCGGGCAACCGCCCGCTCGGCGGGCGCTACGACACCGCGGCCAACCTCGCCCACACGCTCGAGGCCGTGGAACGACTCGACCTTCGCCCCGACGCCATCGTGTTCACCGGTGACCTCACCGATCTCGGCGAGCCCGAGGCCTATGCGGCCCTGCGCGCGGCGGTCGAGCCCGTCGCAGAACGGCTCGGCGCGCCTGTGGTCTGGGTCGCGGGCAACCACGACGAGCGTCCGGCACTGCGCCGCGACCTGCTCGGGCTCGCACCCACCCAGGAGCCCGTCACCGGCGTGTGGGATCTCGGCGGACTGCGCCTCATCGCGCTCGACACGTCAGTGCCCGGATGGCACCATGGCGACCTCGATGCGGCTCAGCTCGAATGGCTCCGCGACATCCTCTCCACACCGGCTCCTCTCGGCACGCTCCTCGCGCTGCACCATCCGCCGCTGCCGAGCCACGTGCCGCTGTTCGACATCCTCGAGCTGCGCGACCACGGCCGGCTCGCCGAGGCGATCGCCGGCAGCGACGTGCGGGGGATCCTCGCCGGGCACCTGCACTACTCCACCAGCGGCACCTTCGCCGGGGTGCCCGTCAGCGTCGCGGCCGCCACCTGCTACACGATGAACCTCGCGCGACCCGCGGCCTCGGTCAACGGCATGGACGCGGGGCAGTCCTTCCACCTCGTGCATGTCTACGACCACACGATCACGCACTCGGTGGTGCCCGTCGTCGACGCCGCCACCGGCGAGTACTTCTCGCCCGAGTGGGTTGCGCGGATGGCGCGGCTCACGCCACAGGAGCGGCTCGAGGCCTTCTCGCGCAAGCCGGGCGCCTGACGCCTGTACGCGGCGGCGGATGCCGGGAGTCGCGCTGTACGCGTCGGCGAGCCACGGCGCAGTGCGGCGTGGGTAGGCTCGGGACAACCCCTCACACCGCCGTGATCGACCCACAAGGACTTTCCCCATGGCTTTGGACGCGAAGACGCGCACCCGCACCGAGACTGACTCCCTGGGATCCCTCGAGATCCCCGCAGACGCCTATTGGGGCGTCCACACCGCCAGGGCCCTCGAGAATTTCCCGATCTCGAAGCGCCCGATCTCGGTCTACGCAGATCTCGTCAAGGCGCTCGCGATGGTCAAGCAGGCCTCGGCGCGGGCCAATCGCGAGATCGGTGCGCTGGATGCCGAGAAGGCCGATCTGATCGACCGGGCCGCGCAGCTCGTGATCGACGGCGAGTACCACGACCAGTTCGTCGTCGGCGTCGTCCAGGGAGGCGCCGGCACCTCGACGAACATGAACGCGAACGAGGTCATCACCAACATCGCGCTCGAGCTGGCCGGACGCGAGAAGGGCGACTACGCGTTCCTCTCGCCGATCGACCACACCAACCGGAGCCAGTCGACCAACGACGTCTACCCGACGGCCATCAAGGTCGGGCTGGGCCTGGATCTTCTGACGCTCCTGGAAGAGCTCGACCTGCTGCGTCGCGCGTTCCTGGCGAAATCGACGGAGTTCCACGACATCCTCAAGGTCGGCCGCACCCAGCTGCAGGATGCCGTGCCCATGACCCTCGGCCAGGAGTTCCACGGGTTCGCCACGACGCTCGGCGAGGACTACCACCGCCTCAAGGAGAACGCCTACCTCCTCTGTGAGATCAACATGGGCGCGACCGCGATCGGCACCGGGATCACCACGCACCCCGACTACGCGGCGGCCGTGTGCCGGCACCTCCGCGAGATCTCCGGGCTCGACCTCGAGACGGCGACGGACCTCGTCGAGTCGACGAGCGACACCGGTGCGTTCATGTCCTTCTCGGCATCGCTCAAGCGCAACGCGATCAAGCTCTCGAAGATCTGCAACGACCTTCGGCTGCTGTCGTCCGGGCCGCAGGCAGGATTCGGCGAGATCAATCTCCCTGCACGCCAAGCCGGCTCGAGCATCATGCCAGGCAAGGTCAACCCCGTGATCCCCGAGGTGGTCAACCAGGTCGCCTTCGCCGTCGCCGGCGCAGACCTCACCGTGACGATGGCGGTCGAGGGCGGGCAGCTTCAGCTCAACGCCTTCGAGCCGATCATCGCCCACTCGATCTTCCAGTCGATCACGTGGATGCGACGGGCGATGCGGACGCTGCGGATCAATTGCATCTACGGCATCACCGCGAACCGCGAGCGGCTCGGCGCGATGGTCGGGTCGTCGGTGGGTGTCGTCACCGCGCTCACCCCCTTCATCGGCTACGCGGCCTCCGCCGCGCTCGCCAAGACCGCCCTGCTGACCGGACAGAACGTCGCCGACCTCGTCGTCGAGGCCGGCCTCATGTCCCGCGAGGAAGTCGCCAAGCAGCTGTCTCCGGCGCGCCTCTCCGGGCTCGAGGTGATCACCGCGGCGATCCCGATCATGCAGGCGGCCGAGAATCTCGTCGCCGATCCTCCGCGTCCGGTCGCTGCCGACCCGGATCCGGATGACACAGCCGGGGGAGACGACGGCTCCTGACGATCGACGGATGCCGGTGCCCGCGGCCAAACTCAGCTCGGCGTTGACCGGCCCCCGTGGGTTCCTGCGGGCGACCGGTCCATTGTCGGCGCGAGCGGCGTACCGTCGGGGTAGGAGCAGTTCGCGATCAGGAGGCACCCCATGTCGATGAACCCGCCAGGACCAGAGCAGCCCCCGCAGCCGGGCTACCAGCCGCCGCCGAGCTACGGCGCACCCCCGCAGCATGGCTACGCCGGGCAGCCCGCGTATCCCGGGGCCTCCCCATACCCGCCACCCTCGGCCTACCCCTCCGCGCCGCCGCCGACCGGGCAGTACTCAGCGCCACCACCCGCGGCACCGGGCCGCACCCTCGGGATCGTCGCCTTGATCCTGTCTTTCTTCATGTCGCTGGTCGGGCTGATCCTGGGCATCATCGCCCTGGTGCAGAGTCGCAGGGCCGGTCAGAGGAACGGCTTCGCCCTCGCCGCCATCATCATCGGCGCAGTGCTCACCGTGGTGGGCATCATCGTGACCATCGCGATCGTGTCAGCGCTGGGAGCTGCCGCCGCGGAATATGCCCGCCTCTGCGCTGAGTACGGGTCGGGCACGCACACCATCGGCGGGGTCGACATGACGCTCATCTGCCCGTCCGAGTAGCCCGGCGAGCGAGGTCGACGTCGCGGTCAGCCGATGATGCGGCAGTGGGTGGTCAGCGCGCCGATCCCGTCGATCCCGACGGTGACCGTCGACCGGTCGCGCAGGAACACCTGAGGGTCGCGCGAGTAGCCCGCCCCTCCTGGGCTCCCGGTCGAGATGAGCGTGCCCGGCAGGAGGGTGACCGACTTCGACAGGTGCGAGATCAGCGCCGACACCGGACGCACCATCTGGGCGGTCGAGGCATCCTGCATCGTGTGCCCGTCGAGCACGGTCCAGATGTGCAGCTTCTGCGGATCGGGCACCTCGTCGGCGGTGACGACGTAGGGCCCGGTCGGGGTGAACCCGTCGAACGACTTGCAGCGTGACCACTGGGCTTCGGAGTACTGGATGTCGCGCGCGGTGATGTCGTTGACGACGGTGTAGCCCCAGACGTGGTCCAGCGCGTCCTCGGGGGCGACATCCTTCGCGGGCTTGCCGATGATGACGCCGAGCTCCGCCTCGTAGTCGATCGACTCGCTGAGCGAGCGCGGCCAGGTGGTGATCGCGTCGTGGCCGGAGAGCGAGTTCGGCCACAGCGCGAACACGGTCGGGGTCGAGTCGGTCCGAAGACCCAGCTCGCTGGAGTGGGCGGCGTAGTTCAGGCCGATCGCGAGGATCAATGGAGGCGTCAGCAGCACGGAGGCGAACGTGAGGGAGTCGACCGGATGCCGGGGACCTGCGCCGTCCGCGGCCTCCCGCACCCTCTCGAGCAGGGGATCGCCACCGGCGATGAGCTCCTCGAGAACCCGGGGCGCGCCGGGAAACAGGTCCTCGACGATGAGCGCTCCCTCGTCGACGATGAGCGCGAGGCGCGGGTCCTCCGTGCCCGCGGAGGTCACGTGGGCGAAGCGCATGGCTCCACGCTACCGTGGCGCAGATCCCTAGGCTGTGTCGCATGACGCTCCCTGGGTTCGACTCATCCGACCGAGATCGCACGAGTGGTGGGTTCCCCTCATCGCTGGCGCAGCCCTCGTTCGCGCCCACGACGTCGATCGACAGCGCACCGGTCTCGCCCGCCCCGCTTGCGGCGCCGGTGCCGGCGCGATCAGGCCGCAGCGCGCCGGTGTGGATCTTCGGCGTGCTCGTGCTGCTGCTGATCGCCCTCGTCGGCTATTTCCTCACGTTCGTCGGCACGGGCGCCTCGGCGGTCGGCGCGATCCTGGCTCTCGTGCCCCTCACGGTCGTGCTGCTCGCGATTCGGATCATCGATCGCTGGGAGCCCGAGCCGCGCAGCCTCGTGATCTTCGCGATCGCCTGGGGTGCGATCGCCGCGGTCGCGATCGCGCTCGGCGTCGATCTCCTGCTGACGGTG
The DNA here is from genome assembly GCF_054049175.1 of Microbacterium sp. P5_E9. Lineage (NCBI taxonomy): Bacteria > Bacillati > Actinomycetota > Actinomycetes > Micrococcales > Microbacteriaceae > Microbacterium > Microbacterium sp. P5_E9. The sequence continues at coordinate 87,872 of NZ_JBFUMV010000008.1, read as the reverse complement.
CTGCTCCGCCCGCCCGACACGCAGGCCAACGAGATCTTCGGGGCCGTCGTGCAGGCGCCCATCGTCGAGGAGCTGGGCAAGGGGCTCGGCGTGCTGATCATCTTCGCCGTCGGACGACGAGCGTTCGACGGGCCAATCGACGGCATCGTCTACGGCGCGCTCATCGGCGCCGGGTTCGCGTTCACCGAGAACATCCAGTACTTCGCGACGAGCTACATCGAAGGAGGCGTCGGACAGACCTCGGTGACGTTCTTCATGCGTGGCATCATGTCGCCGTTCGCGCATGTGATGTTCACGAGCGTCACGGGGTTCGCGGTCGGCCTGGCCGCGCGACGGGGGGCCACGACAGCGCAGGCCGTCGGGCCCTGGATGATCGGGCTCGCGGGAGCGATCGCCCTGCACGCCTTCTGGAACGCATCCGCCGTGTTCAGCGACTTCTTCACGCTGTATCTCCTCGCTCAGATCCCGCTCTTCATCGTGTTCATCCTGGGTGTGCTCGCATTGCGCCGCGAAGAGTCCAGGCTCACCCGCACGCGCCTCGGGGAGTTCGCCACCGCGGGGTGGTTCACCCCGCAGGAGGTGGACATGCTCGCCACTCCCGCAGGCCGCCGCACCGGCCTGCGCTGGGCGAAGACCCTCCGCGGCGACCGCACCGCGATCATGAAGGGGTTCATCCTCGATGCCACCGCCCTCGCGATGGCCCGACAGCGCGAGATCACCGGCCGCGACCCGGCCGCGATCCACGACGAGTCGGCGCTGCTCGAGCGCACGGCCGCCGCGCGGGCGGCGCTGCTCGCGCCGTGAGGAGGCTGCCGCATCAACGCGGGGCTTCGCTCCGCATTGATCCGACTCGCGGCAAAACTCAGCGCTCGGTGTCGCGGCGATGCCTGCGAAACTGCCGAGCGCTGAGTTGGTCTGACCCCAGCGTGTCAAACCCCCACTCCAGCGTCAACCCCTGGGGCAGGGAGGTGCTCGCGTTGCACCGATCCTTCTCGTCGGGTTGGATGGATGCATGACTGATGACCGCACCAAGCCCGAGATCGACGCCCCCGAGGGGCCCGCTCCCACCGACCTCGTCATCCGCGATCTCATCGTGGGCGACGGCGCCGAGGCGAAGCCCGGCGACACCGTGACCGTGCACTACGCCGGCGTCGAGTACGAGACAGGCGAGGAGTTCGACTCTTCGTGGAACCGCGGCGAGAGCATCCAGTTCCCGCTGCGCGGCCTCATCCAGGGCTGGCAGGACGGCATCCCCGGTATGAAGACCGGCGGTCGTCGCGAACTGACCATCCCGCCGAACCTCGCCTACGGCCCCGCCGGCGGCCACTTCCTCGGCGGCAAGACCCTGATCTTCGTGATCGACCTCATCTCGGTCGGCTGACCCACCTTCTTCTCGACGAGGGACGGATGCTGCGGCATCCGTCCCTCGTTCTCATTTGCGCGCGGGCCGGCGAACCCGACGAAGAAACTTTATATTCACCGGAATAGATCGGTTGGATGCCGCCTTACCCCTTTCAGAGAGTTCGTCGGCCCCGCGACGGATCGAGACGGAGGAAGACCATGACCGACACCACCACGATCGACGTTCCCGGCTACAAGGCGGGCACCTGGGTGCTCGACCCCGCCCACAGCGAGGTCCGCTTCAGCGTCCGCCACATGATGATCTCGAAGGTGCGCGGCACGTTCGGGATGAAGAGCGCGACACTGATCGCCCCGGAGAACCCGCTCGACGCGAAGGTGGAGGCGAGTGTCGACGTCACGTCGCTCGACTCGAAGGACGCCGGCCGCGACGCCCACCTGCTGTCGCCCGACTTCTTCGATGTCGAGAACCACCCGACGATCGAATTCGTCTCGACCGGTGCTCACGTCAAGGGCGACGAGTTCTTCGTGGATGGCGACCTCACGATCCGCGGCATCACCAAGCCGGTCTCGTTCGACTTCGAGTTCGGCGGCTTCGGCACCGACCCGTGGGGCAACTACAAGGCCGGTGCGACGGCGACGACGGTCATCAACCGCGAGGACTTCGGTCTGACGTGGAACGCCGCGCTCGAGACCGGCGGCGTGCTCGTCGGCAAGGACATCACGATCACGCTCGACCTGCAGGGCGCCCTGCAGCAGGACTAGTCGCGAACGGGGGCGGGTGCGTCGGAGCTCGGTTCGAGCGCCGGGGCACCCGCCCTTTCGCGATTGCGCCGAGGGAGTCGCAGCCGGTTCTGCGCGAGCAGGATGCCGAGGAAGACGACCAGCGCTCCCACCGGCTCGTTCCAGCTGACGGTCTCGCCCAGCACCACGACCCCGAGCACGACGCCCACGATAGGCGTGATGTAGGTGACGGTCGATGCTCGGGTGGGTCCCCAAGCGCGCACCGTGGTCTGGTTCCAGATGTAGGCGACGCCCGTGCCGAGGCATCCGAGCAGCAGCACGCTGCCGATGATCCAGGGGTCGAGGGTGACCGCGGATGCCGCGACCAGCGGCGTCAGCGCGAGCATGATGACTGCCCCGATGCCAATGTTCAGGAACGAGAACATGAGCGCCGTCATGCCCGTGTTCGAGACGAACTTGCGCATGTAGGCGAGGCTGAAGCCGTAGCAGGCGGTCGCGCCGAGGATCGCGAACTGGGCGACCAGGCTCTGGCTGAGGTCCAGTCCCTGCCAGGGCGCGATGATCACCACGACGCCGAGGATTCCCAGGACGATGCCGGCGATCTGCAGCGCCCTGAGGCGCTCGACGCGGAACAGGACGGCCGCCATCACCGCCGTCATGATCGGCGTGGTCGCGTTGAAGATGCTCGCGAGGCCCGAGGTGACGTGCTGCTGCGCCCACGAGAACAGCAGGAACGGTGCGACGCAGAACGACACCGCGAGGACCGTCATGTGCAGCCAGATCCTGATGTTCCGGGGCAGCCGGTCGCGTCGCACCGCGACGAAGAGTCCCAGCGTCAGCGCCCCGAGAACCAGGCGCGACCAGGCGACCTGGCCGGGGGTGAGGCCGACGAGAGCGACCTTCATGAACAGGAAGCTCGAGCCCCAGATGATGCCGGTGAGGACGAACTGGACGGTGACCGAAGCGCCGGACAGCCCGCGCGAGTTCGCCACCGACCCGCTCGAGGCGGTGGTCGCGGCGCTGGCGGAGGGGGCTTCGGTCGGCACCTGGCGACTCTAGCCCGGGCACAAGGCTGCGGGATCCGCCCGGGAATGCGTCGTCCGAAATCCGCCGATGCGCGGCGGTCCCGCTACGTCCGGGGCGGCTTCTCGGAGGCGGTGCTACGGAACCGGATGTTCGGCGTCGTACTCGCGGAAGCGCGGGCTTCGACGCACGAGCAGGGCCACGAGTCCGATGATCGCGAAGCCGCCGAGCAGCGGCGGGAACCACAGCGTCGTGACGGCGGCGAGAGCGCCCGCGTAGAGCGCGCCGATGCGCGGACCGCCTGTCACCACGACGACGAAGATGCCCTGGAGCCGGCCGCGGATCGCGTCGGGCACGGCCGCCTGCATCATGGTCGACCGGTAGATCGCGCTGACGTTGTCGGCGCCGCCCGCGACGACCAGGAAGAGTGACGCGATGACGATGAGCGCGAGGTTCGCGTGGGTCGCATCCACGGTCTCGGGGGCGAACACGCCGAACGCCGCCGCGAGCAGCACCAGGCCGAACCCGGCGATCGATCCGCCGTACACCTGGATCGCGCGCTCGATGCCGAGCCCCTGCTGACGCACCCGGCCGATCGGGCCCGAGAACAGGCTCGAGAAGAACGCGCCGATGGCGAAGGCTGCGGTGAGGGCGCCGGTGGTGATCGGCCCGCCGCCGAGCAGCAGCGCACCGATCGCGGGGAACAGCGCGATCGGCTGGCCGAAGGTCATCGCGGTGATGTCGAGGATGTACTGCAGGCGGATGTTCGACGCCCGCTTCAGGAACTGCCACCCGTCGCGCAGCGCCTCGAGCCCCGGGCGCACGAGTTCGCCCTCTGGGCGGATGCTCGGCAGCGTCCAGAGCCCGAGGAAGAGCGACAGCATGAGGACGACGTCGATCGTGTAGGTCCACGCGTAGCCGGTGAACGCCACGAGGACCCCCGCGAGGGCGGGGCCAGCCGTGACCATGATCCCCACCGTGATGCCGTGCAGGGCGGCGGCGGCGGGGAGGAGGTCGCGGGGGAGCAGGCGCGGCGTGATCGCCTCCTTCGTGGCCATCACGATCGAGTTGGCCGCCGAGATGACGACACTCAGGACGTAGAGCCACCACACCGTCTCGACGTGCGCCCAGGCGAGGAACGCCAGCGCCGTCGTCGCCGCGAAGGTCACGCTGGCGGCGAGCAGGGCGACGATCCGCCGGTCGAAGGCATCCGCCAGCATCCCGCCGTACAGACCCGCGACGATCATCGGCAAGAGCCCCGCCACCGCGATCATCGCGACGGCGAACGTGTCCTGGGTGAGGTCGTAGACGTGCAGCATGACCGCGACCGCGGTGAGCTGGCCGCCGAGCCCGGACAGGGTCGACCCGATCCAGAGGCGTGCGAACGGCGGGCTCGTGGTGAGGGGCCGCAGATCGATGAAGTGGTCGCGGCGCAGGCCTGGCCTTCTCGGCGGATCCCGTCGCTCGGTCACGACGCGGGCGGGTGGTGTCGAGGCATCCTCCGAGCCTATCCGCGGCGGGAACCGGGGCGATTCGTCCCTGAAGATCCCGCCTGGTAGACTCTTGAGGTTGCCGTTTGATCGGCCGCGGATAAACAGAGCTCACGCATCAGGCGTCGGGCGCCGCGCAATGACCAGGAAGGGGATCCCATCTATGCCACTCGAGTCTGACGCCAAGAAGGCGATCATCGAAGAGTACGCGACGCACCCCGGTGACACCGGATCCCCCGAGGTGCAGGTCGCGATGCTGACGCAGCGCATCAAGGACCTCACAGAGCACCTGAAGGAGCACAAGCACGACCACCACTCACGTCGTGGTCTGTTCCTCATGGTCGGTCAGCGCCGCCGTCTGCTCGGCTACCTCCAGGACATCGACATCGCGCGCTACCGCTCGCTGATCGAGCGCCTGGGGCTCCGCCGCTAGTCATCGACTAGTCGCAGCCAGCGCACAATCGCTTTCTTGAAAGGCCGTCCACGGTGTGGGCGGCCTTTCGCTTTGCAATCAGACGGATGATCTCGATACAGCCGCTTCGCGGCCACTCGAACCGGCGGCCGCTTCCGTCCGCGCCGCGACCAGGTCGGCGTGGTGGATCTCGGCGACATCGGGGTGCGCGCGCAGGCGTGACTTCAAGGCGTTCTCGCCATAGAGCGCGTGGATCGGGTTGGCTGGATCCTGGGTGACTCCGCGCGCCTCCGCTGCGAGCTCTGCGGGCAGCTCGATCAGCGGCAGCCGCTTGTCGAGCGCGGGGTTGAAGAAGAACGGCACCGAGATGCGGTCGTCGGGGTAGCGGGGCGAGATCACCCGGTGCTTCGTCGCGATGAGGTAGCCGCCCGTCGCGTACTCGAGCAACTCGCCGATGTTGACGACGAACGCGCCGGCCACCGAGGGAGCGTCGATCCATTCGCCGTCGTGCTCGACCTGCAGCCCGCCCTTGCCGGGCTCGACCCACAGGAGCGTCAGCACGCCGGAGTCCTTGTGGGCGCCGACGCCCTGCTGGGGTGTCGGGTCCTCCTTGCCGGGGTACCGGACGATCTTGATGAGGGTGGAGGGCTCGCCGAAGTGCTCGTCGAAGTAGCTCTCCGGCGCCCCGAGTGCGAGCGCCCACGCGCGCAGCAGCTTGCGCGCCACCCCGGAGAGGTGGTCGTGCCACTGCGAGACGACGTCGCGCAGTTCGGGCTGGGCCGCCGGCCACAGGTTCGGTCCGATCAGGCGCGAGAAGTCCGGTGCGTCCGGATCGACGATGGCCTCGCGCTCCGGGCCGATGTCGATCTGCTCGCGCCAGTCGACCTTGCCCTGGGTGCGCTCGCCGCCGACGCGCGTGTACCCGCGGAAGTGCGGGCTCTTGACGTTCTCGATCGCGAGCTTGTCTTCCTCGGGGAGGGCGAAGAAGTCGCGCGCCGCCTGGTGCAGGCGCGCCTCCAGCTCAGGCGTCACCCCGGTGCCGGTGAGGTAGAAGAATCCCACGTCGTGGGTCGCGGCGCGCAGGTCATCGCGGAAACGAGCGGCGTCCTCCGGCCCGGCGTCGAGCTGGGAGAGATCGAGGATCGGCAGGTTCAGATCGGCCATGAAGGCGACGATAAGCGGATGCCGCGGCATCCGCTCGAATATTGCCGACCGTTACCTCTTCGCGGAGGCTGCGTCCAAGGATTGGACAGGTCGCGAAGTGCTGGGTACCGTGTTCAGGTAAGCCTTACCTCACTACCTCGATAGGACCGACGTGCTCGCGACCTTTCTCATCGGCCTTCGCGAGGGTCTCGAAGCCGCACTGGTGGTCGGCATCCTGGTCGCGTATGTGACGCGCATGGGCCGGCGCGATGTGCTTCCCCGGCTGTGGATGGGGGTCGGCCTGGCCGTGGCCCTGTCGCTCGGCATCGGCGCCGTCCTGACCTTCGGCACCTACACGCTGACCTTCGAAGCGCAGGAGCTGATCGGCGGGATCCTGTCGCTCGTCACCGTCGCCCTCGTCACCTGGATGATCTTCTGGATGCAGAAGACCGCCCGCTCGATGAAGGCGACGCTCGAGAACGGCGTGGACCGCGCACTCGCCTCGAGCGGACTGTGGGCGGTCGTCTTCATCGGCTTCATCTCCGTCGCCCGGGAGGGCATCGAGACGACCCTGCTGCTGTGGTCGATGGTGCAGTCGTTCGGCACCACGCCCGCGACGCTGCTCGGCGCGCTCCTCGGCCTCGTCGCTGCGGTCGGCTTGGGCTGGCTCCTCGCGAAGGGCATGCTGCGCATCAACCTGCGGGTCTTCTTCGGGGCGACCGGCGCGTTCCTCGTCGTCGTCGCGGCAGGCGTCCTCGCGTACGCGATCCTCGATCTGCAGGAGGCCGGCGCGCTCCCAGGGCCGTTCACCGAGGCCGCGCCGATCGATCCCGTCACCGGCGCCGTCGCCGTCGGGCTGGGCGCCTTCCCGTTCGGCTGGGCGTTCGACGTGAGCGGGGCCATCGCGCCCGGCGGCCCGCTCGCCGTGATCCTGCAGTCGATCGTCGGCTTCATGCCCAAGATGTCCTGGCTGCAGGTGACCGCCTGGGTGCTCTACGTCGCGATCGTCGGATCGCTCTTCGTCCGTGGCTTGCGCGCCCCAGGCCGCGCCGCGCGCCGGGCCGCGGCATCCGCCCCCGTCGCGTCTCAGGCGGCCGCGTCTGGAACCCCAACCACCCCCGTTCTCGAATCGTCCGCTGCCGGTCGGCCCTCCGCGTCGCCCGCCACCACTCCCCGGCAAGGAGCCGCATGACCCTGCACCGCCCCCTCGGAATCCTCGTCGCGGTCGGAGCTGCAGCCCTCGTGCTGTCGGGCTGCGTCGCGAAGAGCGATGTCGCGGCCGCCGATGCCCTCCAGGTGACATCGACAGCCTCGGCCTGCGCGGTTTCGGCCGCGAGCGCGACCAGCGGCACGCTGACCTTCGACATCGAGAACGCGGGCCAGGAGGTGTCGGAGTTCTACCTCCTCGCCGAGGATGGCCTCCGCATCGTCGGCGAAGCGGAGAACATCGCACCCGGCGCGTCGCGCACCCTTTCGGTCGTGGCCCAGCCCGGCAGCTATTACACGGTCTGCAAGCCCGGCATGGTCGGCGAGGGAGTCGGCAGGACCGGCTTCACCGTGAGCGGAGAGCGCGTCGAGGCGACCGGAGATGCCGCTGAGCAGCACCAGCAGGCGGTCGACCTCTACGCGGCGTTCGTGAAGGAGCAGGTCGAGCAGCTCGTGCCCGCGGTCGACACGTTCACCGCCGCCTACGAGTCGGGCGATGACGAGTCCGCCCGCACCCAGTTCCCGAATGTGCGCGCCTACTACGAGCGCATCGAGCCCATCGCCGAGTCGCTCGGCGACCTCGACCCGAAGATCGACTTCCGCGAAGTCGACGCCGTCGCCGACGGACTCGACTGGACCGGCTTCCACCGGATCGAGAAGGATTTGTGGGTGCCGGCCGAAGCCGCGCTGAATGCAGACGGCGCGCCAGCCTGGCAGGACTGGGCGCCCTCGACTCCTGAGGAACGCGCCGCATACGGCGACCAGCTCGTCGCCGATGTCCAGGAGCTGAACGACTACGTGCATTCCGCCGAGTTCCAGGCGGCCCTCGAGTCGCAGGGTGCCGCGGGCCTCAGCAACGGCGCGATCGCCCTGCTCGACGAGGTCGCGACCGGAAAGATCAGCGGCGAAGAGGACTGGTGGTCGGGCACCGACCTCTGGGACTTCGCCGCCAACGTCGAAGGCTCGAAGATGGCGTTCTCGCTCGTGCGGGACCTCGCCGAGTCGAAGGGCGACGACGGAGCGGCGCTGGTCGACGACATCGACGCCGGCTACGCGGCACTGGAGGCCTCCCTCGCCACCCACGGAACGCTCGCGGAGGGATTCGTCTCCTACGGCGAACTCACCGAGGCGGACAAGCGCGAGCTCACCGACCTGATCAACGCGCTCGCCGAGCCGCTGTCGCAGCTGACCGCCACGGTGCTCGCCTAGCGTGTCCGACAGCCGCCAGCCCGCTGAGCTGCCGCCGGGGGGCGACCTCCCGGCGGTGCCTGTCGCGCCCGAGCCGGGGGTGAGTCGCCGCGGTCTGCTCGGCCTCGCTGTGGGCGCCGGTGCCGCAGGCCTCGTCGCCGGGGCTGCCGGCGGTTTCGCAGCGGGTGTCGGCGCCGGGCGGGCGGCGGAGCGGCAGACCGCGACATCCGCGTACGACTTCTTCGGCGCCCATCAGGCGGGGATCACGACGCCCGTCCAGGAGCATCTGCACTTCGCATCCTTCGACATGATGGCGCGCACGAATCGCGACGACCTGATCTCGCTCCTGCAGGACTGGTCGTATGCCGCGGCGCGCATGACTCAGGGACTGGAGGTCAGCGCGACCGGTGCGGTCGGCGGATCGCCCGAAGCGCCACCGGACGACACCGGTGAGGCGCAGGGCCTGACGGCCGCCGCGTTGACCATCACGATCGGATTCGGTCCCACCCTGTTCGTGTCCGAGTCCGGCGAAGACCGCTACGGCATCGCCGCCCGCCGGCCGCAGGGGCTCGAAGGACTCCCGCCCTTCCTGGGAGACGACCTCGACCCTGAGGCGAGCGGTGGCGATCTGTGCATCCAGGCCTGCGCCGACGATCCCCAGGTCGCTGTGCACGCCATCCGCAACCTCAGCCGCATCGCGTTCGGGCGGGCGAAGCTGCGCTGGTCGCAGCTCGGGTACGGCCGCACGTCCAAGACGACGTCCGACCAGCAGACCCCGCGCAACCTGTTCGGGTACAAGGACGGCACCGCCAACATCCTCGCCGACGACACCGCAGCCTTGAAGGCGCACGTCTGGGTCGCGGCATCCGACTCTCCCGACTGGATGGCGGGCGGGTCGTACCTCGTCGCCCGCAAGATCGCGATGCTCATCGAGACCTGGGACCGGGTGCGTCTCTCGGAGCAGGACCGCATCATCGGCCGGGCGAAGGGGACGGGCGCACCGCTGTCCGGCGGCGGCGAGTACACCGAACCCGATTTCGCGGAGAAGCATGCCGCGGGCGCGCCCAAGATCGACGTGGCCAGCCACGTCCGGCTCGCGCATCACGAGTTCAACGACGGCGTCCGCATCCTCCGGCGCGGCTACAACTTCGTCGACGGCAACAACGATCTCGGACGACTCGATGCCGGGCTCTTCTTCCTCTCCTACCAGCGTTCGCCCGAGCAGTTCGTCACGCTGCAGCGCTCGCTGTCGACCGACCTCATGCTCGAGTACGTGCGCCACGTCGGGTCCGGGATCTGGGCCGTGCCCCCGGGCGCCACGGCCGGCTCGTATCTCGGGGCGGCGCTGTTCGCCTGATCGGCCCACCACCGCCGCCGCGCGGAGTCAGCCGTTCTGCCGCGGATCAGGGTGCAGGGCCCGCGGCGCTTCGCGCGGCCTGCGCGACCCGGTGGGATCGCTGCGGTGCCCTTCGCGCCCGGCGAGCGTGGCATCGCCGAACAGCCACTTCGGTCGAGGCTCGACCAGCGGGCGGAACAGGCGGCGAACGGGCCTCGTGGCGAGCCCCAGCGCGATCAGCACTGCGGCGACCACCACGATCGGCAGCCACAGCCAGGTGGGCTCGAGGCGGCTGAGCACCCCCGACTCCCGGAACGGGTAGAGCACGAACGAGTGCAGCAGGTAGACGTACATCGTGTACTGGCCGAAGTGCGTCCACCAGTGCGTGCGGCGGGGGATGAGGGCGAAGAAGGCGGTGGACAGGATCACCGCGACGGCGATGAGCCCGAGTCGCACCCCGCCCGCCCACCACTGCGTGGCGCCGATGGACGAGTAGTTCTCGTCGTAGAAGAGCCATTCGCGCAGATTCAGGGCACGCCAGGTGTCGATGAAGAACCACGCCGCCCAGCCTGCGGCGACGAAGATGCCGACAGCCGCGACCGGCACCCACCAGCTGCGCCGCCGAAGGAGGGCGAGGCGATCGACGATGTCGTGCTCGCTGAGCCACCATCCGAAGGTGAAGAACGGCAGCAGCCCGAGGGTGCGCGACAGCGACAGCGTGGAATCGATGTTGGGCAGGTAGCCCACCCAGATCGAGATCACGATCGTCCACAGCAGCGGCCAGCGCAGCAGTGCGAGGTAGGGGAGCACGAGCCGGAACAGTCCGAGGGCGAGCAGGAACCACAGGGTCCACGACGGCTCGGTCAGGTTCGGGTTCGCCTGGCCCTCCACGAGCCATTTCGTCAGGGTCCACAGCGCCTCGAAGATCACGTAGGGCACGAGGATGTCGGTGATCACACGGGCCATCTGCCGCCGCGTCGGCGGACCGCCCTTCGAGAAATATCCCGAGATGATCGCGAACGCCGGCATGTGGAAGGCGTAGATCACGAGGTAGAGGCCGAGGGCGATGTCGGAATCGTGGGTCAGGCGCTGGAGCGAGTGCCCGAGGACGACCAGGACGATGCAGGCGAAGCGGGCGTTGTCCCAGAACGGCACCCGGCGGCGGACTCGCGGCGCGCCGGCGCCCCCGGCCGCAGGCGCGCCGGGAGCCGGGGATGCCGCAGCGGCGGCCGTGCTCGGTGGTTCGGTCATGACGCGAGGCCACCATATCCTGGGGTCTCGGCCGGTCGCTCCCCGGTTGACACGAGCATTGCGCGATGAGGCGTCCGCTCCCGAGCGGGTGGCGCGCCGGAAGAGGAGACTCCATGCCTGACGCCCCCCTTGCGGCGATCCCGACCACGATCTCGACCGGCGCACTGCGCGGAGCTCGCGAAGACGGCATCGACCGCTATCTCGGCATCCCGTACGCGGCGCCGCCGTTCGGTGACCAGCGGTTCCGGGCTCCCGCGCCGCCCACGGCGTGGACGGGGGTGCGCGACGCGACATCGTTCGGGCCGACCGCGCCGCAGACGCCGTACCAGGGCGGCATGGACAAGTACCTCGCGACGGTGGAGGTGCCCGGCGACGACATCCTGACCGTGAACGTGTGGGCGCCCGCGGACCGGAACCCGGATGCCGCGCTTCCGGTGCTCGTCTTCGTCCACGGCGGCGCGCTCACGCGCGGGTCGGCGGCGCTGCCGACATACGACGGCGCCACGTTCGCCCGGCACGGGATCGTGTTCGTCACCCTGCAGTACCGGCTCGGCCAGGAAGGATTCGYGGTGCTCGAGGACGTGCCGCAGAACCTCGGCGTCCTGGACCAGCAGGCGGCGCTGCGCTGGGTGCGGCGCGAGATCCACGCGTTCGGCGGCGACCCGGCCCGGGTGACGGTGATGGGGCAGTCGGCGGGCGCCAACACGCTCACCGCGCTGCTCGCGCTGCCGCACGCGGCCGAGCTGTTCGATCAGGCCATCCTGCAGAGCGGACCGCTGCAGGCTCAGCCCGCGAAGAAGGCCGGGCGCATGACGCGGGAGATCGCGAAGCGCCGGCGCGTCGCCGCCACGCGGTCCGGGTTCGAGGCAGTGACGCCGGCCGAGCTCGCCGCGACGCAGACGGCAGTCGGGGCGGGCGGGTCTCCGCTGGGCGGCGGCCCGGGCGTCGCGCTGGTCATCGGGGGAGAGGCGGTGCCCGAGGATCCACTCGGCGCACTGCTCGCCGGCGCGGGGCGCGGCATCCCTGTCCTCATCGGAACGACCAGCGAGGAGTACCGGCTGTGGCTCGCCCCGAACGGTGCGCTGGACCGGATCAGCTGGACGACGGTCGCGGTCGCCCGCATGTCGGCGCGGGTCCCGCGGCGGATCGTGCGCGCGCACCGCGCGCGCCGCCCGGAGGCGCTGCCGGGCGAGGTGCTCGGCGAGATCGTCTCGGACATGCTGCTGCGCGGTCCTGCCACGAGATTCGCGGACAGCCGTGCGGATGCCGCAGCCCCCACGTTCGTCTACGAGTTCCGCTGGCAGAGCCCGGTCGACGGCCTCGGTGCGGCACACGCGATGGAGCTCGGCTTCGTCTTCGATCGCCTCGAGACTCCGGATGCGGTCGCTCTCGGTGGAACCGATGCTCCGGTGGCGCTCGCCGAGGTGATGCACCGGGCATGGGTGTCGTTCGTCGTCGACGGCGATCCGGGGTGGGAGCGATGGTCGGCGCGCCGACCCGTGCAGGTCTTCGACGCCGACGGCGGCCACATCGAGGACGCCCCGCGTGCGGATGAGCTCGCCGGGCTCCCCACCCGATAGTCTCAGGCGCGCTATGACTGCGCTCGACGATGCCTCCCAGCGAGATCGCGCGATCGTCGACATCGACTGGCACGTCTTTCCCCCCGGGACCCACCACGACGTGTTCGCGGCGCGCAGCGGCGGGCTGGCCCGGGTCCGTCTCGGCGACCCGGATGCGCCGCGCGTCGTACTGGTCTCGGGCGTCGCAGGCTCGAAGGAGGACTTCATCCTCCTCTTCCCGCTGTTCGCCGCCGCGGGCTACCTCGTCGAGTCGTATGACATCGCCGGGCACTGGGAATCCGTCGCGGCGGGCCCCCAGCACCTCGATCCACCGCGCGAGCAGTACGACTATCGCCTGTTCATCGACGATCTCATCGCGATCCTCGAGGACGGGCGCGGCCCCGCCCATGTCCTCGGCTACAGCTTCGCGGGGCTCGTCGCCGAGTTGGCGATGGTCGAGCGCCCAGACCTGTTCGCCAGCCTGACCCTCATGGCCGCTCCGCCGGCGACGGGCCAGGTGTTCCGCGGGGTGAAGCACATCGGGCCGATCTCCGACATGCCGCCGCATCGTGCCGCGGGGCTCATCCTGTGGGGGATCCGGTACAACCTCAACCGCACGCCGCCGATGCGGATCGCGTTCGTGCGGGAGCGCATGGCCGTCACCGGGCGCCCGGTGATCGACGACATCGTGGAGCTCATGATGACGATGCCCGACATCGCCGATGCGGTCGCCGCGATCGACATCCCGAAGTTCATCGCCGTGGGCGAGCAGGATCTGTGGCCGGAGGAGCAGCACCGCTCGTGGGCCGAGCGCATCGGCGCGAGCGTCGCGGTGTACCCGACGGGTCACGCACCGTGCGAGACGGCGCCGCACCAGCTCGTGCGGGACATGCTCGCGGTGTTCGCCGAGTCCTGAGCGCTGACCTGGGCGCACCCGATGCGCATGACGAATGACTGCCTGCCCTCTTGTATCTGAGAGTCGCTTCGCGGCTCCTCCGGGTTGCGAGCACCGTGCTCGCATCTTTCTGTGAGGAGACCGCACCATGAGAGTTCCGTTCGCTCGAAACGCGATCATGATCGCCTGTGCCGCTGCCGTCACCGGAGCGCTGACCGTGCTGCCCGCCGCGGCATTCGCGGAGGAGATCGCGCCTCCGCCCGATGCGGCCGTGGCATCCGCACCGACCGCGGAGCCGGTCGCTCCGGAGCCGGCCGCTCCGGCGCCGGCTGCGCCCGCGCCGGCTGCGCCCGCGCCGGCCGCCGTCACGGATCCGCCGACCCCTGTCGCGGATCCGCCGACCCCCGTCACGGATCCGCCGACCCCCGTCACGGATCCGCCGACCCCCGTCACGGATCCGCCGACCCCCGTTGCGGACTCGCCCGCGGCCGTCACGGATCCGCCGGCCGCCGTCGCCGACCCCGTAGAGCCGGCCGATGTGGTGGTTGCTCCCGCGGGCGCGACGCCGGAGGAGGTCTTCGCCGAGTCGCCCGATGGGCCGACGGTCACCTTGTTCGCGGCCGAAGAACCTGCGGCGACGCTGCCCGAGCCGGGTGACCCGTGCTACCCCGCCGTGTGCATCGACAACGGCACCGTGCTGCTCGCGGTGAACCCGACCGGCGAGCTCAACACCGATGACGCGACCGGTTCGCCCGCTGGGCCCGGCGACGCGGGGCTGGGCTACCTCCCGACCAACAACGATTCGACATCGCCCGGCTGCCTCTGCGAGGGCTGGGGTGTCGCCGACCCGGCAACGGGAGTCTGGGGCGGCGCGAACCTCGCCGAACTCGGCACCGGCGGCGAGAATCTGGTTCTGGAGTCGTTCGAGTGGACCGGTTCGACCGCGAAGTCGGTGGTGCTCGTGACCGATGAGGCGGAGGCGCCGTACTTCCGGGTGACCCACGAGTACATCCCGTCCGCCGACACGCCCAACCTCTACCAGGTGAACGTCACGATCGAGAACCTGTCGGGCGAGCCCATCGCCACGGTGCAGTATCGCCGCGTGATGGACTGGGACGTGGAGCCGACCGCGTTCGACGAGTTCGTGACGATCGATGGTGGCACCGCCAGCGCCCTCACGTACACGAGTGACGACGGCTTCGCCTCGCCGAACCCGCTGGAGGGTCCGTCGGAGATCCTCTTCCACGGAAACGCGGTCGACTCCGGGCCGGACGATCACGGTGCGCTGTTCGACTTCTCGTTCGGCGGGCTCGCGCCCGGCGCATCATTGTCGTTCATCATCTTCTACGGGGCGGCCGAATCCGAGGCCGGAGCACAGGCCGCGCTCGCCGCGGTCGGAGCCGAGGCGTATTCCTTCGGGGAGACATCGGACGACCCGGAGCACGGGACGCCGAACACGTTCATCTTCGCCTTCGGTCATGTCGGCGGGTCGGCGATCTTCCCGTCGCCGACCGCGGCGCCCGCAGTGCCGGCCGTGTCCGCTGTGGTGGCGCCGGCTGTTGTCACCGCGGTCGTGGCGCCCCCGGCCGCTGCCACGCTCGCGGCGACGGGCATGTCGTCGTCGGAGCATGACGGGCTGGGCTCGCTCGGTCTCGCTGGACTGCTGATCGCGGGCTTCGGGGGTGTGCTGATCGCGGTTCGCGTCGTCGTCGCGCGCGCACACCGATAGCCGCTCGGAGAGGTCCACGGGGCGGGGCGTCGCATCGGCGCCCTGCCCCTTCCGTGCTCGCGCGCAGAACCGAGGTGTAGCGTCGAGACTCCGGGGGAGGCTTCTGCCCCGGGCATGGAACGAGGCCGGACGATGACCGCTGCTGGACTGACTCTCGGTGTGATCGGCACCTCGCGCAAGCCCGAAGAACGGCGGGTTCCAATCCACCCCGGCCACTTCGAACGGCTCCCGGAACGCCTGCGCGGGCGGGTGATCGTCGAGGAAGGGTACGCCGAGCGCTTCGGCATCGAGGATGCCGACATCCTTCCGTTCGTCGGGCGTTTCGCGCCCCGCGACGAGGTGATCGCGGCATCCGATGTGGTGCTCCTGCCCAAGCCTCAGCTCGAAGACCTGCAGGACCTCCGTGACGGCCAGGTGCTGTGGGGCTGGCCGCACCTGGTGCAGGACGAGCGGATGACGCAGCTCGCGATCGACAAGCGGCTCACGGTCATCGCGTTCGAGGCGATGAACCACTGGGCCAAGGACGGCGGGTTCGGCCTGCACGTGTTCCACAAGAACAACGAGTTGGCGGGGTACTGCTCGGTGCTGCACGCCCTCGAGCTCTGCGGCTCGACGGGGGACTACGGCCGCCGGCTCACGGCGGTCGTGATCGGATTCGGCGCGACTGCGCGCGGCGCGGTGACCGCGCTCCGCGCGCACGGCGTGCACGATGTGCGGGTGCTGACCAACCGGCGGACCGCGTCGGTGGCCGCGCCGATCCACGCGGCGCGCATCATCCAGTTCGACCACGACGATGAGCCGTATCTCAGCGAAGTCATCACCGACGAGGGCAGGGTGCCGCTCGCACCGTTCCTCGCCGAGAGCGACATCGTCGTGAACTGCACGCTGCAGGATCCGAACAGTCCGCTGCTCTACCTCCGCGAGACCGATCTCGACGCCTTCCGTCCCGGCAGCCTCATCGTCGACGTCTCGTGCGACGAGGGTATGGGCTTCGAGTGGGCTCGGCCCACCTCCTTCGCGGAGCCCATGTTCACCGTCGGACGGACGATCAACTACTACGGCGTGGACCACAGCCCCTCGTACCTGTGGAACTCGGCGAGCTGGGAGATCAGCGAAGCGCTGCTCGGCTTCATCCCGACCGTGATGGGCGGACCGGGCGCATGGGCGAAGGACGAGACGATCCGGCGGGCGACCGAGATCGCGGACGGCGTGATCCTGAACCCCGCGATCCTGGAGTTCCAATCCCGCGATTCGGCCTTTCCGCATCTGGCCGGAATATCCTGACAGGCGCCGCGTTACACGATATACATTCACTTGCATGGAAATCGGATGCCGCGGCATCCGGAGAGCGAGAAGAGATCGTGAGCGAGAACACCACCTGGTCCGGGATGCAGTTCGGCGTGATGAGCGTCAGCGACATCACCGAGGATCCCACCACCGGCAGGACACCCAGCGAAGCGGAGAAGATCCGCAACGCTGTCATCATCGCCAAGCACGTCGAGGACGTGGGCATGGATGTCTACGCGCTCGGAGAGCACCACAATCCGCCGTTCTGGTCGTCATCGCCCACGACCACGCTCGCCTACATCGCGGCCCAGACCGAGCGCCTCGTGCTCTCTACCGCCACGACGCTCATCACGACGAACGACCCGGTCAAGATCGCCGAGGACTTCGCGATGCTCCAGCACCTCGCCGGCGGCCGGGCGGACCTCATGCTCGGCCGCGGCAACACCGGCCCGGTCTACCCGTGGTTCGGCCAGGACATCCGTCAGGGCCTGCCGCTCGCCATCGAGCACTACAACCTGCTGCACCGACTGTGGCGCGAGGACGTCGTCGACTGGGAGGGTCAGTTCCGCACGCCGCTGCAGGGATTCACGTCCACGCCTCGTCCGCTGGACGGCGTCGCACCGTTCGTCTGGCACGGCTCGATCCGCACCCCCGAGGTGGCCGAGCAGGCCGCGTACTACGGTGACGGCTTCTTCGCGAACAACATCTTCTGGCCCAAGGAGCACTACCAGCGCCTCATCGCCCTCTATCGCCAGCGCTACGCGCACTACGGGCACGGCACGCCCGAGCAGGCGATCGTCGGCCTGGGCGGTCAGGTGTTCATGGCGGCCAAGTCGCAGGACGCGGTCACCCAGTTCCGGCCCTACTTCGACAACGCTCCGGTCTACGGCCATGGCCCGTCGCTCGAGGACTTCACCGAGATGACCCCGCTCACCGTCGGCTCGCCGCAGCAGGTCATCGACCGCTACGCCGGCATGCGCGAGCACTTCGGCGACTACCAGCGGCAGCTGTTCCTCATCGATCACGCCGGACTTCCGCTGAAGACGGTGCTCGAACAGCTCGACATCCTGGGTGGCGAAGTGGTTCCGGTGCTCCGCAAGGAGCTGGCGAAGAACCGTCCCGCAGAGGTGCCGGATGCGCCGACCCACGCGGGTCTCGTGCGTGCCGCCTACGGCGACGAGGCCCCGCGGGTCGCCGTCCCGAACGCGAACCGTGGTGACAATCTCGCCGGCGACACGCCCTACCGCGACACTCCGGCCAAGGCCGGCGTCGCGTTCGGTGCCGCCGCAACCCGGACAGGAGCTTGAGATGACCTCGCAGCGCCGCATCGCCGTGATCTCGGCGGGGCTCTCCAACCCCTCTTCGACACGGATGCTCGCCGATCGGCTCGCGGCCTCCGCCGTCAAACAGCTCGCCGAGCGCGGGATCGAGACCGAGGTCGACGTGTTCGAGCTGCGCGACTACGCGCACGACATCACCAACAACCTCCTCACCGGCTTCGCGCCGCCGGCGCTGGAGTCGATGATCGACGCGGTCGTCTCGGCTGACGCGATCATCGCGGTGACGCCGATCTTCTCGACGAGCTATTCGGGGCTGTTCAAGTCGTTCATCGACGTGCTCGACCCCGACGCGCTCACCGGCAAGCCCGTCCTCATCGGGGCGAATGCGGGCACGGCCCGCCACTCGCTGGCGATCGACTACGCGATCCGGCCGCTGTTCGCCTACCTGCACGCCGAGGCCGTCGCCACGGGTGTGTTCGCAGCCTCGAGCGACTGGGGCGGCTCGGCCGACCGCGTCGCCCCGCTCAGCGAACGCGTCGACCGCGGTGCCCGCGAACTCGCCGAAGCGGTGGCGCGGCGCGAGCCCGTCGCCGGCAGCGATCCGTTCGACCCCGCGAACTACCTCGGCGAGGGCCGCTCGTTCGGCCACCTCCTCGGCGGTCTCGCCGGGGAGTAGTCGTCGTCCGCTCCTCGTCTCGGGTGCATGGGCCCGAGGCGAGGAGGGACGCGAATAGGGTTCAAGAGTGACCGCTGACGAAGCATCCTTGGACCGTCTTCCCGAGC
Source organism: Microbacterium sp. P5_E9 (assembly GCF_054049175.1). Lineage (NCBI taxonomy): Bacteria > Bacillati > Actinomycetota > Actinomycetes > Micrococcales > Microbacteriaceae > Microbacterium > Microbacterium sp. P5_E9. The sequence goes on along the minus strand of NZ_JBFUMV010000008.1, from coordinate 69,187 downwards.
GCCGCGGCATCCCGGGCGCTGATCTCCCCGACGCCCGCGGCCGCACGGGGCTCGACCGGACGGGCCTGGATCTCGACCGCAACCCGCGCGTGCGGGTGCGCGACGTGGAGCTGCTCGCGAGCGGGTGGCACGTCCTGCGCCGCACGACCCTCGACTACCAGGACGACGCCGGCGCGTGGTCCACGCAGCAGCGCGAGACCTACGATCGCGGCAATGGGGCGACCGTGCTGCTCTACGACGCGGCCAGGCGCRTGGTGCTGCTCACCCGGCAGTTCCGCTTCCCGGTCTATGTGAACGACCATCCCGACGGCATGCTGATCGAGACGGCGGCCGGCCTTCTCGACGACGACGACCCGGAGACCGCGATCCGCCGGGAGGCCGCCGAGGAGACCGGCGTGCAGGTCGGCGAGCTGCAGCACGTCTTCGACGTGTACATGAGTCCCGGGTCGGTCACCGAGCGGCTGCACTTCTATGCCGCGCCCTACACGCCGGCGGAGCGCACGGCCGCGGGCGGCGGACTCGCCGATGAGGGCGAGGAGATCGACGTGCTCGAACTCGACATCGACACTGCGCTCGCCATGATCCGCGACGGCCGCATCGCCGACGCGAAGACGATCATGCTGCTGCAATGGGTCGTTCTCGATGGCCCGTTCGCGCGCTGACTGTTAGCATCCGGGAAAGTTCGGGCGAACGATTCCTGGGGGTAGCCGTGGCCCTGATCGACGTTGCGCGCCGTCGTGGTGCATGGGCGGCGCTCATCGTCGGCGTGGTCGCAGCGCTCGCGCTGGCCGCGTGCTCGAACGGGCAGCCGGTCGCAGCCCCTGCCGAGAGCGCGTCCCCTCCGCCCGCTGAAGCGGTGCCCGGCTGGCCATCCGCGATCGCCGCAATCGGCCACTCGGGGCTCACCGGCTACGACAGCGCAGCCCCTGGCGTGGATGCCCGGAGCAATTCCTGGGCGACCGGAGACAGTCCCGATGTGAACAGCGTTTACCTGCGTATCCTCGCGGAGAACCCCGCGGTCGAAGGTCACGCGGTGAACGTCGCCGTGGACGGCTCCAACGTCAACGGATTGCTGGGCCAGGCGAAGCTGATCGTGGGGGAGGATCCGAAGCCGGAACTCGTCCTCATCCAATCGATCGACAACGACATGCAGTGCGATGGGACCGACGAACAGCACCTGCCCGTCTACCGGGATGGCCTTGTGAAGGTCATGGACGTGCTCTCGGCGGGGCTGCCGGACGCGACGATCCTCTTCGTGTCGCAATGGGCATCGGTCGAGGAGTACACCGCGGCGGCGATGGCGGTCGACCCCGCGCGCATCGCGGGAACCGGCCTGTGCGATGTCGTCGACCCCGCCACCCTCGAAGTCGTGCCCGAGAAGGTCGCGGGTTTGCAGCAGCTCGTCGATTCGTACTTCAACACGGTCGTCGGGGTGTGCAGCGCGTACGCGCACTGCATCACCGATGAGGGGGCGATGCAGGCGATGCAGCTCGATCCCGTAGACCTGACGCCGGATTTCAGCCACCTAAGGCCGAGCGGACACGCCAAGATGGCCGAGATCGCGTGGGATGCGCTCTACCCGAACTGAGTCGGCGGAGTCAGCTCAGGTCTGCGCCTCACAGGCGGATCAGCGACGGGTCGGTCAGCTCCACCCACGCCGAGCCGGCGACTGACACCGTTTCACTGAGCACGTCGGCCGCGACCAGCGGACCCAAGTCGATGCCGGCCAGCTCGCCGATGTCGGCGATCGGCACTTGGAATGTGCGGAAGCCCCCGAGCGGCGCGACCCCGACGACTCCCTCGGTGGTGTCGATGAGCTCGCTCTGGTCCAGGAGGAAACCTGCCGCGGCGAGCTCACCGGCATCGTCGGTCCACGCCGCGACCTTCCAGAATCGCAGGGGGATCCGGATGCCGCGATACGGCGGGTCGTCCGCTGCGAGCACCGGAGCGGTGAAGACCGAGACGCGCAGGTCGGCGGCATCCGCCCACTGCAGGACGTGGTTCTCCAGGCCCACCCAGAGCTCCTCGGACTGATTGTACACCGCCGCCTGCGGCGCGGCGTTCGGGTACACGAACGTCGCCTCGGTCGCGGCCTTCGCCTCGGCGATGGTGCCCCAGCCGGGATCGCGGCGACGGACGAGGTGCCCGCGGTCGAAGTCGTTGGCGGCGTAGACGGCCGGGCCGGTCTGCGCGCTCGGCGGCACGCGCGGGTCGAGCTCCCAGTCTCCGGTGCGCTCGAGATCGTGGAGCCGGGCGCCGTCGATGTTGACGCCGGTCACCGCGGCGAGGCGTCTGGCCGTGTCCAGACTGACCGAGAAGTGCGGGTAGGCGAGGGCGACGGTCTCGGTGTCGGCGAGGGCCACCGGCAGCGGCACCGGCACCGTCAGGAACGCCGGGTCGTAGCCGATGGCGACGGATGCTGCGTCCAGGGGATTCATGCCCCCATCATGTCGCGGCATCCGATCCATCTCGGCCGCTCAGGATCAGCCGCTCTTGCGGCGGAACTCGCGCTTCTGCGACGCCGGACCGTGCGAGCTGTGCACGACCGAGTCGCCATCGAGGTGCGCCTCGCCGTCCCGGCTCTGCGCGTTCTTCTTGTCGAGCGCCTCTTTGAACTTGCGCTTCATGTCGTCGCTTGCGGCGCCGGTCGGCTTGTCATCGGTGCTCATGCCTCCACCCTACGCAGAGCGCGCGCCACTGTCATGCGGGCATCGGCGCCCGCGCGGCCGCAGAGGGGTGCCCTCACAGGGGTTCAGGGGCGCCTCACTGGTAGGCTTGGTCAGGTTGCCTCTCGGCATCCGCTCAATTCAACATGAGCTCATGGAGCAGGCCGGCAGAAAGCTGGTCCCCTGTGGTGGGTTCCCCGGACGAATCGCGTCGGGTGATCTTCTACTGGTGGCCAGCGCAGGCGGCACACGCGGTTTCGTTCGCGCGCCCATATCTGCCTGTTCCTGCTCCTTCGTGAATGCTCGCGCGCCATACGGGCGGGCGAGCTAAAACAAAGAAGGAGAGACCTCTTGGAAGGTCCTGAAATCACCGCCACGGAAGCCGTCCTCGACAACGGACGCTTCGGCACCCGCACCATCCGGTTCGAAACCGGTCGTCTCGCGCAGCAGGCACAGGGTGCCGTCGCCGCGTACCTCGACGAGGAGACGATGCTCCTCTCGGCCACCAGCGCCGGAAAGTCCCCGCGAGAAGGCTTCGACTTCTTCCCGCTGACCGTCGACGTCGAAGAGCGTTCGTACGCCGCCGGCAAGATCCCCGGCTCGTTCTTCCGCCGCGAAGGTCGCCCGTCGACCGAGGCGATCCTCGTCTGCCGTCTGATCGACCGGCCGCTGCGCCCGTCGTTCGTCGACGGCCTCCGCAACGAGGTCCAGATCGTCGTCACCGTCCTCTCGATCGCTCCCGGCGAGTTCTACGACGCGCTGGCCATCAACGCGGCGTCGCTGTCGACCCAGATCTCGGGTCTGCCCTTCTCGGGTCCGATCGCCGGCGTCCGCCTGGCACTCGTGCCCGGACACGGCGAGCACGCCGACCAGTGGGTCGCGTTCCCGACCGCGAAGGTCCTCGAAGACGCCGTGTTCGACCTCATCGTCGCCGGCCGCGTCGTCACCGACGCGAACGGCAACCAGGATGTCGCGATCATGATGGTCGAGGCTGAGGCCACCGAGGGTTCGTGGAACCTCATCAAGTCGGGCGCCGTCAAGCCCAGCGAGGCCGTCGTCGCGCAGGGTCTCGAGGCCTCGAAGCCCTTCCTCAAGCAGCTCGTCGAGGCGCAGGCTCAGCTTGCAAGCACCGCTGCCAAGGAGATCAAGTCCTTCCCCGTCTTCCTGCCGTACAGCCAGGAGACCTACGACTTCGTCGCGGGCCGCGCCTACGACGAGCTCAAGGGCATCTACCAGATCGCCGAGAAGGTCGCGCGCAACGACGCTGATGACGCACTGAAGGACCGCGTCAAGGGCGAGCTGCTCGCCGCAGTCGAGTCGGGCGAGCTCCCCGCGGTTGCGACCACGGAGTTCTCGGCCGCCTACAAGTCGGTCACCAAGAAGATCGTCCGCGGACGCATCCTGACGGAGGGCGTCCGTATGGACGGCCGCGGCCTGGCCGACATCCGTCCGCTCGACGCCGAGGTGCAGGTCATCCCGCGCGTTCACGGTTCGGCGATCTTCCAGCGCGGTGAGACCCAGATCCTGGGCGTCACGACGCTGAACATGCTCAAGATGGAGCAGCAGATCGACTCGCTGTCGCCGATCACGAAGAAGCGGTACCTGCACCACTACAACTTCCCGCCCTACTCGACCGGTGAGACCGGTCGTGTCGGCAGCCCGAAGCGTCGCGAGATCGGGCACGGCTTCCTCGCCGAGCGCGCCCTCGCGCCGGTGCTTCCGTCTCGCGAGGAGTTCCCGTACGCCATCCGCCAGGTCTCCGAGGCGCTGAGCTCCAATGGCTCGACGTCGATGGGCTCGGTCTGCGCGTCCACCCTCTCGCTGCTCAACGCCGGCGTGCCGCTGCGCGCACCGGTCGCCGGCATCGCGATGGGTCTCGTCTCCGACGAGGTCGACGGCCAGACCCGCTACGCGGCCCTCACCGACATCCTCGGTGCAGAAGACGCACTCGGCGACATGGACTTCAAGGTCGCCGGCACCAGCGAGTTCGTCACTGCGATCCAGCTCGACACGAAGCTCGACGGCATTCCGTCGTCGGTGCTGACCGCCGCGCTGCAGCAGGCCTACGACGCCCGCATCACGATCCTCGGTGTGCTGAACGCCGCGATCGACGGTCCGGACGAGATGGCCCCGACCGCACCGCGCGTGATCAGCGTGCAGATCCCGGTCGACAAGATCGGCGAGCTCATCGGGCCCAAGGGCAAGACGATCAACGCGATCCAGGACGAGACCGGCGCCGACATCTCCATCGAGGAGGACGGCACCGTCTACATCGGCGCCGTCGACGGACCGTCGGCCGAGGCCGCTCGTGCCCAGGTCAACGCGATCGCCAACCCCACCAACCCGGAGGTCGGCGAGCAGTTCCTCGGCACCGTGGTGAAGATCGCGACGTTCGGCGCGTTCATCTCGCTGCTCCCCGGCAAGGACGGACTGCTGCACGTCAGCGAGGTCCGCAAGCTCGCCGGCGGCAAGCGCGTGGAGAACGTCGAAGACGTGCTCAACGTCGGCCAGAAGATCCTCGTGAAGATCACGAAGATCGACGACCGCGGCAAGCTGTCGCTCGAGCCCGTCACCGACGAGCCGGCCGACCAGGAAGGTCGCGCAGCGGCCAACCCCGGCCCCGAGGCGCCGGCCGAAGGCTGATCCGCCGAGTCCGACCGTTGTCCGGATGCCCGTTTCCTCCTCGGAGGGAGCGGGCATCCGCTTTTCTGCCGGATGTCGGCTGATCGGGGGACAGATTGCGCAAACACGGCCCGCCGTGATGAAAGCGTTATGCAATGTTTACCGACAGGACGCCTCAATGACCGGTGGGTTGTCCGGACTGTCTTACCCTTCTAAGTACCGCGCCGGGGGGTGCGGACGGATCGCGAGGCACTCCGAGGGAGTCGCCGTCGCGGGGGGTGACACATGGCTTTCTTCGGCGTTGGCTCACAGGTGTCTTCGACGAGCCATCCCGTCACGCCCCGAAACCCCGCTCCCGCGCACCCGTCGGCGCCGATTCCGATCCAAGGCGCGCCGATCGGTTCCCACGTGAGGGTGTCGCTGGGCGAGGGCGGTCCCGAGGTCTTCCCGCTGATCCTCGGCGGCGCGGAATTCGGCTGGAACGTCGATCTCGAGTCGAGCCACGACATCCTCGATGCGTACGTCGAGCTCGGCGGCAACGCCGTGCACACGGCGGACAGCTTCGCGGGCGGCCGCAGCGAGCACATCATCGGGCAATGGCTGCGCTCACGCGGGCTGCGTGACGAGATCGTCCTCGGCGTCCGGGTCGGCGGCCACCCTGACAACCCCGGCCTCGGCCCGGTCAACCTGGTGCGCGCGGTCGAGGCATCCCTCACGCGCCTGGGCACCGATCGCATCGACGTGCTCTACCTCGACGCCACCACCGATTCGGCCGCGGCGCTCGAAGACACCCTCGCGACTGCGGAGTGGCTCGTCGAGGCCGGCAAGGCGCAGACCCTCGGTGCGGTGGGCTACACCGCCGCGCAGCTCGTCGAGRCGCGGATCTTCGCGTCCGCCGGGTACCCCCGGATCACCGTGCTCGACGTGCCGTTCAACGTGCTTCGCCGCCACGAGTTCGACCCCGACCTCCGCCTCGTCGCCGGGGCGCAGGGCATGGCGGTCACGCCTTCGCACGCGCTCGAGCACGGCTTCCTGGCCGGGCGGCACCGCACGCGGCTGAGGGGGAGCCTCTCGGTGCGCGGCGCGCAGCTCGCCGCGAGCCTGAATCGCCGCGGCACCCGCACGCTGCGCGCGCTCGATGCCGTCGGTGCCGAACTGGGTGTGCCGGATGCCGCGATCGCCGTCGCCTGGCTGCTCGCACAGCGACTGGTGAGCGCACCGATCGTCAACGCATTCGCACCGCAGCACATCGAGGAGCTCATCCAGGGTGTCGGCGTGCGGCTGAGCCGGGCTCAGCTCGCGGACATCGCTCGGGCCGCCGAGTAGCACCGCTGCGCGGGGCCCCGCTCGGGGCGCGCACCCCGTGACGTAGGGTGGATGAGTGCCCTCGGGCATCCGACCCTCCCCGACGAAGCGAGCTGGATTGACGCATTACATCTATCTCGTGCGGCATGGCGAGCATCAGGACGCGGAGTACGGCCTGGTCGATGGGCCGCTTTCTCCGCGGGGTCGGCGTCAGGCGTCGCTGCTCGCGGATCGGCTGTCGGGCGTACCCCTCGACGCGGTCTGGCACTCGCCGCTCGAGCGAGCCGCGCAGACGGCGCGGGCCGTCGCCGATCGCCTCCCCTCGGTGAATCCCGAGCCGACGGCGCTGCTCTTCGACTGCGTGCCCAGCGGCATGACCGCGGCCACTCCGGCGGCGTTCGAGCCCTTCTTCGGCTCCGTGACCGAGGCCGAGATCGAGGCGGGCGCCGCCCAGATGGCGGACGCCGTCAGCGAGTTCCTGGTGCGCAAGCCCGGCGACGTGCATGAGCTGCTCATCACCCACAACTTCGTGATCGGATGGTTCGTCCGTGAGGTGCTGCAGGCGCCGGAGTGGCGCTGGATGACCCTCAATCAGGCGCACTGCGGCCTCACCGTCATCGCCCAGAAGCAGGGCCGCCCGTGGACGCTCGTGTCGCACAACGACCTCGCGCATCTCCCGGTCGAGCTGCGCACCGGCCTGCCCGACAGCTACCCGGTCTAGAGTCGCAGCCCGTACCAGCGCGTGGCGTTGGGGTTGTCGTTGTACGGGGCGATCGGGGCGAACCCCCCTCCGGCGTACAGCCCCGCCGCCGCTTCGAGACTGTGGTGGGTGTCGAGCACGACCTCGGCACCTCCCGCATCGCGGGCATGCCGGATGAGCTCCGCGAGCAGCAGCCTTCCCCAGCCGCGTCCGCGCGTGACCGGGGCCAGGTAGAGGTGCTTCACCTCGAATCGCGGCCCGTGCGGTCCGTCGGCGATCGGTCGGATGCCGCCGCAGCCGACGGCTGCCTGCCCGTCGTACGCGACCAGGAACGCACCGGGAGGATCGAAGGTCCCGGATGCCGGGAACGCGGTCGTGTAGGTGCCGCCCGGGAACGCCTCGCGGCGCATCGCGAAGTAATCGGCGAGAAGGTTCTGGGACACCGGGTCGTCGACGGGAAGCTCACGGAGTTCGGGCATCGCCTCGAGCGTAGCGGGCGGGCGCGGGCGTCTACGCTGGATCCATGACGACGCGCGTTGCCATTGTGGGCGGAACAGGCAAGCTCGGCGGGATCCTCCGTGAGGTGGTCCAGGCGGAAGATGGCTACGAGGTCGTGGCAGTGCTCTCGTCCCGGTCTCCGCTCTCCGATCTCGACGGTGCCGACCTCGTCATCGACGCGTCGACTCCGGCGATCTCGATCGACGTCGTCCGGGCGGCGATCGAACGCGGGCAGAACATCCTCGTCGGCACGTCCGGCTGGTCGGCCGAGCGGATCGCACTGGTGCGTCCCCTCGTCGCGGCGGCCGGCACGGGCGCGGTGTTCATCCCGAACTTCTCGATCGGCTCGGTGATCGGCAGCGCCCTCGCCGCCGCGGCGGCGAGGTTCTTCCCCTCGATCGAGATCGTCGAGGCCCACCGTGAGACCAAGGTCGATTCGCCGAGCGGCACGGCGGTGCGCACCGCAGAGCTGATCGCCGCTGCCCGCCTCGATGCGGGCCCGGTCGAGTCGCCGCACGTCGACCAGCGCGCCCGGGGGCAGCAGGTCGCGAGCGTCCCCATCCACTCCCTGCGCCGACCGGGTGTCGTCGCCCGTCAGGACGCGATCCTGTCCGGGCCGGGGGAGTCGCTCACCATCACCCATGACACCGTGGAGCCCGCGCTCGCGTACGGTCCAGGCATCCGGATCGCCCTCCCTGCCGCGCGCGACGCTCGCGGCGTGATCGTGGGCCTCGACAGCTTCCTCGACATCGGACTGCGCGTGCCGGGAGCAGGCGCGCTCAGCGACAGCCCCGTCGAGGAGCAGGGCGTGCCGGGCCAGGTGGCCCGCGTCACCGGCGCATGAGCGCACGCATCGGCGTCGCGGTCATGGCCGCGCTGCTCGCGCTCTACATCGTGCTCGTGGCCGAGCGCGCATGGCTGTTGCTGTCGAGCGGCAACCCGGTCGGCGTCGCGATGGGCGCCGCCCTCGTCGTGCTGCCCGTGATCGCGGTCTGGGCGCTCGGGCGGGAGCTGTGGTTCGGCGTCCGCGCCGACAGTCTCGGTCGTCGGCTCGGCGCCGAGGGTGGGCTCCCCGCGGAGGAGGTCGGGCTCCGGCCCAGCGGGCGCGTGCTGCGCGACGACGCGGATGCCGCGTTCCCCGCGTACCGCGCCGCCGTCGAGGCCGCGCCTGACGATTGGCGGGCCTGGTACCGGCTCGGCATGGCTTACGACGCCGCCGGTGACCGCCGCCGCGCGCGTGCCGCGGTCCGCACCGCCATCAAGCTCGAGTCCGCGGCGCCCCCCGCCGCCTGAACCTAGTCCGCCGCCGGGACGGCGGCGCGGACGGCATCCTCCACCGTGGGGTGGGTGAAGGTGAAGCCGGAGTCCGCCAGCACGGTCGGGGCGACATCCATGTCCGCGGTGAGGAGCGCCTCGGTCGCGTCCGAGCCGAGGACGAGTCGCATGCCCCAGACCGGCGCGCGCAGGAGGAACGGCCGGTTCATGCGGACGGCCAGGGCGAAGCCGAGATCGTTGGCGGTCGCGCGCGTCGGACCGGTCAGATTCACCGGGCCCGCGACATCCGTCTCGATCACATGCCGGATCGCCCTGACCTCGTCGTCGAGCGAGATCCAGGGCCACACCTGGGTGCCGCGGCCGATCGGGCCGCTCAGCCCGAAGCGGGTCAGCAGCATGAGCGGCTTGAGCACCCCCTGCGCGTGCACGATCGGAGCGGTGCGCAGCAGGGCGACTCGGGCGTGCGGGCCCGCCGCGAGTGCCGCGGACTCCCATTCGCCGCACAGGTCGGCGAGGAAGGTCCCGCCGCGCGGGGAGTCCTCGGTCAGCCGCACTCCGGGGCTCGAGCCGTAGTAGCCGACTGCGGATGCCGAGACGAGTGCGGGCGCCGCGGTCCCGAGTGCCTTGACGGCCGCAGCGAGCTCCTGGGTGGGCGTCAGGCGCGACCAGAGCAGGGTGCGCTGGTAGCTCGACGTCCAGGGGAAGCGCCCGATGCTCGCCCCGTTCAGGCCGACGACCGCGTCGGCCCCCTCCAGGAGCTTCGGATCGAGCGGTGCCGCCCCGGTCAGCCACTCGATCTCATCCGGCGTCTGCGGGGCTCGCCGCACGAGCGTCGACACGCGCACGCCGTCGTCGCGCAGGCTTTCTGTGAGCGCCGATCCGATCAGGCCCGAAGCCCCGGCGACCACGACGTGTCGTAGTCGCCGGGATTCGGAGGCTTCAGGCAAGCGTCGCCTCGAGGGTGATCTCGATCGCGAGCGCCTGCGAGACCGGGCAGCCGGACTTCGCCTCGGCGGCGATCCGGTCGAAGTCGGCGGCCTCGAGGCCCGGGACGACGGCGTTCACGTTCAGGTGGCTGCCGGTGATGCCCGTGCCGGGGATGAAGGTGACGGATGCCGTGGTCTCGATGCTCGTCGGGGGAGTGCCGTTCTGCGCCAGGGCGAGCGAAAGCGCCATGCTGAAGCAGGACGAGTGGGCCGCGGCGAGGAGCTCCTCCGGAGTGGTGACCGAGGTCGAGCCTTCGCTGCGTGCCTTCCAGTCGACCGCGAACGGTCCCTGGTTGGAGCTCTCCAGGGCGACGCTGCCGCCGCCTTCGAACAGCCCGCCGCTCCACGTGGTGGTGGCTTCGCTCGTCACGCTCATCTTGATCTCCTGTCGACGTCCGACGCCGGCACGGCGCCCGCGGTCAGCCTAACCGCGCCGCCGTTCCGATGGAACGCGGACGGCCCGGAGATGTGCGGCGGTCAGGCGGTGACGGCGGTCTTGCGGCCGATGAGACCGAACCGCTGCAGCACCAGGTAGAGCTGGCAGCCGAGGCAGAGGCCGAAGACCGCGTTCAGGAACGCAGCCATGAAGGCGAGGGCCGCAGCGATCGGCAGCGCCCACGGCACTCCCGCGAGCTGCAGGATGAGGCCCAGGGCGGCGACGAACAGGCCGACGCCCTGCGCGAAGCGGGGCGGGCGCGGGTCTTCGAGTTCGGTCGGCTTGGCCAGTCGGGGCTGCACGAGCTTGCGGTAGAGCACACCCCACGGTGCGGTGCGCGGCGAGAGCACGCCCCACAGGAACAGCAGCGCGGTGACGAGCAGGAGGAGGAACGCCGGATCGAGGATCCGCTCGGCGAGCGTCGCCGCCGGCAGCGCCCAGGCACCGGACGCGTCCTGGGCGGTCGACAGACCCGTCAGCCCCAGGAGGACGTCGATCAGCAGGAGCAGGGAGGTGATTCCGGCGGCGAAGCGCGGTCCGCGCGGATCGATTCCCTGCGGCGCCTTGTGCGCGACGGCCTGCTCAGACATTGGCGGTCTCTCCGGTGAGTCGGGTCAGTTCGAGTTCGAGGACTTCACGGTTCGGCACGCCGCCGAACCGGGTCTGGACGATGCCGTCGCTGTCGAGGATCAGGGTCGTGGGGGTCTGCATCACGTGGAAGTGCTTCGCGATATCCGGGCGATGCGTCAGGTCGATGTCGAGGTGCCGAACGCCGGGGCGGGCGTCCGCGACCGCGGCGAGGGTGCGGTGCACCCCGGGACAGCGCGCGCACAGCTCGGTGCTGAACTGCAGCAGCGTCGCCTCCTCGCCGAGCGAATCGGCGCCCAGACGCTCGGGCTCCACGACCTCGTGGGGGATGTCGCGCTGGGGTCGGCTCTGCCGCCATTTGAGGGTCACGCCGAGCCCCACCGTCGCCACGAGCAGCACGGTGAGCACGAGGAGCGCTCCCACAACAGTCACAGCAGATCAGCGTATCGGGTTTCACCTGGGCAAAACCCGGGCGGAGTCACTGTGACGGCTCGACGTAACAATCGAACTGGGTAGGGTGGCAGTCGTGAGCGCCGCAGCAGCCCCAKAGATCGAGTTCCGCAGCGACATGACGGTCGAGCTGGTGCGGGCCAGTGCCGCCGACGCCGACGTCCTGTTCGCGGCGCGTGTGTCCACCCAGGGCGAGCAGACGCTCGGCGAGGCGATCGGTGCAGGCACCGCGTCCGAGGGGCGCGACCGCGGGCTCATCAACTATCTGATGCGCGACCGCCACGGCTCGCCGTTCGAGCACAACTCGATGACGTTCTACGTCCAGGCGCCGATCTTCGTGTTCCGCGAGTTCATGCGCCATCGCATCGCCTCGTACAACGAAGAATCGGGCCGCTACCGCGAGCTGCGTCCGGTGTTCTATGTGCCCGCCCGCGAGCGCAATCTCCTCCAGGTCGGCAAGCCAGGCGCGTACGACTTCCTGCCAGGCACCGACGAGCAGTTCGAGCTCGTCGACAGCGCGACCCGCGAGGCATCCGTCCACGCCTTCGAGGCGTATCAGCGGATGCTGGCAGCCGGCGTCGCCCGTGAAGTCGCTCGCATCGTGCTCCCGCTGAACATCTACTCCTCGATGTACGTCACGCTCAATGCGCGGTCGCTGATGAACTTCCTCTCGCTGCGCACGAAGGTCGAGGGCACGCACTTCCCCTCCTTCCCGCAGCGCGAGATCGAGATGTGCGCCGAGAAGATGGAGACCTTCTGGCGCGAGCGGATGCCGCTCACCCACGCCGCCTTCAACGCAAACGGCCGCGTCGCCCCCTGAGCCGACCCGAGCGGAACCGGCTCCGTCGGTCGCGCCGTGAGCCGATAGCCTGAGAACATGACGCACACGGGCAATCCCTTCGGGCAGGTGCTCGTCGCGCTCGTCACTCCGATGACGGCCGACGGCGAAGTCGACTGGCCCGCGGTGGAGAAGCACATCGACGGTGTCATCGCCGCGGGTGCCGATGGCATCGTCGTKACCGGCACGACCGGCGAGACCAGCACGCTGACCGACGCCGAGAAGATCCGCCTCGTCGAGGTCGGGAAGGATGTCGCGGCCGGCCGCGCCCGGATCATCACCGGAGGCGGATCCAACGAGACCGCCCACGCGATCGCGCTGTACAAGGCCAGCGAGAAGGCCGGGGCGGACGGCATCATGATCGTCACCCCGTACTACAACAAGCCCACGCAGGCGGGGGTGCTCACGCACTTCCGGCTCGTCGCCGATGCCACCGATCTGCCCGTGATCCTCTACGACATCCCCGGGCGCACCGGTGTGCCGATCAAGTACGAGACGATCCTGCGTATCGCGAAGCATCCGAACGTCCTTGCCATCAAGGACGCCAAGGGCGACTTCAGCGAGGTCAGCCGGGTGCTCAATCAGACCGACCTGATGTACTTCTCCGGCGACGACGCCAACGTGCTGCCGCACCTGTCCATCGGCGCGACCGGGCTCATCGGCGTCACCGCGAACATCGCTGCGGCGCCCTATCGCGCGATCGTCGACGCGGTCAACCGCGGAGACCTGGCAGCGGCGACCGCCGAGCACCAGCGGCTCGAGCCGCTCGTCCGGGCTGTCATGACCCACGTGCCAGGAACCGTCTCCGCGAAGTACATCCTGCACGGCCTCGGCCGTATCAGCAGCCCCCGGGTGCGCCTGCCCCTGGTAGGTCCAGAGGAGTGGGAGGCCGCGATGATCGAGGACGAGCTCGCGCTCGTCAGCGGTGTTCCAGGGGCCGACTTCTCGAATTTCCGCCCCGACCGCAATGCGGCTGCTGGGGGCGCTCTGCCGAAGGTCTCGGGCACGACGAGATGAGATCGGTGGATGCAGCCGCGTCCGCCAGCACACGCGCGAGGCTTCGGCCTCGGCATCCGGAAGAAGGCTGACATGCCCCGTACCGTCTACGATCCGCCCGCGCTCGAGCCCGGCACCCTTCGGGTGTTCCCGCTCGGCGGCCTCGGCGAGATCGGCCGCAACATGACAGTCTTCGAGTTCGGCGGCAAGCTGCTGATCGTCGACTGCGGGGTGCTGTTCCCCGAGGAGCACCAGCCTGGGGTCGACCTGATCCTGCCCGACTTCGAGCCCATCAAGAAGMGACTGGACGACGTCGTCGGCGTGGTCCTCACGCACGGCCACGAAGACCACATCGGCGCGGTTCCGTACCTGCTGAAGCTCAAGCCCGATATCCCGCTGATCGGGTCGGGGCTCACGCTCGCCCTGATCGAGGCGAAGCTCAAAGAGCACCGCATCAAGCCGTACAGCCTGACCGTCAAAGAGGGTCAGCGCGAGCGCCTGGACCCGTTCGACCTCGAGTTCGTCGCGGTCAACCACTCGATCCCCGACGCGCTCGCCGTCGCGATCCGCACCCCCGCGGGGCTCGTGCTGGTCACCGGTGACTTCAAGATGGACCAGCTGCCCCTCGACGGCCGGCTCACCGACCTGCGCGCGTTCGCGCGCCTCGGCGAAGAAGGCGTCGACCTGTTCCTGGTCGACTCGACGAACGCCGACGTGCCGGGCTTCACCGCCTTGGAGCGATCCATCGGACCGGTGCTCGACCAGGTCATCGGCAAGGCGCCTCGGCGCGTGATCGTCGCGAGCTTCTCGAGTCACGTGCACCGGGTGCAGCAGGTGCTGGATGCCGCGGCCCTGCATGGCCGCCGCGTCGCGCTCCTCGGCCGCAGCATGCTGCGGAACATGACCATCGCCGAGGACCTCGGCTACCTGCACGTGCCCGAGGGCATCCTGATCGACTACAAGAAGGCTCGGGACCTTCCCGAAGACCAGATCGTGTACATGTCCACCGGCTCGCAGGGCGAGCCGATGGCGGTGCTCAGCCGGATGGCGAACAACGACCACGAGATCGAGCCGGGGCCGGGCGACACCGTCATCCTCGCCTCCAGCCTCATTCCGGGCAACGAGAACGCCGTCTACCGCGTGATCGACGGACTCACCAAGCTCGGCGCCAACGTCGTGCACAAGGGCAACGCCAAGGTGCACGTCTCGGGCCACGCTGCGGCCGGCGAACTGCTGTACTGCTACAACATCCTCAAGCCCCGCAATGTGCTGCCCGTGCACGGCGAGTACCGGCACCTGATGGCGAACGCGCGGCTCGCGCAGGACACCGGCATACCAGAGGACCGCACGATCCTCGGCGAGAACGGCACCGTGATCGACCTGCGCGACGGCGTGGCCCGCGTCGTCGGACAGCTCGACATCGGCTTCGTGTACGTCGACGGCTCGACCGTCGGAGAGATCACGGATGCCGACCTCAAGGACCGCAGGATCCTCGGGGAAGAGGGCTTCATCTCCGTCATCGTCGTCGTCGACGCCTCCACCGGCAAGGTCATCTCGGGGCCCGAGATCCACGCCCGCGGATTCGCCGAGGACGATGCGGTGTTCGACAGCGTGAAGCCGAAGATCGCCGCGGCGCTCGCCGAAGCGGCCCAGTCCGGCGTGCGCGACCAGCACGCCCTTGCCCAGGTCGTGCGGCGCGTGATCGGACGCTGGGTCAATCAGTCTCTGCGCCGGCGACCCATGATCATTCCGCTCGTCATCGAGGCGTGACGCGCGAGCCATAGAATCGCCGCATGCCTCCGACCTTCCGACTGCGCCCTGCCGGCCAGCCTGACGGCGCCTTCCTCGGCGACATGGTCGTCGAGGCGGCGAACTGGCGGCAGGGCGGCATCCGGCCGCGCCACGAGATCCTGACGAGCGCCGAGCACTCCCGCTACCTCAGCGGGTGGAAGCGTCCGACCGACGCGGGGTTCATCGCCCTCGATGCGAACGATGAGCCGATCGGCGCCGCGTGGTACCGGATCATGCCGCGCAGCGACCCCGGGTTCGGCTACGTCGGAACCGGGGTGCCCGAGCTCATCATCGGCGTGCGTCCGATCTGGCGCGCGCACGGTGTCGGACGGGCGCTGCTGCAGCAGTTGTGCGACCACGCCCGCACGCAGGGCTTCGCCCGGCTCAGCCTCAGCGTGGAGCGCGGGAACTTCGCGGTGACGCTGTATCGCAGCGAAGGATTCGCGGTCACCCAGAGCGGAATCGGGCGCGACACGATGGTCAAGCGCCTGCACTGACGCGGCCCGACCGGGGGTGTGCAGCCGCTCTCTGCCGGTCCCGGCGAGGTTACGATCCGCGTCGCTGCGCCCAAACGGCGCCGCGGCGCTTTACCTTTGAGGACATGGCCAGGAGCTCAAGCCCGACCGCGCGTGGTGGCGCGCCTTCGAAGGGCGCCTCCTCACCAGCCCGCAAACCCGCCCCGGCGCCCAAGCGCTACGTGGGTGAACCCGAGAAGCCGCCGCTCATCGCGCGGGCCTGGCTCGGGCTCGCGCACGGCGTCGGCGGGCTCTTCCGCGCCTTCGGGCCTGAGACCCTCGAAAAGGACCAGCGCCGCGACGGTTTCCCCTTCCTCCTGGTGCTCCTGGCCGTGGTGGGCGCCGTCGTCGAGTGGTTCTTCATCGGCTCGCCGGTCGCCGTCACCATCAGCGCGTACACCGCGGGCGCCCTCGTCGGTCGCGTCGCCTTCGTGCTCCCCGTGCTGCTCATGCTCCTTGCCGGCTGGCTGTTCCGGCATCCGTCGTCCGTGCACGACAACGGGCGCATCGGGATCGGATTCGGTCTCTTCGTCGTCACGGTGGCGGGGTTCTGCCACGTCCTCGGCGGGCGACCGCAGCCGCGTGAGGGTCTCCCCGCGCTGAGCGCGGCGGGCGGCGTGCTGGGCTGGCTGATCGGCGAGCCACTCGCGCTGGTGCTGACCGAGGTCGGCGCCGGCATCGTCCTCGGCGTGCTCACGATCCTCAGCATCCTGATCCTCACCAAGACGCCGCCCAACCGCATCGGCCGGCGGCTCGGGGAGCTCTACGCGTGGATGTTCGGCGATGAGCGGTCGACCGAGCCGACGGAGCCACGGTTCGCACCGGCCGACGCGGACGACACCGGCAACGACTCGACGCCGTGGTGGCGACGCAACAAGACCGGTCGCGAAGAGGACCCTACCGGGGCCATCGGGTCGCAGGACCTGACGGTCCTGCTGCCGCCGGGGTCGTCGCAGGGCGGGTTCGAGAAGGCCGTCGTGGTCCCCGCAGCGGGGCCCGAACCGGTCGCTACGGATGCGCTCACCGAGATCTTCGACGCCGCGGCGCTTGCCGGTGCGGCCACCGGTGCGTCGCACGGTGAGACTTCGATCCGCGACGACGATGCGCTCGACGCGGACGGCGTGCTTCCCGGCCTCAGCGGCCTCGGAGCAGCAGACCACCCCCGGACGCCCCCGGCCATGCCGTACCGACTCCCGTCCGTGAACGCGCTCGCGGCGGGCAGTCCGCACAAAGCCAGGTCCGCGGCGAACGACGACGTGGTGCGGGCGCTCACGAGCGTCCTGCAGCAGTTCCAGGTCGACGCACGGGTCACCGGCTTCTCGCGCGGTCCGACCGTCACGCAGTACGAGATCGAGGTGGGGCACGGCGTGAAGGTCGAGCGCATCACGGCGCTCACCAACAACATCGCGTACGCCGTCGCCTCGAACGAGGTGCGCATCCTCGCCCCGATTCCGGGCAAGAGCGCGATCGGCGTGGAGATCCCGAACGTCGACCGCGAGATCGTGACCCTGGGCGACGTGCTGCGCTCGCCTACGGCGCAGCAGTCGACGCATCCCATGACGATCGGCGTCGGAAAGGATGTCGGCGGCGGCTACGTCGTCGCGAACCTCGCGAAGATGCCGCACCTCCTGGTGGCGGGCTCGACGGGCTCCGGCAAGTCCAGCTTCGTCAACTCGATGATCACGAGCCTGCTGATGCGCTCCAAGCCATCCGAGGTGCGCATGGTGCTCATCGACCCGAAGCGGGTGGAGCTCACGTCCTACGCCGGCGTTCCGCACCTCATCACGCCCATCATCACGAACCCGAAGAAGGCCGCCGAAGCCCTCCAGTGGGTCGTCAAGGAGATGGACATGCGGTACGACGATCTCGCGTCGTTCGGCTACCGCCACATCGACGACTTCAACCGCGCCGTCGTCGCGGGCGAGGTCAAGCTCCCGCCGGGCAGTGAGCGCGTCCTCAAGCCCTACCCCTACCTCCTCGTGGTGGTCGACGAGCTCGCGGACCTGATGATGGTCGCCCCGCGCGACGTCGAGGACTCGATCGTCCGCATCACCCAGCTCGCCCGGGCGAGCGGCATCCACCTCGTCCTGGCGACGCAGCGCCCGTCGGTCGATGTCGTCACCGGCCTGATCAAGGCGAACGTGCCTTCGCGGCTCGCCTTCGCGGTCACGAGCGTCACCGATTCGCGCGTCATCCTCGATCAGCCGGGCGCCGACCGCCTCATCGGCCAGGGCGACGCCCTGTTCCTTCCGATGGGCGCGTCGAAGGCGGTCCGCGTGCAGGGCGCGTGGGTCAGCGAAGTCGAGATCGAGAAGGTCGTCAAGCACGTCACCCAGCAGGCTCGCCCCGACTACCGCGACGACGTGGCCGTCGTCGCGGAGAAGAAGGACGTGGATGCCGATATCGGCGACGACCTCGAGCTCCTGCTCGCCGCGGCCGAGCTCATCGTGTCGACTCAGTTCGGCTCGACCTCGATGCTGCAGCGCAAGCTCCGCGTCGGCTTCGCGAAGGCCGGTCGGCTGATGGACCTCCTCGAATCGCGCGAGATCGTCGGACCCTCCGAGGGATCCAAGGCTCGCGATGTCCTGGTCACCGTCGAGCAGCTGCCCGGCGTGCTGGCGAAGCTGCGGGGCGGGGATTCGCCCGCCGCAGGGGATCCGGCCGACCCCGCTGACCGCTACGTCGCCAACGCCGTAGAGTCGCAGTACGAGGGCTATCCGATCGTCGAGAGTGAAGGCGATGAGGATGCCTGGGGCCTGACCGGACGGGACTGATATGGCGATTCCGCGCCAGCTGCCGAACACCATCACGATCGTCCGCATCCTGTGTGCGCCGATCTTCCTCTGGATGCTGCTCGCCGATGGGGGAGCGGACGGCGCGCTGCGCTGGTGGGCTGCTGCCCTGTTCATCGTGGCCATCGCCACGGACGGGATCGACGGCTGGCTAGCGCGCAAGTACGAGATCGTCACCGACCTCGGCAAGCTGCTGGACCCCATAGCGGACAAGGTGCTCACCGGCTTCGCCTTCATCGGTCTGTCGATCCTCGGCGAGCTGCCGTGGTGGGTGACCGTGGTAGTCCTGATCCGGGAGATCGGCATCACCGTCTACCGCTTGATGGTCGTCAGCGACCACGTCCTGGCCGCGGCCTGGATGGGCAAGCTCAAGACCGTCGCGCAGGCGCTCGCGCTGTCGCTGGCCCTGCTTCCGCTGTGGACGCTCGTCGGCGAATGGATCTGGTGGGTCAACGGCATCCTGATGACGATCGCGGTGGTCCTTACGATCGCAAGCGGGGTCGACTACGTGGTGAGTGAGGTGCGCGCCGCCCGGGCCAAGCCCAGGGGGAGCGCGCAGTGACCATGCGCGAACGGCCCGATGCGGATCTTCCGGACGGGCTCGAGGACACCCTGGCGCGCGCGACCGGCACAGAGGCGGAGCGGCTGCTCGCCCGGCTCGACGAGCTCGGCTGGACGGTCGCCATCGCAGAGTCCCTCACCGGGGGACTCGTCGTCTCTTCGCTCGTCGAGGTTCCCGGGGCCTCGCGGGTGCTGCGCGGCGCTGTCGTGGCCTACGCGACGGAGGTGAAGCACTCTGTGCTCGGCGTCGACTCGGTGCTGCTGAGCGACCACGGGCCGGTGCACCCGCGCGTCGCCCGCCAGATGGCCGAGGGTGTGCGCGTGCGTCTCGGCACCGAGGACGAGCCCTGTCACGTGGGCATCTCGACGACCGGAATCGCCGGGCCGGATTCGCCGGACGGCCAGCCGGTGGGTACGGTTCACATCGGCGTCGCGACGCCGCTCGGCACGCGGGTGGCGTCGTTCGAGCTCAGCGGCACCAGGAACGAGATCCGCGCGATGGCGGCTCGCCAGGCTGTGCGCGCGGCGCTCGACGCGCTCTGAGATTGCCCGTTTCCGGCGGGAATGCGGGACGTTTCGAGTCGGTTACATTCCGCGATTCCCACCCGTTACCCAGCGCGTGGGATTAGATTGGCCTCATCCGGTGTTGTAATGTTTTCCACCCGGACGGCGGCGGAAAGAGGAGGGGGCGCACAATGATCCTGGTTCGTCATGAGATCGGTGAAGTGCTACGCGACTTCCGTCTGCAGAAGGGTCGCACCCTCCGTCAGGTCGCCAGTCGCGCCAGTGTCGCGCTCGGCTACCTGAGCGAGGTCGAGCGTGGGCAGAAGGAAGCATCGAGCGAGATCCTCGCCTCGGTGGCCGAAGCCCTCGACGTCCCCATCTCCATCATCATGCGCGAAGTCGGCGATCGCATCGCGGTGCTCGAGGGCATCCACGGCTTCCCCGACGTCGTCCCCGACGACCTCGTCGCCTCGGTAGAGCCTCAGCTCTCGCTGCGTTGACACCGGCCCCTGGCCCGCTTCATGCGACGCAGTGAGTTCGACCGCGCCGTGCAGGATGAGTTCGGCGCCCGCGGAGACGCGCTGGTCGCCGATCTCTTCCTGCCCGAACTGGGTGACCGCACGGCGGCGCAGGCGCTGACGGCCGGCCTGGACCCGCGCGAGATCTGGCTTGCGCTGTGCGATGCGACGGATGTCCCGCCCGAACGGCGCTACGGCACCGGGCGCCTGGAGTCCCGTCGACGCTGACGAATCCGTCGGCGCGCTTTTCGGCGTGTCGTCGAAGATCTGTTCGATGGCTCCGTAGGCTCCTGCACAGCAGGTGTCGATGCGTGTGCACTCACGGGTCGGGAGGAGCGAAGACGAATGTCGGAGCCCCTCCCTAACGTGAACCACGTCGCACGACACCCCACGCCTTGTCGCAGCATCGGCTCCATCCGGAGCGGAGCGCGACAGCCTACAGGCGACGGAACGCGAGCATAAGGAGCACGCCATGCCATCACCCGCTGACCGCGAGAAGGCCCTCGAATCGGCCCTCGCCCAGATCGACCGGCAGTTCGGAAAGGGCTCGGTCATGCGATTGGGCAGCGACGAGCGCGCCCCGGTCGAGGTCATCCCCACCGGCTCGATCGCGCTGGATGTCGCCCTCGGCGTCGGCGGACTCCCGCGCGGTCGCATCATCGAGATCTACGGCCCGGAGTCCTCGGGAAAGACCACGCTCACGCTCCACGCGATCGCCAACGCGCAGCGCGCCGGCGGAATCGCCGCGTTCATCGACGCCGAGCACGCGCTCGACCCCGACTACGCGCAGAAGCTCGGCGTCGACATCGACCAGCTCCTCGTGTCGCAGCCCGACACGGGGGAGCAGGCGCTTGAGATCGCCGACATGCTGATCCGCTCCGGCTCGATCGACCTCATCGTGATCGACTCGGTCGCAGCTCTCGTGCCCAAGGCCGAGATCGAGGGTGAGATGGGCGACACGCATGTGGGTCTGCAGGCCCGTCTGATGTCGCAGGCACTGCGCAAGCTGACCGGCGGCCTGAACACCACCAACACCACGATGATCTTCATCAACCAGCTGCGCGAGAAGATCGGCGTGTTCTTCGGCTCACCCGAGACCACCGCCGGTGGCAAGGCGCTGAAGTTCTACGCGTCGGTGCGCCTCGACATCCGTCGCATCGAGACGCTCAAGGACGGCACCGACGCGGTCGGCAACCGCACCCGCGTCAAGGTGGTCAAGAACAAGATGGCCCCGCCCTTCAAGCAGGCGGAGTTCGACATCATCTACGGGATCGGCATCTCGCGCGAAGGCAGCCTGATCGACTTCGGCGTCGAGCACGGGATCGTCAAGAAGTCCGGTGCCTGGTACACGTACGACGGCGAGCAGCTGGGCCAGGGCAAGGAGAACGCCCGCAACTTCCTCATCAAGAACGYGGATGTCGCGAACGACATCGAGCAGAAGATCAAGGCGAAGCTCGGCATCGGTCAGCCCAAGGCCGAGGTTGCGGCCTCAGACGAACTGGCCGCGCGCCGCCCGGCCTGATGTTTCGACGTCGCTCAACAACCGGGGTGAGGTATGCATGAGGACGAGGATGGGGAGTCCCCGGACCCCCCATCCTCGGGCCCCGAACTCGCCCCCGTCATCCCGCTGTTCGGCGGCGCTCCGGCGCGCGCTGAATACGTCCCGGCCGCCTACAGCGCGGCAGAGGGCGACGATGGGGAGGATGACGAGGCGAACGTCGCGATCGACCGCGAGAACGCCGAGAACATCCTGCTGAAGCGGCTGCGCACCCGGCAGCTGTCGGTCGCCGAGGCACGCACCCTCGTCGCTCAGCGGGGACTCGGTGCCGACGAGGTCGACTCCGTGCTGGAGGACTTCCTACGGCGCGGCTATCTCGACGACGCCGGTCTCGCGGAGCAGCTGATCCACGTCGGCACAGACCGCAAGGGCCAGGGGCGGCAGGTGATCGCCCAGACCCTCGCCAAGCGCGGGATTCCGCGCGATGTCGCCGACGCTGCGCTCGCCACTCTTCCCGACGACGACTTCGAGCGAGCACTGGAGTACGCCCGCTCGAAAGCGCGGTCGCTCGCGTCCGTCGATCGCGAGACCGCGGTGCGCCGACTGGCCGGGCAGCTCGCACGCCGGGGCTATCGCGGGTCGGTCGCGCTGACGGCGGCGCAGACCGCACTCGACGAGTCGTCGAGCGGGCTGCGCGGTGTGGCCTTCCGTTAGCCGGCTCCCCGATCCTGGGGGCAGCGGTCCAGCCCCTGCTCCCAGGTGCGGCTCGTAGAATGACACCCATCATGACTTCTGCGTCCTCGTCCCCGACGATCATCGCGCCATCGAGCGCGGCGCTCGCTTCGGATGGCCACGCCCGCACCTACGAGGTGCGCACGTTCGGCTGCCAGATGAACGTGCACGACTCCGAGCGGCTCTCCGGTTCGCTCGAGAGCGCCGGCTACGTTCCCGCAGGCGCAGGGCAGGATGCCGACGTCATCGTCATCAACACCTGCGCGGTGCGCGATAACGCGGCCGGCAAGCTGTACGGCACCCTCGGTTACCTGAAGTCGCGCAAGGATAAGCACGACGGCATGCAGATCGCCGTCGGCGGCTGCCTCGCGCAGATGGACAAGCAGACCGTGCTGCAGAAGGCGCCCTGGGTCGACGTGGTGTTCGGCACGCACAACATGGGCTCGCTCCCGGCACTCCTGGAGCGCGCACGGCACAACGGCGAGGCGGAGCTCGAGATCCTCGAGTCCCTCGAGATCTTCCCGAGCACACTCCCGACCAAGCGCGACGCCCTGCACAGCGGCTGGGTGTCGATCTCGGTCGGCTGCAACAACACCTGCACCTTCTGCATCGTGCCGAGCCTGCGTGGCAAAGAGAAGGACCGCCGCCCCGGCGACATCCTGAACGAGATTCGATTGCTCGTCGACGACGGCGCCATCGAGGTCACCCTGCTCGGCCAGAACGTGAACTCCTACGGCGTCGAGTTCGGCGACCGTCAGGCGTTCGGCAAGCTGCTGCGCGCCGCCGGCGAGATCGACGGGCTCGAGCGCATCCGCTTCACGAGCCCGCACCCCGCCGCGTTCACCGACGACGTGATCGATGCGATGGCCGAGACGCCTGCGGTCATGCCGCAGCTGCACATGCCGCTGCAATCGGGCAGCGACCGCATCCTCAAGGCGATGCGCCGGTCGTACCGCAGCGACAAGTTCCTCGGCATCCTCGATCGCGTCCGGGCCAAGATGCCACACGCCGCCATCTCGACGGACATCATCGTGGGCTTCCCCGGCGAGACCGAGGAAGACTTCGAAGACACCCTGCGCGTGGTGGAGCAGGCGCGCTTCGCGAGCGCTTTCACGTTCCAGTACTCGATCCGCGAGGGCACACCGGCCGCGACCATGCCCGACCAGGTGCCCAAGCACATCGTGCAGCAGCGCTACGAACGGCTTGCCGCGCTGCAGGACCGCATCTCGCTGGAAGAGAACCAGAAGCAGGTGGGGCGCGAGCTTCAGGTGCTGGTCTCGACCGGAGAAGGCAAGAAGGACGCCGCCACCCACCGGCTGACCGGTCGTGCGGAAGACAATCGTCTCGTCCACTTCGAGCTACCCGCCGGTTCGGCGGTGCCGCGACCGGGCGATGTCGTGACGGTCACCGTCACCCATGCCGCGCCGTTCCACCTCCTCGCCGACCTGCCGGACGGCGATGCCCTGCGCATCCGTCGCACCAGCGCGGGCGACGCCTGGGACCGCGCGCAGGCGGAATCCTGCGCGATCCCCTCAGCGGCGAGCGACCCGGGCGCACCGCGCGCGATCTCGCTCGGTCTGCCCACCCTCCGCATCGGCGTGTGAGCGCGCCGGGCTCGTCCGCGCCTCGCGTCTGGGCGGTCGTCGGGGCCACCGGCACCGGCAAGTCGGCACTGTCGCTCGATCTCGCTCAGGCGCTTGTGGCGCGCGGGCGATCCGCCGAGGTCGTCAATGCCGATGCCATGCAGCTGTACCGGGGCATGGATATCGGCACAGCGAAGCTTCCGATCTCCGAGCGGCGCGGCATCCCGCATCACCTCCTCGATGTCCTCGACGTCACCGAGGATGCCGCCGTCGCGTGGTACCAGGAGGCCGCACGCGACGCGATCCGGCAGATCCTCGGTGCCGGCGCCGATGCGATCCTGGTCGGCGGCTCCGGCCTTTACGTCTCGAGCGTGCTGTTCGACTTCCGCTTCCCGCCGCGCGACGCCGATGTGCGTGCCCGTCTCGAGGAGGAGCTCGACCGGCTCGGGCCCGGGGCGCTGTTCGCCCGGCTCCGCGACGTCGACCCGGTCACCGCAGAGCGCGTCGACCCCCGCAACGGGCGACGGGTCGTGCGCGCGCTCGAGGTGCTCGAACAGGGCGCTGCCACCCACGGTGCCGCCCTGCCGGAAGCGCCCGTCCTCTGGCACGCCGATACCGTCATCGTCGGGATTGCGGTCCCGCGTGAGGAGCTGGTGCCGCGCTTGGATGTGCGCGTCGAGGCGATGTGGCGGGACGGTCTGCTCGACGAGGTCGCGCGGTTGCGCGAGCGAGGGCTCGAAGCGGGCGTGACCGCACGACGGGCGATCGGCTACGCCCAGGCCCTCGCGCAGCTGACCGGCGAACTCAGCGAGGCCGAGGCCATCGGCCTGACCCAGCAGCTCACCCGGCGCTACGCCAGACGGCAGGTGTCGTGGTTCAAGCGATATGCCGGAGTGCAGTGGGTGGAGCCCGGCCATCCGGCGCCGACGCTGCTGGCGGCKGAGCACTGACGCGGCGGCATCCGTAGAATCGGAGGATGCCGCAGACCATCCCTTTCACGAAAGGTCATGGCACGGGCAACGACTTCGTCATCGTCGCCGACCCTGACGGAGCACTCGACCTCAGCGACGATCAGATCGCGGTCCTGTGCGACAGACGCTTCGGCATCGGCGGCGACGGCGTGCTGCGGGTGGTCCGCTCCACCGCGATCGACGAAGGAGCTTCCGCCGCGGCAGCCGGCGCCGAGTGGTTCATGGACTACCGGAACGCCGACGGCTCCAAGGCGGAGATGTGCGGCAACGGCATCCGCGTCTACCTGCACTATCTGCTCGAGGCGGGTCTTCTGCAGCTCGCTGAGGGCGGCTCGGTGCTGATCGGCACCAGGAACGGTCCGCTTCCTCTATCGCGCAGCGCGCTGGGGTACGAGGTGGATCTCGGGCGGTTCCGGATCGAGAGCGGCGAGATGCTCGTGCGCGCCCGCGGAAACGCGGTGCCCCGACCAGGGCTGGGGATCGACGTCGGCAACCCACACGTCGTCGTCGCGCTCCCGTCCATCGAAGAGCTCGACGCGCTCGATCTCGGAGGACGCCCCCAGCTGCACCCTGAGCCGGCCAAGGGCGCGAACGTCGAGTTCGTCGTTCCCGCGGATCCGCTCGTCCACGAGGGTGTGGGCGCGATCCGTATGCGCGTCTTCGAGCGCGGCGTGGGTGAGACGCTCAGCTGCGGAACGGGGGTCGCCGCCTCGGCTCTCGCGGTCCGGCACTGGGCCGGACGTGCTGCCCCCGATCGCTGGACCGTCGAGGTGCCGGGCGGAACGCTCGGTGTCCGGATCGTCGAGGTCGCCGGTGACCCGCACGTGTTCCTGTCGGGTCCTGCCACCCTGGTGTTCTCCGGCGAGGTCGCACTCGCCTGAGGACGAGCCTGTCTACGGCAGCGTCAGCGGCTCCGTCGGGGGAGAACCGTGGCGCCGCGCCTTCAGCACGCGGAATCCGCGGCCGGTGGCCGCCCGGTGCACGCTGAATCCGTCGGCGAACGTCGCAGCGAGCCACCGCTGCAGCGAATCCGACCCGAGGTTGCGCTGCACGACGAGCCAGGCATCCGATCGCTCGTCCAGACGCGGGATCCACTGCTCGAGCAGACCATGCAGCTCGTTCTTGCCCACCCGGATCGGCGGGTTCGAGCGGATGGTGCGGAAGGTCACGTCTGCGGGAACATCCTCGGGCAGGACGGCGTTGATGTTCTCGACGCCGAGGGAGGCCGCATTGCGGCGCACGAGGTCGAGTGCTCGCTCATTGACGTCGACCGCCCAGACGGTCGCGTGTGGGGCCTCCAGCGCGAGCGACAGCGCGATCGGTCCCCAGCCCGACCCGAGGTCGAGCAGATGCCCTCCTGGTGGGGGCGGGGGAGTGTTGGCGAGCAGCACTGCAGTGCCGGAGTCGACATGATCCGGACTGAAAACGCCGCCCGCCGTCGTCAGATCGAGGTCGTGGCCGGCCAGTCGCACACGAATCCGCCGAAGGTTCTCGGCACTGGCTGGCGACGCGCTGAAGTAATGGTCGCTCCCCATGGCTGTCGAGCGTAGCGGAGGACCTCCCGAACCGGGGAGGCTAGAGTTTACGATGCTTCATCTTGCATCACGAAGGAACCCATGACGGACACCACCACACCTGCCGGCACCGACGAGACGCCGGTCGACCCGGTGGATCGCGTACTGGCTCGCGCCGAGGCGCACTCGGGTGTGCGGGTCTTCGGCGCGGCCCAGGCGCTTCAGGACGAGACGACCGTTTCGCGCGGCGACACCGACGGCGAGCAGTGGGATCGCGAAGAGCGCGCCGCCCTGCGCCGCGTCCCCGGGCTGTCGACTGAGCTCGAAGACGTCACCGAGGTCGAGTACCGGCAGCTGCGTCTCGAGAACGTCGTCCTCGTGGGTGTGCACCCGCAGGGGTCGCAGGAGGATGCCGAGAACTCGCTGCGCGAGCTCTCCGCCCTCGCCGAGACCGCCGGCGCGGTCGTGCTGGACGCCATCCTGCAGCGCCGCCCGCATCCCGACCCCGCGACGTACATCGGCCGCGGCAAGGCCGCAGAGCTGCGCGACATCGTCGCCGCGGTCGGTGCGGACACCGTCATCGTCGACACCGAGCTCGCCCCCAGCCAGCGTCGCGCGCTCGAGGATGTCGTCAAGGTCAAGGTCATCGACCGCACGACCGTGATCCTCGACATCTTCAGCCAGCACGCGAAGAGCCGGGAGGGCAAGGCGCAGGTCGAGCTCGCCCAGCTCGAGTACCTCCTTCCGCGCCTGCGCGGCTGGGGTGACTCGATGAGCCGACAGGCCGGTGGTCAGGTCGGTGCCGGCGGGGCGGGCATGGGCTCGCGTGGACCCGGTGAGACCAAGATCGAACTCGACCGCCGCCGCATCCGCACGAAGATGGCGCAGCTGCGCCGTCAGATCCGCGACTTCGCACCGGCCCGCGATGCCAAGCGATCCGAGCGCAAGCGCAACACGATCCCCTCGGTAGCGATCGCGGGCTACACGAACGCCGGCAAATCGAGCCTGCTCAACCGCCTGACGAGCGCGGGCGTGCTGGTCGAGAATGCCCTGTTCGCGACGCTGGATGCCACGGTCCGCCGCTCCGAGACGACCGACGGCCGCGTCTACACGCTGACCGACACCGTCGGGTTCGTACGCAATCTGCCGCACCAGCTGGTGGAGGCGTTCCGCTCGACACTCGAAGAGGTCGGCGACGCCGACGTCATCGTGCACGTCGTCGACGCCTCGCATCCTGATCCGGCGGCGCAGCTGAAGACGGTCCGCGACGTCATCGGGGATGTCGGCGCTCGCGACACCCGCGAACTCGTCGTCTTCAACAAGGCCGACCTGGTCGACGACGACACCCGGATGCTGCTGCGCGGCCTCGAGCCGCACGCGCTGTTCGTCTCCTCTCGCACGGGCGAGGGCGTGGACGCGCTGCGCGCGGCCGTCGAGGCGGCGCTGCCGCTGCCGGCGGTCGAGGTGAAGGCGCTCGTGCCCTACGGCCGCGGCGACCTCGTCTCCGCCGCGCACGAGACCGGCTACATCGTGACGCAGTCGCACGAGGCGGAGGGCACGGCGCTCCACGCGTTCGTGTCGCCTCGGCTCGCCGCCGACCTCGAGCCCTTCCGGGTCGGCGACCGCTAGTCCAGTTCGAGCCGTGGCACGCCAGGGGTGTCGAAGCCGTACACCCCGCCGAGGAACGCGAGTTCCTTCTCCAGGGCGTCTACGAGCGTCTCAGCGCGGCGGAAGCCGTGTCCCTCGCCGGTGTAGAGCACATACGCGTGCGGCACGCCGCCGGTCCGCAGCGCGTCGCGGATCGCCTCCGACTGCGACGGCGGCACCACGAGGTCGTCGGCCCCCTGCAGGAGCAGGATCGGCACCCGGAAGCGCTCGGAGTGGCTCAGCGGCGACCGTTCGAGGTAGACGGCCTCGGCGTCGGGCAGCGGACCGATGAGCCCGTCCAGATAGTGCGACTCGAAGTCGTGCGTGTCGGCCGCCAGCGCCCGCGCGTCGCCGACGCCGTAGCGGGAGATCCCCGCCGCGAACACATCGGTCTGCACAAGGGCGGCGAGCACCGTCCAGCCCCCTGCGGAGCCGCCGGCGATGGTCAGGCGTGCGGGATCGACCCGGCCTTCCGCGATGAGACCTGCGGCGGAGGCCGCGACATCGTCGACGTCGACGACGCCCCACTGGCCGCGCAGCCGCTCCCGGTACTCGCGTCCGTACCCGGATGACCCGCCGTAGTTGACGTCCAGCACGCCGATTCCGCGGCTCGTGAAGAACGCGACTCGTCCGGATGCCGCGCCCGCGACGTGCGACGTCGGTCCTCCGTGCACCAGCAGCACGTACGGCGGGAGTTCGCCGTCCGGCGCGCTGACGTGCGGGTTGCGCGGCGCGTAGTCGAAGGCGTGCACGGGTCCGTGCGGCCCGTCGTAGACCACCGCACGGGGCTGCGGCATCCATTCCGGTCCTGCCGGCGGTGCGCCCCCGGCGACGCGCTCCGCCTCGGCGGGCCGGTCGACGTCCACCAGCCACAGGGCAGCGGGGGCTTCGTGCGAGGCTCCGGTGAGGAGAACCCGCGTGCCCGACACATCCTCGATGGTGACGCCCGCGCACACGTCGAGCGCGAGTGGGCTCACCACACCGGTCGCCGGGTCGATCACGACGATCTCGTCGCGGCCGTCGGTGCGGATCGCCACGATGCGTCCGTCATCCAGCCTGCCGTACCACCGGGCGCCCAGCACCCACAGCGGTCCACCGGTATCGGCGTCCGCGGGCGCGAGATCCTCGTGGTCGAGCCCGGCATCCAGGCGCATGCGCCAGAGGTTCCACCGGCCCGTCGAGTCGTCGGCATAGAGCAGGTCGTCGTCGTCCAGCCACACCGGCTGCAGCGGCGCGGAGTCGCCGCCCGCGACGGTGGCCCACTCGACGACGATGCCGTCTTCGAGGCGGCCGATGCGCAGCTCGGTGCGATCCCACGGCATGTCGGGGTGGTTCCAGGCCACCCAGGCGAGATGCCGTCCGCCCGGAGACAGGGCGGGCTGGGCGAGGAAATCGGAATCCGCGGTCAGCTCGATCAAGTCCCACATCCGATCGGTGCTGATCTCGACGATCGCACGGCGGATGTCGGATGCCTCGGTCTGGTGCTCCCGGATGGCCAGCAGCCGCCCGGCCTGCCAGGTGAGGCCGCCATAGGCGGCACCCTCGGCGGGGGGAGTGAGTGCCCGGGGCTGGCCGCCGGCGGTGAGCTCCCACACGCGCTGGTCGGTCTTCTCGACGAAGTAGAGCGTCCCGTCGGGGGCGGTCGTCCACGCGCCGCCGCCGTACTCGTRCACACGCGAGCGCGCGTTCCAGGGTGACGGGAGCACCGTCTCGACCGTGCCATCCCCGGTGCGCCGCTTGATCGCGGTGCGCCCGCCCTCTTCGGGAATCCCCTCGCCCCACCACAGCTCATCGCCGACGAACCGGGCTCCTTCGAGCCGCGGGGAGGCCGCAGCGACCTCGGGTGCAGTGATCGGGGAACTCCACGTCCCGTACGGCTGAACGCGCTCCATGGCCCAACGCTACGCCGAAACAGTGCGTCACACTGATCGACGCGGGTGGGTGGCCTCGCATATCGTTGTCGAATCGTCGTCCGATGCCCTCACGGGTGCGGACTGGAGCGACAGCCGAGCCCGGCACCCGCCCGCGAACATGCCGTGCCCCGACAGTCGGGCGCGGTCCGCGGCCGTCCGGCCACACTGTCCCTCCGACCTGAGAGCACCCGATGGCTGACGACCCGACCGCCCCTGCGGGCGCGGTGCCGTTCTCGTTCGAGCTGTATCCGCCGCGCTCAGACGCGTCGATCCCGGCGCTCCATGAGACGATCCGCCTGCTGGCAGCCGAAGAACCCCGGTTCATCTCCGTGACGTACGGCGCGGGTGGGTCGAGTGGCGGCCGCTCGCTCGAGCTGGTCCGCTACATCCACGAGCGCACCTCCGTCCCGGCGCTCGCGCACCTGACGTGCGTCGGGACGTCCTACGAGGGCGCCACTCGGCTCATCAGGGAGTTCCTGGATGCCGGGATCACGAACTTCCTCGCCCTTCGGGGTGATCCGCCCGCCGGCGCCGTCGAGGGCGAAGAGTTCCTGGGCGATCTCGAGAGCGCCGCGCAGCTCGTCCAGCTGATCCAGCGCGTGCACGCCGAGCAGGCGCCGTACACGGAGGCCCTCCTTCCCGGGGTGCCGGGTGCTGCGCGCGTGGAGCGTCGCTGCAAGATCAATGTCTCTGTGGCGGCCTTCCCCAACGGGCACCCCCGGGCGCCGCACGCCTATGCCGACATCGATGCCCTGCTCGCCAAGCAGGCCGCCGGGGCGACCCAGGCCATCACGCAGGTCTTCTTCCACTCCGACGACTACCTCAGCTTCGTCGAGCGCGCCCGCCGAGCCGGCGTGACCATCCCGATCCTGCCCGGGGTGATGCCGATCACATCGCCCGCACGCCTGCGGCGCGTCCTCGAGCTGTCCGGCGAGGCGCTGCCGTCCGAACTGGCGATCCGGCTCGAGATCGAGCCGACCGCCCAGGGCCAGCGCGACGTCGGCGTCACGTATGCCGCCGATCTCGCCCGCGAGGTCCTCGCGGGCGGGGCTCCCGGCATCCATCTGTACGCGTTCAACCATCACGACGCGGTTCTCGCGGTGCTCCGCGAGGGCGGCATCCTCACCACCCGACCCGAAGACCTGGAGGCCACCTCATGACCGCATCCCACTCAGCCTTTCCGGCCGGCACGATCCTGGGCTATCCCCGGATCGGCCGCCGCCGCGAGCTCAAGCGCGCCGTCGAGGCGTTCTGGGCCGGCACCATCGACGAGGCCGAGCTGGAGGCGACGGCGGCAGGACTTCGCCGCTCGACGCGCGCGCGCCTCGTCGAACTCGGTCTCGGCCGGGAGGACTCGGCGATTCCCGAGTCGTTCTCTTACTACGACCAGGTGCTCGACGCCGCGGTGACCGCGGGCATCCTGCCGGAGCGGTTCGCGCACCTGCGCGCGGCGGACGGCTCGATCGGCCTCGGCGCGCTGTTCACCGCCGCGCGCGGCGCGGGCGAAGCAGGCCCGCTCGAGATGACCAAGTGGTTCGACACGAACTACCACTACCTCGTCCCCGAGATCGGGCCCGAGACGGCGTTCGCCCTGTCGAGCGACCGCTTCGCCCGTCAGGTGGCCGAGGCGCGTGCCGACGGCTACACGACCCGTCCGGTCATCGTCGGTCCCGTCACACTGCTCGCCCTGGCGAAGGCGACGGATGCCGCGCCCTCCGACTTCAGCCCGCTCAGCCGCCTGGATGACCTGCTGCCCGTGTACGCCGAACTGCTCGCCGCCCTCCGTGCCGCCGGCGCGGAGTGGGTGCAGCTCGACGAGCCCGCCCTGGTGAGCGAGAGCCTGCCGATCCCGGCATCCGACCTCGCGGCCGCGGCGGAGCGCGCGTACGCCTACCTCGGCGCCGCAGCCGACCGCCCCGCGATCCTGGTCGCCGCCCCGTACGCCCAGCTCTCCGCGGAGGCCTGGACCGTGCTCGCCGCCGCCCCCGTCGAGGCGCTCGCCGTCGACCTCACCCGGGGCGCGGTTCCGGCCGCGGCCCCTGGTCTTGCCGGCAAGACCCTGGTCGGCGGTGTCATCGACGGCCGCAACATCTGGCGCGGCGATCTCTCGACGGCCGCCGCGAAGCTCGAGAACCTCCGTGCGCTCGGCGCCGCCGTCTCGGCGGGCACGTCGACCTCGCTGCAGCACGTGCCGCACGACGTCGCCGACGAGACCGAGCTGGGTGCCCGGCTCGTGTCGTGGCTCGCCTTCGCCGACCAGAAGGTCGGTCAGGTCGCGATCCTCGCGCGTGGCCTGGAGGAAGGGCTCGCCGCGATCGAGCAGGATCTTGCCACGGCATCCGTCGCCCTCGAGGATCGGCGCAGCGCGCCCGGCGTCCGCGACGGCGATGTCCGCGCGCGCACGGCAGCGCTGACACCCGTGGACTTCGACCGCGGCGACCACGAGACGCGGGTGGCCGCGCAGGACGCCGCACTCGACCTCCCGATCCTCCCGACCACGACGATCGGCTCGTTCCCGCAGACCGGCGACATCCGTCGGCTCCGCGCCCGGCACGACCGCGGCGAGATCTCGACGGCGGAGTACGAGGAGCAGCTGCGCCTGGAGATCACCACCGTGATCGGCCTGCAGGAGGAGCTGGGCCTGGATGTCCTCGTGCACGGCGAAGCCGAGCGCAACGACATGGTGCAGTACTTCGCCGAGAACCTCGCGGGGTTCGCCGTGACGCGCAACGGCTGGGTGCAGTCCTACGGCTCGCGGGCGACGCGCCCATCGATCCTCTGGGGCGACGTGTCGCGCCCTGCACCCATCACAGTGCGCTGGGCGGAGTTCGCGCAGTCGCTCAGCGCCCGCCCGGTGAAGGGCATGCTGACCGGCCCTGTGACGATCCTCGCCTGGTCGTTCGTGCGCGACGACCAGCCGCTGGGCGAGACCGCCGACCAGGTCGCCCTCGCCCTCCGCGACGAGATCGGCGATCTCGAGGCCGCGGGCATCGGCATCATCCAGGTCGACGAGCCCGCGCTGCGCGAGCTGCTGCCGCTCAAGCAGGGCGACCAGCAGGAGTACCTCGACTGGTCGGTCGGATCGTTCCGGCTCGCGACGGCAGGGGCCGCCGCGGCGACCCAGGTGCACACCCACCTCTGCTACTCGGAGTTCGCCGTCGTCATCGACGCGATCGCCGCCCTCGACGCCGACGTGACCTCGATCGAGGCTGCCCGCAGCCGCGGCGAGGTCATCGACGACATCGCGGCGTCAGGGTTCTCGCACGGGGTCGGCCCGGGTGTCTACGACATCCACTCGCCGCGCGTGCCCTCCGTCGCGGAGGTGGCCGAGCTGCTGCAGCGCGCCGTCGACGAGCTGCCGCTGCGCCAGGTGTGGGTGAACCCGGACTGCGGGCTCAAGACCCGCGCCTACCCCGAGACCGTGGCCTCGCTGCGGAACATCATCGCGGCCACCCGCCTGGTGCGCGAGGGACGGCTGGTGACGGCCGACTAGGACGCAGTCCGCTT
The DNA here is from genome assembly GCF_054049175.1 of Microbacterium sp. P5_E9. Lineage (NCBI taxonomy): Bacteria > Bacillati > Actinomycetota > Actinomycetes > Micrococcales > Microbacteriaceae > Microbacterium > Microbacterium sp. P5_E9. The sequence goes on along the minus strand of NZ_JBFUMV010000008.1, from coordinate 35,781 downwards.
CGGACGCGGGGGCTTGGGAGGGGCGGATGCTTCGACCGGCCCCCCGGCGGAGGCCGCTGCCGGGGCATCCGACGTCGAAACCTCGACGTCGCTCTGGTCGACCTCGGCGTCGGCCTCGGCGTCGGCCTCGGTCGCAGCGTCGGTCTCGGAGGCTGTCCAGACGGCTGCCGCCTCGGCGCGTGCCGCCGCGATCTCGGCGTCGGCCGCGGCCTCCTCCGCATCGAGCGCGGCCTCTTCGGCGACGAGCGCAGAGTCCTCAGTGCTCGGTGCGACCAGCTCATCCGGTCGCTTCTGCAGCAGTTCGAGCAGCCACGCGACGACGAACGCGACGATGATGACGAGGAAGACATCCCCTGTCGACAGCGGACGCAGTGCGAAGAGCCAGAGCACGGCGAGCACGGCGATGACGACGCGGATGAGCACTCGGTAGCGGGCGAGCGCGATCCCGAACGCTCCCGTGTTCAGCCCGCGCGCCGCGAACCAGCGGCGTGCCGACGAGTTGACTCCCCGGATGAAGCTGCGCGAGCGGGCTGCCGCGGACGAGCGGCCCATGAACCACCCGAGGACTCCGATGAAGACACCCAGCAGCGCGATGATCGCCGCGGTCTGGTGCATCGACCCGATCAGCTGGCTGTAGATGACGTCGAGCCCGGCCACTGATAGATCGAGCTGCACGGCGACTTGGCCCATCACCGGGTATCCGGCCGCGAACCCGAGCGCCAGCGCGCCACCGCCGATCAGGAAGCCGACACCGGTTCCGATGATGGCGACGCTCCGTCGGCGGGCGATGAGGATGCCGAGCGCGAAGAGGGCGAGTGTGATGATCGGGAGCCAGTATCCGAGCGTGGAGGCGATCGCGTAGGTCGTGCGAATCGCGAGGAGCGTCTCACCCGTGCCGATGATGACGACCTTGTCGATCGCTGGGATCATCTGGGCCACCCCGACACCACGGTCTTCGAGGTTCTGCTTGACGCGCTCCACGATCGCGCCGAGCTGGATGCCGATGCCGTCGTCGGTCATGACGACGATCCCGCCGCCGTCCGATGTCGCAGCGGCGGTGAGGGCGCGGTGCGCGGCACGCGTCGTCGTCGCCCAGACATCGGCGAAGGCATCCGACTCGATGACCCGCGTGACTGTCGTGTTCACGAGATTCTCGAGACCGTCTGCTGCGGGGGCCTTCAACAGATCGAGTGCCTGGGCGGCACGCGGCGGCAGGCCGAGGTCGGCGATGCCGTCGAAGACGTTCGACGTCAGCTCGCTGAAGTCGACCTGGGCCGTGATGGCGTCCATCGTCTCGTCGATGATCATGCCCTGGACGGCGGGGTCCTCGGCGAGGGGCGCGAGAGTGCTGACGAACGCATCCTCGTCAACGAGCTGCACGCGTGCCCACGCGCTCACGATCGCGATGGGAACCAGAAGCGTGGCGATCACGATGATCAGCGCCGAGACGAAGGCGCGCCAGCGGCCGGGTTCTCGCTGCCGCTTCGCCGCTGCCGGCGGGATGGGCGTCGTCGGCGCGGTGACGTCGCGGAGAGCGGTGTTCTCCGCCTCGAGCCGTGCCAGTTGTTCGCGGAGTTCGTCGATCTCGGTTGCGGCCACGACGGCCCCCTCTCGTCTGGCGCACCCCCGCGCCTTCGGCCATTCTGCCGGTCGTTGCAGTCCGAGTGCCATGCCGCGCGGGGAATCATCGCCCGTCATGGGCGAGAATTCACCGATCAGACGGCTCGGAGGACCGCGACGATCTTGCCGAGGACTACCGCGTCGTCGCCGAGGATCGGTTCGAAGGCGGAGTTGCGGGGGAGCAGCCAGGTGTGCCCGTCGCGCCTCCGGAATGTCTTCACCGTGGCTTCGCCGTCGAGCATCGCAGCGACGATGTCGCCGTTCTCGGCGGTGGGCTGCGATCGGACGACCACCCAGTCGCCATCGCAGATCGCCGCGTCGATCATGGACTCGCCGACGATCTTCAACATGAACAGATCGCCCTTGCCGACCAGCTGACGGGGCAGCGGGAAGATCTCCTCGACCTGCTGGTCGGCCGTGATGGGGACGCCGGCGGCGATCCGCCCGACGAGGGGCACCATGGCGGCGTCGCCGACCACAGGACCGGAGTCGGCGGGATTCTCGGTGGCGCTGCCCGGGAGATCGATGAGCACCTCCATCGCGCGGGTCTTGCCCGGGTCGCGGCGCAGATAGCCGCTGAGCTCGAGCTGATTCAGCTGGTGGGTCACGCTCGAGAGGGACTTGAGGCCGACCGCGTCACCGATCTCGCGCATGCTCGGCGGATAGCCGTGCCGGGCGATCGATCGCTGGATCACCTCCAGGATGGCGAGCTGCTTGTCGCTCAGGCTCTTGCGTCGCCGGGTCTGCGGCTTCTCGCGGCCGGTTGCCTCGGTCATCGTCCCAGCTCCTGTCTCGCGCCCCTGAGGTGCATCGTTCTTCGAATGTCGGAGGTCCCTGATGGGCTGTTCCTGTCGAAACCGTATCCGGTCAGGCAGGTGGAGCGAAGCAGACTCGCCGCGTTTCGTGTTCGAGGAACTGCTGTGTTCCACCGCACTTGACAGGATATTGCATCGAAGATAACTTCGGAAGAGAGATTCGCATCCGGCGCTCCCGGCCGAGTTCCGGATGCGAACCTCTCCCCACTCTCAGGAGGACCTCATGACCGCCATCGGATTCTCGGGCGCTGCGACACACCGCATCTCCGCCGTCGGTGCGACCGCTGTGGGCGGCACGCGACTTCGTCTCACGACACGCGGTCGCCGCGTGCTGGCGACCATGGCGGCGTTCCCCGCGGTGGTGGCACTGAGCATCGCGGTGATCAGCGGCGGGGCGGCACTCGCGTCGCGCGATGCCGGGGCTCCGGCGGGCTCCTTCACGACGATCACGGTCGCCGCGGGCGACTCGCTCTGGTCGATCGCCGAAGAGGTCGCGCCGACTGCTGACCCGCGCGATGTCGTGGATGCCATCGTCCGGCTGAACGCTCTCGAGGGCGTCACAGTGGCGGCAGGACAGCGCATCGCCATTCCCGCCGAGTACGCGCCCGCCCACTGATCCCGTCGCCTCTACGATGGGAGGGGTGAGCCTCGATCGACTGCCCCTTCGTGACGATCTGCGCGGTATGACGCCTTATGGCGCACCGCAGGCGCCGCTCCCCGTCGCACTCAACGTCAACGAGAACACGCATCCTGTCCCGCAGGAAGTGGCCGACGACATCCTCGACTCGATCGCACTGGCGCTGCGCGACATCAATCGCTACCCCGACCGTGAGTTCACCGCTCTCCGCGAAGGCTTCGCGGAGTACCTGGGGCATGGCCTCACGGCGGATCAGCTCTGGGCGGCGAACGGATCCAACGAGGTCCTGCAGCATGTCCTGCAGGCTTTCGCCGGTCCTGGCCGCACCGCCTTCGGGTTCGCGCCGACGTACTCGATGTACCCGCTGCTGGCCCGCGCCACCGGCGCATCATGGATCGCGGGGGAGCGCCGGCACGATTTCACCGTCGACGCCGAGAGCGCGGCAGCCCAGGTCGAACAGGCCGCACCCGATGTGGTCTTCCTGTGCGCGCCGAACAACCCGACCGGCACGCCCATGACGCTCGACGTCATCGAGGCGGTCTATGACGCCACCCAGGGGATCGTGGTGGTCGACGAGGCGTACCAGGAGTTCGCCCCGCGCGACGAGCGGTCCGCCCTCACACTGCTGCCCGGCCGCGAGCGGCTCGTGGTTTCGCGGACGATGAGCAAGGCCTTCGCGTTCGCGGGTGCCCGCGTGGGCTACCTCGCCGCCGATCCCGCGGTCGTGGACGCGCTTCGCCTCGTGCGGCTGCCGTACCACTTGAGTGCGCTGACCCAGGCTGCGGCGACGGCGGCCCTGCGCCACGCGCAGACGATGCTGCGGATGGTCGACGAGATCGTCGCGCAGCGCGACCGCACGTCCGCGACGCTCGAGGCGCTCGGCTACGAACCGCACGAGTCGTGGACGAACTTCGTCCTCTTCGGCGGCGTCGACGATCCTGCCGCCACCTGGCAGGCCCTCTACGACCGTGGCGTGCTCATCCGGGATGTCGGCATCGCGCGCCATCTTCGCGTGACCGCCGGGACCGAGGACGAGACGACGGCGTTCCTGGAGGCGCTGGCCTCGATAGACTCGGCGGCATGACCGGACGCACCGCTTCACTGCGCCGCGCGACGAGCGAATCGACCGTCGAGCTCGAAGTCAACCTCGACGGCACCGGCCGAAGCCACATCGACACGACAGTCCCGTTCTTCGACCACCTGCTGACCGCGTTCGCGAAGCACTCGCTCACCGACCTCACCGTGCGTGCGTCGGGCGACACGGAGATCGACGCGCACCACACCGTCGAAGACGTCGCGATCGTGCTCGGTCAGAGCATCCGCGAGGCGCTTGGTGACAAGACCGGCATCTCGCGCTACGGCGACGCGCTCGTGCCCCTCGACGAGGCCCTCGCCCAGGCGGTCGTGGACATCTCGGGCCGGCCCTATCTCGTCCACACCGGCGAGCCGGCCGGTTTCGAGCACCACCTCATCGGCGGCCACTTCACCGGTTCGCTGGTGCGGCACACGTTCGAGGCCATCTCGTTCAACGCCGCGCTCACCGTGCACGTGCGCGTGCTGTCCGGGCGCGATCCGCACCACATCGCGGAGGCCGAGTACAAGGCCTTCGCCCGCGCGTTCCGCCAGGCGAAAGCGCTCGACCCGCTCGTCGACGGCGTGCCCTCGACGAAGGGCGCCCTGTGAGCCGACCGCTCGTCGCGGTGCTCGACTACGGCTCGGGGAATGTGCACTCCGCGGTCAAGGCTCTCGCTGCGGCCGGGGCCGACGCACGCCTGACCGCGGATCGCGGCCTCATCCGCGACGCCGACGGACTCGTCGTGCCCGGGGTCGGCGCGTTCCGCGCCGTCATGGACGCGCTGAACGCGGTGCGCGCGGGCGAGCTCATCGAACGGCGACTCGCGGGCGGACGACACGTCCTGGGCATCTGCGTCGGCATGCAGGTCATGTTCGAACTCGGGGTCGAGCGCGGAGTCGACACCGAGGGGTTCGGCGAGTGGCCAGGCGTCGTGACCGAACTCGACGCACCGGTGCTGCCGCACATGGGCTGGAACACCGTCGACCCGGGGGAGGGCTCGCGCCTGTTCCGCGGCATCGAGGACGAGCGGTTCTACTTCGTCCACTCGTTCGGCGCCCAGAAGTGGCTCCTGGACGTGCAGCCCCCATTCCCGAAGCCCGCGGTCACCTGGTCCACCCACGGGGCTCCGTTCATCGCCGCTGTCGAGAACGGCCCGCTGTCTGCCACCCAGTTCCATCCCGAGAAGTCCGGCTCTGCCGGCATCCGACTCCTGTCCAATTGGATCGGCGTGCTCGGCGGGGCTACTCTCTGAATTCGTGCCTTCCCCGCGGCGCCGAGGCGCCGCCACGACATCTTCCTGAGGATCCATGAACGACTTCGCGTCCACTCCCGAACTGATCCTCCTTCCCGCCGTGGATGTCGCCGGCGGCAAGGCGGTTCGCCTGACGCAGGGTGAGGCGGGCACCGAGACGAACTACGGCGACCCCGTCGACGCTGCGCTCGACTTCGCGCGTCAGGGCGCGCGGTGGATCCACCTCGTCGACCTCGACGCCGCCTTCGGGCGGGGCAGCAACGCGAGCGTGATCCGCAAGGTGATCAAGCACGTGCGCGGCGTGCAGGTCGAGGTCTCCGGTGGCATCCGCGACGACGAGTCGCTGGAGGCGGCACTGGAGTCCGGCGCCGCACGGATCAACCTCGGCACCGCGGCTCTGGAGAACCCGGAGTGGGCAGCCGACGTGATCAGCCGTTACGGCGACGTCATCGCGGTCGGGCTCGACGTGCGTGGCACCACCCTCGCGGCGCGCGGCTGGACCCGCGAAGGCGGCGACCTGTGGACGGTGCTCGACCGCCTCGAGGTCGCGGGATGCAGCCGCTACGTGCTCACCGACGTGACGAAGGACGGCACCCTCCGGGGCCCGAACCTCGAACTGCTCCGGGAGATCACCGCGCGCACGCCGAAGCCCGTCGTCGCCTCGGGTGGCGTCTCGAGCCTCGATGACATCGCGGCGCTGCGCGAACTCGTTCCGCTCGGCGTCGAAGGCGCGATCGTCGGCAAGGCGCTGTATGCCGGGGCGTTCACGCTCGCCGAGGCGCTCGATGTCGCCGGAGCCTGACCCGCACCACTCGCACGCCGGGGGCGACTCGGCAGGCACCCCCTGGGCGGGCCGCAGCTTCGAGCCGAACGCGCACGCTTCCGATAACGGCTCAGCCGATCCGGCGCTGCAGGCCGCGCTCGAGGCGTTCCGGAGCGGCGCCGGTGACCAGTCCGCGGTCGTCGAGGCCTACCGGTCGGCGCGGCTCCTGATCCCGCTGCTGGCGGAGAAGGGCGACGAAGGCGTCGGGCCGACCGGCTTGACGGTCGACAAGACGCAGGAGCTCTCGATCGTCACGGTCGCCGCCCCCGACGGCCGGCGTGTGCTGCCCGTGTTCACGTCGGTGGAGACGCTGACGCGGTGGGATGCCGCGGCCCGGCCGGTGCCGGCGGACGGCGTGCGCACGGCCCTGGCCGCGGCCGACGACGACACCGATCTCATCGTCATCGATCCGGGGTCCCCGACCGAGTTCATCCTGCGCCGCCCGGCGGTCTGGGCGATCGCGCAGGGGCATGGCTGGGAGCCGTCCTACGTGTCGCCCGAGGTGTTCGCCGGGCTGCAGGAGAGCATCGGCGGCGAACTCGCGATCCTCGACCTCGCGGTCTCGGCCGGCGACCCCGACGCGCGGCTCCGCGGGCCGGAACTCGTCGTCGCGCTCGACCTGATGCCGGGACTGGATAAGGGCGAGCTCGACACGGTTCTGGCGCGCCTCGCCGCCCGCTGGGCCGCGGACGACCGCATCGCCGTGCTCGTCGACTCCCTCACGGTGAAGCTGATCCGCCGCGACTGAGCGCGGCTCGCCTCGGCTTCAGGCCGTCAGTTGACCGGACCGGTCCACTTCTCGCCCGGTCCCTTGCCGATCGGGTCGGGGATGACGGATGCCTCGCGGAACGCGAGCTGAAGTGACCGAAGGCCGTCGCGGAGCGACCGGGCGTGCATGTCGCTGATCTCCGGGGCGCCCGCGGTGATGAGTCCGGCGAGGGCGTTGATGAGCTTGCGTGCCTCGTCGAGATCGGTCTGCGCCTCGGGGGAGTCGGCGAGGCCGACCTTCACCGCTGCGGCGCTCATCAGGTGCACCGCGGCGGTCGTGATGACTTCGACAGCCGGCACATCCGCGATGTCCCGAGTGGCGGATGCCGCGGCGCGCTCCTGTTCCTCCCAGCGGGCGCGGCGCGCAGCGTCACGCGCCTCGTCCTGGTCGGTCCGGTCGCCGTCGGTGCCTCGAATCGTGTCCACGCCGTTCTCTCTGCTAGACTTCAGCGGGCTCCGGAGCGTTCTGCTCCGGAATCGAAAGAGGATCACATCCCACCCGCGCTTGCCGTTCCAGGCTACCGGGTCACGCACTCCGCCTCGTCCGCTTGCGGCCGAGGTAGCAAGGGTGCAAGAGCCGGCGCTCCCGCGTCGTGCCGGGTGGACTGTGCCTCTTCCGCCCGTGACACACCCTGTGTCGCGGTGGCTGACATCCCGCACGAAAGAGGAGTTCCGCATCAGCGATCCCCGCACCAATGACCGCATCCGCGTTCCCGAGGTCCGCCTCGTGGGCCCCGCGGGTGAACAGGTCGGCGTCGTCCGCATCGAGGTGGCGCTGCGCCTGGCTCAGGAAGCCGATCTCGATCTGGTCGAGGTGGCCCCCGACGCGAAGCCTCCCGTTGTCAAGATCATGGACTACGGGAAGTTCAAGTACGAGGCTGCCCAGAAGGCCAAGGAAGTGCGGCGCAACCAGGCGAACACGGTCCTCAAAGAGGTCCGCTTCCGTCTGAAGATCGAAGCTCACGACTACACCACCAAGCTCAAGCGCGCCGAGGGCTTCCTCCAGTCCGGCGACAAGGTGAAGGCCATGATCCTGTTCCGAGGCCGCGAGCAGTCGCGTCCCGAGCAGGGTGTGCGACTCCTTCGCAAGTTCGCCGAAGACGTCGCCGAGTTCGGCACGGTCGAGTCGAACCCCATGATCGACGGTCGCAACATGGTGATGGTGATCGCCCCGCACAAGAACAAGTCCGAGGTGAAGACCGAGCAGAACGCGCAGCGCGCTGCGAACAAGGAAGCTGCCCGATCTGCTCGCACCGGCACCGCCGGCGCTGAGACCGTCGCCGCCGCCGCTGAACCCGGCGAATAGCCCCACTTACTCCCGCACCGCGGGACCACAGACTCCCGCTCAGGCGGGACCCGACTCCCGCCTGGGCGGGAAGTGAAACGAAGGAAGAAGAGATGCCGAAGCAGAAGACCCACTCCGGTGCCAAGAAGCGCTTCAAGGTCACCGGCAGCGGAAAGCTCATGAAGCAGCAGGCCGGCATGCGCCACAACCTCGAGGGCAAGTCGAGCCGCCGCACGCGCCGCCTCAACCAGGAGCAGGTCCTGGCACCGGGCGACGCCAAGGTCGCCAAGAAGCTCCTCGGCCTCTGAGCCCGACGCACGAATAGGAAACATGAGAAATGGCTAGAGTCAAGCGGGCTGTAAACGCCCACAAGAAGCGTCGCGTCATCCTCGAGCGCGCCTCCGGTTACCGGGGTCAGCGTTCGCGTCTGTACCGCAAGGCGAAGGAGCAGGTCACCCACTCCCTCGTCTACGCGTACCGCGACCGTCGCAAGCGCAAGGGCGACTTCCGTCGTCTGTGGATCCAGCGCATCAACGCTGCGAGCCGTCAGAACGGCCTCACCTACAACCGCCTCATCCAGGGCCTCGGCCTTGCCGGCGTGCAGGTCGATCGCCGCATCCTGGCAGACCTCGCGGTCAACAACCCGGCTACGTTCGCGTCGCTGGTCGAGACCGCCAAGAAGGCGCTGCCCGAGAACGTCAACGCACCGAAGTCGGCCTGACCGACTCGCGCGTAAGAAGGGCGTCCTCCGTTTCGGAGGGCGCCCTTCGGCGTTTCCGGCATCCGTCGAGCGGTCAGATCCTGATCGGAAACGTGAGCATGACGACGAGGCCGGTCACGGTGAACGCCAGAGCGAGGATCATGAGCGCACGCCTCGACCAGGAGGGACCGTCGCGCTGCGCGAGGGCGGAGAGGAACAGGACGAGCGCGAACAGCACTGTCAGCAGCGTGTAGTTGTCGCCGCGCTGGTTGTTCTCGAGGGCGCGGTCGAACGCGGCGTCGGCCTTCGCGTTCAGCTCGTCGACCTCCTCCTCACCGGCCACCACGTACTCGGGCAGGGCGAACGGAGTTCCCGTCGTCTGGTCCCACGCGTCGAAGGCCGTCGCGAGCGACGGCGGGAACCGCTCCTCGATGAAGCCGGCGAGTTCGGCATTGCCGGCGTCGTCGGCCGTCAGCCATTCGGCGAACACGGTGAGATCGATCTGGCGCTGATCGCGCACCGCGCTGGCCGCATCGCTGGCCTGCACCCGTGCAGCACCGGCCTGGCTGAACGCGATCGACATCTCGCCGCCCCACTTCGATGACTGGAACCCGCACCAGGCGGTCACCACCGCGACCGCCGACAGCACGACCAGGGCCACGATGTCGAGCCACGGAGGGCGGGCGGGCGGCGACGGCGCCGATGCTTGGGTCACGGACGGATCGTAGTATGCGACCGCGCGTCGCCCCGGCGGCGACGCGGAGAATCGGCCTCGAGCCCTAAGCTGAGCGAGTGCTCGAGAACCCGCGTTCGCCGCGCGTACGTGCTGTGGCGAAGCTCACCAAGCGCAATGCGCGCCAGGAGACCGGACTGTTCCTCCTCGAAGGACCTCAGGCGGCGCGGGAGGCACTCGCGCACCGACCCGAAACCTTCATCGAGATCTTCGCCACGCCGACCGCGATGGAGCGTCACAGCGACGTGAGCGATCTGGCCCGCGCGGCCGGGATCGAGGTCGTCTTCACCACGGAGGCGGTCCTCGACGCGATGGCCGACACGGTGACGCCCCAGGGAATCGTCGCGGTGGCACGACAGTCGCCGACGTCGCTGAAGGACGTGTTCGCGGCATCCCCTCGTCTCATCGCGATCTGCGAAGAGGTGCGGGACCCAGGCAACCTCGGCACGATCATCCGCGCGGCGGACGCCGCCGGAGCGGATGCCGTCATCCTGACCGGCCGCACGGTCGACCTGTACAACCCCAAGGTGGTCCGTGCGACGACTGGTTCGCTCTTTCACCTGCCGGTCGCGATCGGCGCCGACCTCGCCGTCGTCGTCGAGCGCGCGCATGCCGCAGGGCTGCGGGTCATCGCCGCGGATGTCGGGGGAGAGGACTTCCTCGCGTCGCGTGGCACGCTCGCCGAACCCACGGCCTGGCTGTTCGGCAACGAGGCCAGGGGTCTCGACGAAGAGGCCCTCAAGTACGCCGACCTCGCGCTGCGACTGCCGATCTACGGCTCCGCTGAGTCGCTGAATCTCGCCACTGCTGCCAGCGTGTGCCTGTACGAGAGCGCCTTCGCCCAGCGGGCCGTCGCCGCGGACTGAGCGCCCGCCGCCTGTTACATCTCGGTAAAGCCTCACGGCAAGGCCTGGCAGAGGCATCCGCATCGCCCATAGGGTGCGGGTATGGCGCCAGAAGACGGCAGTGCCCCCAAAACGTCCAACATCACGGTCCGGCGTGGAGACCCGCTGGTCGTGGTCTCGAATGTCCAGAAGCACTATGGCGACTTCCAGGCGCTGAAGGACATCGACCTGACGGTCAACCGTGGCGAAGTCGTGGTCGTGATCGGACCCTCCGGGTCGGGCAAGTCCACGCTGTGCCGCACGATCAACCGCCTCGAGACCATCACGAGCGGCACCATCTCGATCGATGGCAAGGAGCTGCCGAAAGAGGGCAGGGGCCTGGCTGAGCTGCGCGCGGACGTCGGGATGGTCTTCCAGTCGTTCAACCTGTTCGCGCACCTCACGATCCTCGACAACGTGACGCTGGGGCCGATCAAGGTCCGCAAGATGAAGAAGGCGGATGCCGAGCGGCAGGCCAAGACGCTGCTCGACCGCGTCGGTGTCGGGCAGCAGGCAGGCAAGCTGCCTGCGCAGCTGTCGGGTGGCCAGCAGCAGCGCGTCGCSATCGCCCGGKCGCTSGCGATGMACCCCAAGGTCATGCTCTTCGACGAGCCGACCAGTGCTCTCGACCCCGAGATGATCAACGAGGTGCTCGACGTCATGGTCAGCCTCGCCCTCGAGGGCATGACGATGATCGTCGTAACCCACGAGATGGGCTTCGCCCGCAAAGCGGCCGACCGCGTCGTCTTCATGGCCGACGGCCAGATCGTCGAGGAGGCCATTCCCGAGGAGTTCTTCACGCACCCGAAGAGCGAGCGGGCGAAGGATTTCCTCTCGAAGCTCCTCACCCACTGAACCCTGTCGCCGCGAGAAAGGACCACCGCCCACACACGAGTTACATCCGGACGGACCCGAACGTCGGATACGGAACCAGCAGGAACATGCGCACCCAAGGAGCAGTCACATGCGAAAGTCACGGATCATCACAGGCCTCGGCCTGGCCGCAGCAGCGGTTCTGACACTCACGGCGTGCAACAGCGGCACGCCAGGCACGACCCCGGATGGCGAGGCGTCGCCCAGCGAGTCTGCGGGCCCCTGGTTCGAGGTCGCCACCGATGTCACGATCGACGGCAGTCCCACCTTCGACGCCATCAGCGAGCGCGGCACCGTCAAGGTCGGTGTCAAGGAGGATCAGCCGGGCCTCGGCTACCTCGACCCGACCACGGGCGACCGCACCGGTTTCGACGTCGACATCGCGCGGTGGATCGCCGCATCGCTCGGCTACGACGAGGACAAGATCGAGTTCACCGCGATCCCGTCCGCCAACCGCGAGCAGGCGCTCGTCAACGGGGACGTCGACTACTACGTCGGCACGTACTCGATCACGGACAAGCGCAAGGAGCTGATCTCGTTCGCCGGCCCCTACTTCCTCACCGGCCAGGGTCTGCTCGTCGCAGCCGACAACTCGGACATCACCGGACCCGATGACCTCGCCGGCAAGAACGTGTGCTCGGCCACCGGGTCGACCTCGATCCAGCGGATCAAGGACGAGTATCCGGATGCCACGACCACGGAGTTCGACACCTACTCGCAGTGCGTCGAGCAGCTCAAGAACGGGCAGGTCGACGCTGTCACGACCGACGAGTCCATCCTGATCGGCTTCGCCGCGCAGGACCCGGACGCGCTCAAGGTCGTCGGCGAGCCCTTCAGTGAGGAGCGCTACGGCATCGGCCTCACCAAGGACGACGCCGCGATGCAGGAGTTCATCAACTCGATGCTCACCGACGGGCCGGACATCTGGCAGGCCATCTTCGACAAGAACCTCGGCCCGGCCGGGGTCGAGGGTACGCAGCCCGCGGTCGATCCCATCAATTGACCGGCWGGTGGCGGCGCCCGTCCGCGGGCGCCGCCACCTCTGACCAGCGGAGGAGCCGGTCGTGAACCAGATCATCGACTATCCAGACATCTGGGTGGCCGCACTGTGGGGCACCGTGGTGCTCTTCTTCGGCGGCGCCGTGATCGCGATCATCCTCGGCATCATCGTCGGGGCGATGCGGGTCTCGCCTATTCCGGTCGCCCGTGCGGTCGGGACCGTGTATGTGAACTGGATCCGCAACACGCCCCTGACGCTCGTGATGTTCTTCTTCGCGTTCTGCATGCCCCTCCTGCTTCCGGGGCGGGCGAACTTCCTCGTCCTGGCGGTCTGGGCGCTCGGGATCTACACGGCGACGTACGTCGCCGAGACCATCCGCTCCGGCATCAACACCGTGCCGGTGGGTCAGGCCGAAGCCGCACGCGCCATCGGCTTGACGTTCGGCCAGGTCATGACCCTCGTCATCCTCCCGCAGGCGACGCGGTCGGTGATCCCCCCGATGATGAGCGTGTTCATCGCGCTGCTCAAGAACACGACGGTCGCCGCCGGATTCGCGGTCGTCAATCTCGGCAACATCCGCGCCGAGATGAGTGAGAAGGGTGAAAACCAGCTGGTCACCATCCTCTGGGTCATGCTCATCTTCGTCGTTCTGGTGCTGCTGCTGGCCTGGCTGCAGCGATCGCTCGAGAACCGCTGGAGGATCGCGCGATGAGTTCCGTCCTGTACGACGTGCCCGGACCTCGGGCGATTCTCCGCAACCGGATCCTCGGCATCCTCACCATCCTCGTGGTGCTGGCGCTGCTCGCCTGGGTCGTCTGGCGGTTCTGGGTGACCGGCCAGTTCTCGGCCGAGAAGTGGTACGCCTTCACCTTCACCCGCATCTGGGAGCAGTTCGCGCTCGCGACCCTGCGCACCCTCGCCGCGTTCGCCGTCGCGGCGGTCGGCGCGCTCGCGCTCGGCTTCGTCCTGGCGATCGGGCGCCTGTCGGATCACGCCTGGATCCGGATCCCGGTCACCTGGATCACCGAGGTCTTCCGCGCCGTTCCGGTGCTGGTCTTCATGATCCTGCTCTACTACGGGCTGCCGGTCATCGGCATCAAGATGACGTCGTACTGGGCAGTCGTCATCGCCCTGGTCGCTTACAACGGGTCGGTGCTCGCCGAGGTAGTCCGCGCCGGCGTCGAGTCGCTGCCGCGCGGCCAGGGCGAAGCGGGTTATGCGATCGGCCTTCGCAAGGCCGGCGTCATGCGCCTTGTGCTGCTGCCGCAGGCGATCCGGGCGATGCTGCCGGTGATCATCGCGCAGCTCGTGGTGACCCTGAAGGACACCGCGCTCGGCTTCATCATCACGTATCCCGAGCTGCTCTACTTCGCGAAGCTCCTCGGCTCGAATGCGGTCCTCGGGTCGCCGCTCATCCCCGCGGCCATTGTCGCGGGCACGATCTACGTATCGCTCTGCCTCGCGCTCTCGTACGTCGCGCGCCTCGTGGAGCGGCGCCTCCGGCGCTCGCCGAAGGTCATCGCGGGTCCCGCTCCCGCCAACGCCCCGACGACCGCCACCGAGACGATCGCCGCGCAGGAGGCGGTGCGCCGCATCGAGCACGACGACGCCGGCGGCTCCTGATCGCCTCGAGCCCGCCACCGCAGGCACGACAGGCTGACCGGCGGGTCGTCGGTAGACTCGACTCTCGTGTCTGACGCTCCCGAAATCACCCCTGAGGCGGTGGATGCCGCGGTCCAGGACGCCCTGGACGCCATCGGCGCCGCCGCCGACACCGCGGCCCTCAAGTCCGCGCGTGCCGCGCACACCGCCGAGGGCTCGCCGCTCGCCCGGCTGAACTCCCGGCTGCGCGATGTCGCACCCGAGCGCAAGGCGGAGTTCGGCAAGCTCATCGGTCAGGCCCGGGGCCGCGTGACCCAGTCGCTGGTCGCCCGCGAGGAGGAGCTGGCCGCGGCCGAGAGCGCCGCCCGGCTCGAGGCGGAGCGCCTCGACATCACGGCACTCGCGCAGCGCGCGCGCGTCGGGGCGCGGCATCCGCTCACCCTCCTCCAGGAGCAGGTCGGCGACATCTTCGTGGGCATGGGCTGGGAGGTCGCAGAGGGGCCCGAGCTCGAGCACGAGTGGTTCAACTTCGACGCGCTGAACTTCGACGTCGACCATCCCGCGCGGCAGATGCAGGACACCTTCTTCGTCGACCCCGTCGACCGCCACCTCGTGATGCGCACCCACACGAGTCCCGTCCAGGTGCGGTCGGCACTCGAGCGCGAGCTGCCGATCTACGTGATCTGCCCCGGGCGGGTCTACCGCACCGACGAGTTCGACGCGACGCATCTTCCGGTCTTCTCGCAGTTCGAGGGGCTCGTGATCGACAAGGGCATCACGATGGCGCACCTCAAGGGCACGCTCGACCACGTCGCCCGAGCTCTGTTCGGCGCCGAGGCCAAGACCCGGTTCCGGGCCAACTTCTTCCCCTTCACCGAGCCGTCGGCCGAGCTCGACCTCTGGCACCCGACGTTCAAGGGCGGCGCGCGGTGGATCGAGTGGGGCGGGTGCGGCATGGTCAATCAGAACGTGCTGCGTGCGGCCGGGATCGACCCTGAGGTGTACTCGGGCTTCGCGTTCGGGATGGGAATCGAGCGGACCCTCATGTTCCGCTCGGATGTGCAGGACATGCGCGACATGGCCGAGGGCGATGTCCGCTTCAGCGAGCAGTTCGGGATGGTGGTCTGATGCGCGTCCCGCTTTCGTGGCTGCGTGAGTACGTCGATCTGGCAGCGGATGCCTCGCCCGAGGACGTCCTCGCGGCACTGGTGTCGGTCGGGTTCGAAGAGGAGGACGTCTTCCGCTTCGACCTGCAGGGTCCCATCGTCGTGGGCGAAGTGCTCGAGTTCGTCGAGGAGCCCCAGTCCAACGGCAAGACCATCCGCTGGTGCCAGGTGCAGGTCGCGCCCGATGGCCAGCTCGCAGCGGATGGTGGCCCGGCCGTGCACGGCGTCGTGTGCGGTGCAGGCAACTTCTTCGCCGGCGACAAGGTCGTCGTGACACTGCCGGGGGCAGTGCTCCCCGGCCCGTTCCCGATCGCGGCGCGCAAGACGTATGGCCATGTCTCCGACGGCATGATCGCCTCGGCGAAGGAGCTCGGCCTCGGCGAAGAGCACAGCGGCATCCTGCGGCTCGTCGAGCTCGGCCTCGACGCCCCGGTGGGCACCGACGCCATCGCCCTGCTCGGCCTCGACGATGTCGCGGTCGATGTCAACGTCACCCCTGACCGCGGCTACGCCCTGTCGATCCGCGGGATCGCCCGCGAGTACTCGCACGCGACGGGCGCGGCCTACCGCGACCCGGGCGACCGGGAGTGGGGCGAGCTCGAGCAACCGGTCGCCGGCTTCGCGATCGCCGTCGACGACCAGAATCCGATCCGCGGCCGGGTCGGGGCATCCGAATTCGTCGTCCGCATCGTGCGCGACGTCGACGCCACGAAGCCGACGCCCTCGTGGATGGTCGCCCGCCTGACGCTGGCCGGCATCCGATCGCTCGGCATCCTGATCGACATCACAAACTACGTGATGATCGAGCTCGGGCAGCCGATCCACGGGTACGACCTCGACCAGCTCCAGGGCGGCATCACGGTCCGCCGCGCTGCCGCAGGCGAGCAGCTCGAGACGCTCGACGGCAAGGTGCGCACGCTCGACGTCGAAGACCTCCTCATCACCGACGAGTCCGGCCCGATCGGCCTCGCCGGCGTGATGGGCGGCGGAGCGACCGAGATGAGCGGCACCACCCGCAACGTCCTCATCGAAGCGGCGACCTTCGACACCGTCTCGATCGCACGCACCGCACGCCGGCACAAGCTGCCGAGCGAAGCCTCGCGCCGCTTCGAGCGCGGCGTCGACCCGCTCGTGCCGTTCGTCGCCGCTCGCCGGGTCGCCGACCTCATGGTGGAGCACGCCGGCGGCACCCTCGACACCGAGGTGGGCGGTGCGCTGTTCGCGACCGTCGAGATCGCGGGCATCGATCTGCCCCGCGGCTTCGTCGAGGGCCTCATCGGCGTCGACTACACGACGGACGAGATCGTCGCCGCGCTCGAGATGATCGGCTGCGAGGTCCACGACGCCGGCGACCACTGGTCGGTGCACCCGCCGTCGTGGCGGCCCGACCTGACCGACAAGTGGACCCTGGCCGAAGAGGTCGCCCGCATCGAGGGCTACGACCGCATCCCGTCGATCCTGCCCACACCGCCGTCCGGCCGCGGGTTCACGCCCGCGCAGCACGGTCGTCGTCGCGTGGCGAACGCGCTCGCCGCCGCCGGCTTCGTCGAGGTGCCCTCCTTCGGCTTCACGACCGAAGAGCAGAACGACCTGCATGGTTCGGCAACGGGGGAGCACCTCCCGTCGATCCGGCTCGCGAACCCGCTCGACGGCCAGGCGCCGTTCCTGCGCCGCTCGCTGATCCCTGGGCTGCTTCAGACCGCCCACCGCAACCTGTCGCGCGGCTTCACCGATCTCGCGCTCTTCGAGACCGGCTCGGTCTTCCTCCCCGAGCCTGCGGTTCAGTACGGCACCTCGTTCGTCCCGCCCCTCGCGGTGCGACCGGATGCCGCGACCCTCGCCGAGCTCGATGCTTCGATCCCGCCGCAGCACAAGCATGTCGCCGTGCTGCTGACCGGCAGCCGCATCGCGAAGCAGCCCGGCCAGCCGGGCGTCGCCGCGGACCTGGTCGATGCGCTCGACGCGGTGCGGACGATAGCCGGCGCCGCCGGCGTGTCCATCGACGTCGCCCAGACCGAACGGGCGGCCCTGCACCCGGGCCGCACCGGTGTGCTGTGCGTGGGCGCGACCGAGGTCGGGTATGTCGGCGAGCTGCTGCCCGCTGTCAGCGAGGCATCCGATCTTCCCGGTCGCGTCGTCGTCGCCGAACTCGATCTCGACCTCGTGCTCTCGCTCGCGGGGGAGCGGGTCACGGCCGCGACGCTCTCGACGTTCCCGGCCGCGACGCAGGACGTCTCGCTGGTGGTCGGCGCGGCGGTGCCCGCAGCCGCGGTCAAGGCCGCGCTCACCGAAGGCGCCGGCGAACTGCTCGAGTCCGTCCGGATCGTCGATGACTACCGCGGCGCCGGGGTGCCGTCAGGCTCGAAGAGCCTGACGTTCGCCCTGCGCTTCCGCGCGCCCGACCGCACCCTGACGGCGGCCGAGGCGACCGAGGCGAAGCTCGCCGGAGTCGCCGTGACGCAGGAGCGCTTCGGCGCGACTCTCCGCGAGTAGCCCGGCGGCGAGCCCAACTGCGGGGATGCGCGGCGAAACGCCGTGCCGAGGCATCCATCGTCCGGCGTGTCGCATGACTGCCCCGCAGTTGGGTCCGCCCCCGGCCCGTGGGGTCAGCGGCGTAGGGTGAGAAACCCGACCCCGAGGAGAGCCGTGTCGCAGACGATCGCCCTGACCGCCCCCGATGGCACCGCGTTCGACGCGTATATCGCCCGGCCCGACGGCGAGCCCGTCGGCGGGCTCATCGTGATCCACGAGATCTGGGGTCTGGTCGACCACATCCGCGATGTGGCCGATCGCTTCGCGGAGCAGGGCTGGCTCGTCGTCGCGCCTGACATCCTCAGCACGGCCGGGGTCGAACCACACCTCGGCGCAGAGCTGTTCGCGCTCGTGAACGACCCTGACGAGGAGGTCCGCACCGCGGCGCAGCCGAAGTTGCGCGATGCCATGACCGGCCTGCGGGCGCCGGAATACGCGGGGTGGGCGGTCGGCGCCCTGCGCGGGGTCGTCGACTGGCTCGAGGCACAGCCGGGCATCGGCCAGAGCATCGCGGTCACCGGGTTCTGCTTCGGGGGCACCTACTCCTTCGCGCTCGCCGCCGCTGACCCTCGCGTCCGTGCCGCGGTGCCCTTCTACGGCACGGCACCGGCACCCGCTGAGATCGCGAAGATCCACGCACCCGTCCTCGCGCTGTACGGGTCCGAGGATCCCGCGCTCATGGATGCGCTCCCCGCCGTGCGCACGGCCATGACCGATGCCGGCGTCGACTTCGAGGCCGTCGTCTACCCCGGCGCGCAGCACGCCTTCTTCAACGACACCGGCAGCCGCTTCAGCGCCGCCCACGCGGCCGAGGCCTGGCCGCGCGTCCTGGCGTTCCTCGACGATCGGGTCGCGCACCGCTAGCCGGTCCGCCCGCCGTACCCAACTGCGGGGATCATCGCCGACACGCCGTGCCGCGGCATCCGTCTCCCGGCGTGTCGGACGATAGCCCCGCAGTTGGGCCCGCCGCCCCCGGCGGATGGCGCGTTCCGCCGGCGGCGGAACAGGATGCGCCCGGCGGAGTGGTCTGGTGTCATGGGGTCATGACGGACGTTCTCATCCTCGGCGGCACCGGCTGGCTCAGCGGGCGCGTCGCACGCGGCTGGGTCGAGCATGGCGCCGATGTGACGTGCCTCGCGCGCGGCGGACGGTCGGCTCCCGACGGTGCGCGGCTCGTCACGGCGGACCGCGACCTGCCCGGCGCGTACGACGCGGTCGCAGCCCGCGGCTGGGACGAGGTCGTCGACATCTCGTCGGACGCCGCCCACGCGGCATCCGCCGTCGCCGCACTGACCGATCGCGCCGCGCATTGGACGTACATCTCGACGATCTCGGTCTACGCCGACAGTGACACCCCCAACGCGGATGAGACCGCGGCACTCCTCGAGCCCGCCCGGCCCGGCGACGAGTACGACTACGGCCGCGCGAAAGTCGCTGCCGAGGCATCCGTTCGCTCCGCGCTCGGGTTTCGCGCGGCCATCGTGCGACCGGGCCTGATCGTCGGTCCCGGCGACCAGAGCGATCGATTCGGCTACTGGGTGGCGCGCTTCACGCTGGCCGGCGATGAACCTGTGCTCACGCCCGAACCGCAGGGCATCGGCGTCTCGGTCATCGACGTCGACGATCTCGCTGACTTCATCGTCGCCATGGGACGCGAGCGGTGGACGGGAATCGCGAATGCCGTCGGAAGCGGGATGCCGCTGGCCACGGTGCTCGCCGATGCCCGTGCCGTCGCCGGTCACACCGGAACCGTGGTCGCGGCGCCCGACGCATGGCTCGCGGCTCGCGGCGTGTCGCATTGGGCAGGGCCGCGCTCGCTGCCCCTCTGGCTCCCGCGCGAGCTCGTCGGCCATTGGTCGCGCTCGAACGCGGCCTACCGGATCCTCGGGGGCCGGCTTCGCCCGCTGCGCGAGACCCTCGTGCGCACGCTCGCGGACGAGCGCTCGCGGGGGCTCGATCGGGAGCGCCGCTCGGGCCTGTCCCGGTCCGAAGAGCTGGCGCTGCTGGCCGAGCTCACCTGACCACGATCGAGTGCGGATGCCGCGGCACGGTCGTTCGGCACCACTCCGAGCCGCCCTCGGCGGCGGCGGTCCGTCGCGTCCGATTTGGCAACGCTCCTCCGCGGGCGCTATCGTCGGCGCATGCCTTCGGCCGCGACGCCTCTCGCCACGCTCCTCGTGAGCGTCGCTCCCGCGCGCCGACGTCTGGGCGGACGCCGACTCTAGGCGACCCTGCGCGGCACCCCTCCGGGTGCGCCTGCGGGTGTCGCCGTCTCCGGCCCCTGCTGAGCTTCTTCGAAGCAACCCAGACCGTAAGGTGGAATCCATGACATATTCGGTCGCCGTCTCCGGCGCATCCGGCTATGCGGGCGGTGAGATCCTCCGGATCCTCGCCGCACATCCCGACGTCGAGATCCGCACCGTCACGGCGCACTCCAACGCCGGGCAGCCCCTCAGCCAGCACCAGCCGCACCTCCGTTCGCTCGCGCACCTGACCCTGGGCGACACGACGCCGGAGGTCCTCGCGGGGCACGACATCGTCTTCCTGGCGCTGCCCCACGGGCAGTCCGGGCAGTACACGGATGCCTTGGCCGGGGCCCCGCTCGTCATCGATGCGGGCGCGGACCACCGGCTCGAGTCGGCGGACGACTGGGACCGCTTCTACGGCGGGCACTTCCATGAGCCGTGGGCGTACGGCGTCCCGGAGCTGCTGGTCGGCGGTGCGAAGCAGCGCGAACGGCTGGTCGGGGCATCCCGCATCGCAGCTCCCGGCTGCAACGCCAGCACCGTCAGCCTGAGCCTCGCGCCGGGTGTCGCGGCCGGGGTCATCGACCCGTCCGACATCGTCACCGTGCTCGCGGTCGGACCCTCTGGTGCCGGCAAGAGCCTGAAGACGAACCTGCTGGCCAGCGAGATCCTCGGCTCGGCGAACCCGTATGCCGTGGGCGGCTCGCACCGGCACATCCCCGAGATCCGCCAGGCGCTCGCTGCGGCTAGCCCGTCAACGCCCGCTGACGGCATCCGGATCTCCTTCACGCCCGTCCTCGTGCCGATGGCGCGGGGAATCCTCGCCACCTCGACAGCGCCGATCGCGCCGGGGGTGTCCGACGCCGAGATCCGCGATGCGTGGGACGCGGCGTACGCCGACGAGCCCTTCGTACATCTCCTGCCGGCCGGCGACTTCCCGCGCACGGCCGATGTGGTCGGTGCGAACACCGCGTTGATCGGGCTCGCGATCGATCGCGACGCGAACCGCGTGGTCGTCGTCACCGCGCTCGACAACCTCGTCAAGGGCACGGCCGGCGCCGCCGTGCAGTCCATGAACATCGCGCTGGGCCTTCCAGAAGGCCGCGCCCTCACCGTGAACGGAGTCGCGCCGTGACCGTCACCGCGCCCCATGGTTTCGAAGCGGCCGGCGTCGCCGTCGGCCTGAAGTCGAGCGGCAAGCCCGATGTCGCCGTGGTGGTGAACCGCGGTCCGCTCAAGGTGGGCGCGGCGGTCTTCACGAGCAACCGCGCCAAGGCGAACCCGATCATCTGGTCGCAGCAGGTGATCCAGGACGGCGTGGTCGAGGCGATCGTGCTCAACTCCGGCGGTGCGAACTGCTTCACCGGGTCGTTCGGCTTCCAGACCACGCATCAGACCGCCGAGAAGGCCGCCGAACTGCTCGACGTGAGCGCCGGCGACATCCTGGTCTGCTCGACCGGCCTCATCGGCACTGGTGACGAGGTCTTCCGCGCGAAGGTGCTCGCCGGTGTCGAGCAGGGCATCGGGGCGCTCAGCGCCGATGCCGGCGACGACGCGGCGCGGGCGATCATGACCACCGACTCGGTGTCGAAGACCTCGGTGCATCACGGCGACGGCTGGACCATCGGCGGCATGGCGAAGGGAGCCGGGATGCTGGCGCCCGGCCTCGCGACGATGCTCGTGGTGATTACGACCGACGCCGTGATCGACTCCGCCCAGGCGGACGTCCACCTGCGCGCCGCGACGACCGTGAGCTTCGACCGGCTCGACTCGGACGGCTGCATGTCGACGAACGACCAGGTCTCCCTCCTCGTCAGCGGCGCATCGGGCGTCACCCCGAGCGCGGAGGACTTCCGAGCCGGCCTCACAGCCGTCTGCGCGGATCTCGCCCGCAAGCTCCAGGGCGACGCCGAGGGTGCAAGCCACGACATCACGATCGAGGTCGTGCACGCGGCATCCGAATCCGACGCGGTCGATGTGGGTCGCAGCGTCGCCCGCAACAACCTCTTCAAGGCGGCGATCTTCGGCAACGATGCGAACTGGGGCCGGGTGCTCGCGGCGATCGGCACGACCGACGCCGCATTCGACCCGTACGACGTCGACGTGTGGATGAACGGCGTGCGCGTGTGCAGCGCGGGCGGGCCCGACCGTCCCCGCGAAGACGTCGACCTGACCCCGCGTGCCACCCATCTCGTGATCGACCTCAAGGTCGGCGATGCTGTGGCCACGATCCTCACCAACGACCTCACCCACGACTACGTCCACGAGAACAGCGCCTACTCTTCATGACCGAGATCCAAGAGACCGATCCGAACGAGGCCAGCGGCAAGGCGGCGACTCTCATCGAGTCCCTCCCGTGGCTGCGCCGCTTCCGCGACCAGATCGTCGTGATCAAATACGGCGGCAACGCGATGGTCTCGGAAGAGCTGCAGGATGCCTTCGCCGCCGACATCGCCTACCTCCGGTACGTCGGGGTGAAGCCCGTCGTGGTGCACGGCGGCGGCCCGCAGATCTCGTCGATGCTCGACCGGCTCGCGATCCCGAGCGAGTTCAAGGGCGGGTATCGCGTCACCAGCACCGAGGCGATCTCGGTCGTGCGGATGGTGCTGACCGGGCAGATCAACCCGCAGCTGGTCGGCAAAATCAATGCACACGGACCGCTGGCGGCCGGCCTCTCGGGTGAGGACGCCGGCCTCTTCGGCGGCCGTCGCCGCGGGGTCACCGTCGACGGCGTCGAGCACGATCTCGGCCGCGTCGGCGATGTCGTCGAGGTCGACCCGCAGCCCGTCCTCGACCAGATCGCCGCTGGGCGGATCCCGGTGGTTTCGAGCATCGCCCCCGACCTCGATCACCCTGGCCACTCGCTGAATGTGAACGCGGATGCCGCGGCCGCGGCCCTCGCGACCGCGCTCGGCGCCGCGAAGCTCGTGGTGCTCACCGATGTGCCCGGGCTCTACGCCGACTGGCCGAACCGCGACTCGCTCGTCTCGCACCTCACCTCGACCGAGCTGCGCGCGATGCTGCCGTCGCTCGAGTCGGGCATGATCCCGAAGATGCAGGCCTGCCTCGACGCCGTCGAAGGCGGGGTCCCGACGGCGGCGATCATCGACGGACGCGTGCCCCACTCGGTGCTCGTGGAGATCTTCACAAGTCAAGGAATCGGAACGGAGGTGGTGGTCGGATGACGACGACATGGAGGGATTCCGCGTCGCGCGATCTCGTGCGGAGCTTCGGCGACCGGATGGCGCTGTTCACGCGCGGCGAGGGCGCCTATCTCTGGGATGACGCCGGCCGGCGCTACCTCGACTTCCTGGCGGGGATCGCCGTGAACTCGCTCGGGCACGCACACCCGGTCTTCGTGAACGCGATCGCGAAGCAGGCTGCGACGCTCGCGCACGTCTCGAACTACTTCGCGACCGAGCCGCAGCTCGAGCTGGCGGCGCGGCTCAAGCGCCTCGCCGGCACGGGMGATTCCGGCCGCGTCTACTTCGGCAACTCCGGCGCCGAGGCGAACGAAGCCGCCTTCAAGCTCGCCCGCCTGCACGGCGGCACCGAGCGCCCGCGCATCCTCGCCCTCACCGACGCCTTCCACGGCCGCACGATGGGGACGCTCGCCCTCACCGGCAAGCCGTACATGCAGGAGCCGTTCCTGCCGATGACCCCGGGCGTCGAGTTCATCGACTCCACGATCGAGGCGCTCGAAGCTGCCCTCGACGATCGCGTCGCCGCGCTGTTCGTCGAGCCGATCAAGGGTGAGGCGGGCGTCGTCGAGCTGCCTGAGGGCTACCTCGCGGCTGCGCGCGCGCTCACCGAGCAGCACGGCGCGCTGCTGATCGTCGACGAGATCCAGACCGGCGCGGGGCGCACGGGGGAGTGGTTCGCCTTCCAGCACGCCGGCATCACCCCCGATGCGATCACGGTCGCCAAGGGCATCGGCGGCGGGTTCCCGATCGGCGCGCTCATCACGTACGGCCACGCCAGCGAGCTGTTCTACCCCGGCACGCACGGGTCGACGTTCGGCGGCAACGCGCTCGGCACCGCCGTCGCCTCGGCGGTCCTCGCCGAGATCGAGCAGTCCGCCCTGGTCGCCAACGCCGCAACCCGCGGTGCGCAGCTGCGCACCGCGATCGCCGGCATCGAATCGCCGTTGGTGAGCGGATGCCGCGGTCAGGGGCTGCTCATCGGCGTGGCGCTGCGGCATCCGGTCGCCAAGGCCATCGTCGCGGCGGCCCAGGAGCACGGCCTGATCATCAACGCCCCGAACGACGAGACCCTGCGGCTGGTCCCGGCACTCACGATCGGCGATGCGGAGATCGACGAGTTCGTCCAGCTGTTCGGCGCGGCCCTCAACACCGTCGAGCACGCGCTGCTGCTCGACGCCGACTCGGAGGTGACGGCATGACCCGGCACCTGCTGCGCGACGACGATCTGACCCAAGCCGAGCAGTCCGAGATCCTCGAGCTCGCACTCGAGGTGAAGAAGGATCGGTGGAAGGTCAAGGCCCTCGAGGGGCCGCAGACCGTCGCGGTGATCTTCGACAAGTCATCCACCCGCACCCGGGTGTCGTTCGCGGTCGGCATCGCCGACCTCGGGGGCGTCCCGCTGATCATCTCGACGGCGAACAGCCAGCTCGGCGGCAAGGAGACGCCCGCCGACACGGCACGGGTGCTCGAGCGCCAGGTCGCCGCGATCGTCTGGCGCACCTACGCGCAGGCGGGCCTCGAGGAGATGGCGCGCGGCACCCGCGTGCCGGTCGTCAACGCGCTGAGCGACGACTTCCACCCCTGCCAGCTGCTGGCCGATCTGCTCACGATCCGCGAGCACATGGGCGAGCTCAAGGGCCTCACGCTGGCGTTCTTCGGTGATGGGCGCTCGAACATGGCCCACTCGTACATCCTCGCGTGCGTCACGGCGGGCATGCACGTGCGGGTCGCCTCGCCGGAGGCGTACGCGCCGCGTGACGACGTCGTGGCGGATGCCGACCGGCGGGCGGCGGACACCGGGGGATCGGTCACGCTCTACACCGACGCGAACGAGGCGGCCGCCGGTGCGGACGTCATCGTCACGGACACCTGGGTGTCGATGGGCAAGGAAGAGGAGAAGCTCGCCCGCCTGCGCGACCTCGGCGAGTACAAGGTCACGCAGGACCTCATGGCGCTTGCCGCGCCCGAGGCGATCTTCATCCACTGCCTGCCCGCCGACCGTGGGTACGAGGTCGACGCCGCGGTGATCGACGGACCCCGCAGCGTCGTCTGGGACGAGGCGGAGAACCGCCTGCACGCGCAGAAGGCCCTCCTGGTCTGGCTGCTCCGCCAGAACTGAGCGACCCACGATGAGCGACGGCGCCCCGTCCCGGTCACCGGAGGGGGGCGCCCCGCCGTCGCCGGGCGGCCCGCCGTCGCGCCGCGCGGCCGCGTGGCAGCGTTTGAACGGACCGACGCGGATCGCCGGGATCGACCTCGCGCGCGGCTTCGCGATCATCGGCATGTTCACCGCGCACCTGATCGCGCGCCCCGCGCTGCGGGCGGATCCCGCCACGTGGATCGCGATCGTCGACGGTCGCTCCTCGATCCTCTTCGCCACTCTGGCGGGAGTGTCCATCGGGCTCGTCACCGGCGGCGCGAAAGTCCTCGACGCGCCCGCTCTGCGAGTCATGCGGCAGCGGCTCGCTGTCCGAGGCTGTCTGCTGTGGATCCTGGGCGTCGCGCTCATCGCGACCGGGGTGCCGGTCTTCGTCATCCTGCCGGCGTACGGCATCCTCTTCCTGCTCGCGGTGCCCTTCACCGGTCTCGGCGCCCGACCGCTCCTCATCGGCGCCGCGCTGACCGCAGTGGTCACGCCCTTCGTGCAGGTGTGGCTGGACGCGACGCCGTATTGGCAGACACTCGCCGGCGACGCGATCTCCCGGGCGATCGGCTGGCACTATCCGTTCCCCGTGTGGATCGCATTCCTGCTGGCGGGCATGGGCGTCGCGCGCGCCGGCATCCGTCGTCTGCAGGTGCAGCTGCGGATGCTGGCAGCCGGCGCAGCCCTGATGCTGGTCGGCTACGGGCTCCACGTCGTGACCGGCGCAAGTGAAGCGGCGGAGGCGCAGACCTTCTGGGGTGCGGTCTGGACCGCGCGTCCGCACTCGAGCGGTGTGCTCGAGGTGATCGGCACCGGCGGGTTCGCCGTGGCGGCGATCGCGGTCTGCCTGCTGCTCTGCCGGACGTTCCTGGTGTGGCTCAGCCTCCCGCTGCGGGCACTCGGCGGGATGCCGCTCACCGCCTACACCGCACAGCTGCTCAGCTGGGCGGTCTGGGCGACGGCGGCGCTGGGCGGCACGGGCGACCTGTCCGCGTTTCGCGCCCTGATGCCGCTCTGGCCGCTGACGCTCGGCATCCTCATCGGCTGCACCGCGTGGGCGCTCCTGGTCGGACGTGGGCCGCTCGAGTCGGCGACCGACCGGATCTCGCGGCTGGTGGTGCCGGGGTCCTAAGCGACCCGCAGACTCGGATCCGGGTCATCCCACTTCTGCGCCGTCTGCAGCAGCCAGAAGATCAGGAACAGCCCCAGTGCGAACGCTTCGCCGATCAGCACGCCCCACGCCGCGCCGCCGCCGAAGACGGTCGACGGGATGAGCACGCCGAGGTCGAGCACCATCAGCACGGCGAGCACGATGTACGAGACCCGGAAAGCGCGGGTGGGCGGGAACTCGTCCTCGCGCCGGCCCACCGCGTTGACCACCGACACGGCCGCGACGAGGCCGAAGAACACGACGGTTGCGACGAGGTGACCGTAGGCGACGAACGCGTCGAAGAAGAATCCCCAGGTGACCGCGACGACCGCGAGCACGGCGATCGCGATCAGCCCTCCCGGAATGATCCGGCGGAAGCCAGGGAGCGCGATCGCGACGATCACCGCGAGCGTCCCGACGATGAGGTAGGTCGCGATCCCGTTGTTGATCGAGGGCCAGAACGCCCCTGGTACACACGCGTCGGTACAACCATCGGCGAGGCCTGGCACCGACCCAGGGGCGATCTCGGTGGGGATGATCGCGATGAGGGGTGCGACCAAGGCCGCGGCATCCAGCAGCACCGGCTCGGCGTGCCGGCCCGAGAGCGCGAGCAGCGCGAGGGAGCCGGCGAAGAGGGCGCCCACGAACCCATTGCGCGCGGGCGTGTAGAAGTAGTGGCTGATCGAGGGCAGCAGCCCCACGACCGGGATGGCGACGGCGACCGACACGAAGATGACGACGACGGTGCCGGCGAGGCCGATGCGGAGGTAGCGGTAGGTGCGCTGGAGCGAGGTCGTCTCTCCGGTGGGGCTGCTCATGATCACATCATGGCCGACGAGGGTGCCGCGGTACGTGTGCACCGCACGGGCCTGCCGAATCGGCTAGGTAGGGTGGTCGGTGTGAGCGATGCGAAGGCCGATGGCACCAACGAAGGCGCACTGTGGGGGGCGCGGTTCACCTCCGGGCCCTCGCCGGAACTCGCGGCGCTGAGCCGTTCGACCCACTTCGACTGGGATCTCGCCCTCTACGACATCGCCGGCTCCCACGCCCACGCCAAGGCGCTCGCCGCCGCGGGGTACCTCACCGCCGACGAGGCGAAGGGCATGCACGCGGGGCTGGAT
The DNA here is from genome assembly GCF_054049175.1 of Microbacterium sp. P5_E9. Taxonomy (NCBI): domain Bacteria; kingdom Bacillati; phylum Actinomycetota; class Actinomycetes; order Micrococcales; family Microbacteriaceae; genus Microbacterium; species Microbacterium sp. P5_E9. The sequence continues at coordinate 8,153 of NZ_JBFUMV010000008.1, read as the reverse complement.
GCCTTGACCCGCGGCATCCAGGACGGCACGCTGCATCCCGCTCCCAGTGACGAAGACGTCCATGGGGCACTCGAGGCCGCGCTCATCCGCGAAGTCGGGCCGGAGCTCGGCGGCAAGCTGCGCGCCGGCCGCAGCCGCAACGACCAGATCGCGACCCTCGTGCGGATGTACCTGCTGGATCACTCCCGCACGATCACCCGCGATGTGCTGCGGCTCATCGACGCGATCGTCGCGCAGGCCGAAGCCCACCCCGGGGCGATCATGCCCGGGCGCACCCACCTGCAGCATGCCCAGCCGGTCCTCCTCGCCCATCATCTGCAGGCGCACGCGTGGCCGCTCGTGCGCGACCTGGAGCGGCTGCGCGACTGGTCGGTGCGAGCGTCGGTGTCGCCTTACGGCGGCGGTGCGCTCGCCGGCTCGACCCTTGGGCTCGATCCACAGCTCGTCGCCGACGAGCTCGGCCTGGCGCGCCCGGCCGAGAACTCCATCGACGGCACGTCCGCACGAGATGTGGTCGCCGAGTTCGCGTTCGTCGCGGCGATGATCGGCATCGATCTCTCCCGGTTCGCCGAGGAGATCATCATCTGGAACACCCGTGAGTTCGGGTTCGTCAGGCTGGATGACGGCTACTCGACGGGCTCGAGCATCATGCCGCAGAAGAAGAACCCTGACATCGCCGAACTCGCCCGCGGCAAGTCTGGACGACTGATCGGCAACCTCGCCGGACTGCTCGCGACCCTGAAGGGGCTCCCGCTCGCGTACAACCGCGATCTGCAGGAGGACAAGGAGCCCGTCTTCGACTCCATCCGCACCCTCGAGACCGTGCTTCCCGCTTTCGCGGGTATGGTCGCGACGCTGCGGTTCGACACGGAGCGGATGGCGCAGCTCGCGCCCCTCGGCTTCTCACTCGCGACCGACGTCGCCGAGTGGCTCGTGAAGCGCGGCGTGCCCTTCCGCGATGCGCACGAGATCTCCGGGTCGCTGGTCCGGCTGTGCGAAGAGCAGGGCCTGGAGCTGCACGAGGTGACCGACGCGATGCTCGCCTCGGTATCCCCGGAGCTGTCCCCGGAGGTCCGCGAGGTGCTGACCATCGAGGGCTCGGTCGCCTCCCGCCTCGGCGTCGGGGGCACCGCACCGGTGCGGGTGGCCGAGCAGCGGGCCGAGCTCATCTCCCGCACCCAGGCCGCCGCCCACGTGCTCGGGCTCTAGCCGTCGGCGATGCTTCCCCCACTGATAATCTCGGAATATCAGTCATAGAGTTATATTATGGCAATATCAGCGCTAGGCTGATGTTATGACCATCGCCGTGACTGCGGACATCGTCGGCTCCCGTCGGCTGCCTGACCGGGAGGCCGCCCAGCGTGTGCTGGACGCGGCGATCGCTCGCGTGGAGCACGACCTGCCTCTGGCCGAGCAGCCCCTGCGACCCACGGTCGGCGATGAGCAGCAGGGAATCTATCCGACGCTCGATGCGGCCCTCGGCTCGCTGCTGCTGCTGCAGTTGACCCTGTCCGACGGCATCGAGTGCCGGTTCGGCGTCGGGGTCGGGAAAGTCGCCGACATCCCCTCGGCCGCAGGCGACATCCCGGAGGGCCCGGCGTGGTGGGCGGCGCGCGAGGCGATCGACAAGGTGCACGCGCTGCAGCAGCGGACCGTCCCGACCGCGCGCACCTGGGTCGTCGCCGCACCGGAAGAGGGTGCGACCGCCGAGCGCGAGGCGCGGATGGCGAACTCGTACCTGCTCGCGCGCGACCAGCTCGTCGCGGCGATGAGCGAGCGCACCCGGCGACTGACCTACGGCCGCTGCCTCGGCATCACGCAGCGCGAGCTCGCGAGCTCCGAGGGGATCACCCAGTCCGCCGTATCTCAGGCGCTCGCGACCTCGGGAGCGTCGGCGGTCATCGAGGGCTTCCGGCTCCTGCGACTCGAGAGCGCACCGGCGCCGACCCGGTGACTCACGCCGCGGTCACCAGATCGCGAGCCGCACGAGCGCTCCCGCCGCGCATGCCCAGAGCAGGCTCGCGAGCGTTCCGATGATGAATCGCTCGCGCGCCTCGGCCGAGGCGAGCTCCGAGAACCGGCCGATGCCCTTGATCGCGACGATCACCGCGAGCGCCTCGGGAAACCCGGCCACGATCGCGACGACTGCGCCGAGCCGTTCGAGATAGCCGATGACAGTCCCGCCCCGCAGGATCACCGGTCCATCGCCCGTCGAGCCCGAAGGGGCACCCGCGGCATCCCCGACCGCCGGGATTCCGCGGACGACGATCCCGCCGTCGTCGGTCTCGCGCACGCGTCCGTGCGTCGCGATCTCGAGCACGCGGCGGGTCACCGGATTGCCGCCGACGACGCCGATCGCGACCCCGAGGAGCGCGACGATCAGGCCCAGGATCGTGGGCACGTTCACGGTGGATACCGCGACGACCACGAGAGCGAGCACCAGAAGGCTGGTGGCGATCACGAGCGGAATCGTCGTCGGCTTTCGCAGGCTCACCGTGATGAGCACGAGCACACCRCACAGCGTGAGGAACAGAAAGATCGACAGAATGCCGGTGACCAGCGCGTCGGTCGTCAGGAGCATGCCGCCAGTGTGGCACGAGCCGGCTACGCGGCTCGCGCGGCCGCCCGAGTGTCGGGCCTCGGCATCCCGCGCGTCCCGCGGTACACGACGGGCCAAGGCATCCGTCGCCCCGCTGGTAGCCTGAAGCGCGTGTCTACGCCCGCTCTGACCGCGACCGCGCCCGCCAACGATCCGACGTTCGAGAACGTGTGGGACGAGATCGTGTGGCGCGGCCTCGTGCACGTCTCCACCGATCAGACCGCACTGCGCGACCTGCTGTCGGGCGGTCCGATCACGTACTACTGCGGCTTCGACCCCACCGCACCGAGCCTGCACCTGGGCAACCTCGTCCAGCTCCTGCTGATGCGCCGGCTGCAGCTCGCCGGGCACCGCCCGCTCGGACTCGTCGGTGGATCGACCGGCCTCATCGGCGATCCGCGCCCTTCCGCCGAACGCACGCTCAACACCAAGGAGACCGTCGCCGAGTGGGTCGGCTACCTCCGTGGTCAGGTCGAGCGCTTCCTGAGCTTCGACGGCGAGAACGCCGCCCGGATGGTCAACAACCTCGACTGGACCGCGCCGCTCAGCGCCATCGACTTCCTGCGCGAAATCGGCAAGCACTACCGCGTCGGCACGATGCTCAAGAAGGACGCGGTGTCGGCGCGCCTGAACTCCGAGGCCGGCATCAGCTACACGGAATTCAGCTACCAGATCCTGCAGGGACTCGACTACCTCGAGCTGCACCGCAGCTACGGCTGCGTCCTTCAGACGGGCGGCTCCGATCAGTGGGGCAACCTCACGAGCGGCGTCGATCTCATCCATCGGGTAGAGGGCGCCTCGGTGCACGCGATCGGCACCCCGCTCATCACGAACAGCGACGGCACCAAGTTCGGCAAGAGCGAGGGCAACGCGATCTGGCTCGACCCCGAGATGTGCAGCCCCTACCGGATGTACCAGTTCTGGCTCAACTCCGACGACGCCGATGTGGTCCCGCGCCTCAAGATCTTCACGTTCCTCACGCGCGCGCAGATCGAGGAGTACGAGCAGCTCGTGGCCACCGAGCCCTTCCGTCGCGCCGCGCAGAAGCGGCTCGCGTTCGAGATCACAAGCTTCGTGCACGGTCCGGATGCCGCGGCAGCCGTGATCGCGGCATCCGAGGCTCTCTTCGGCCAGGGAGATCTGACCGCGCTCGACCCGGTCACGCTGCGTCACGCCCTCGACGAACTGCCGAATGCCGACGTGGCGACCGGAACGACGGTGGTCCAGGCGCTCGTGGACACGGGGCTGGTGTCGAGTCTGAGTGAGGGGCGCCGCGCGATCGCGCAGGGCGGAGTCTCGCTGGACGGTGTCCGGGTCGCCGACGAGTCGGCGGTGGTGTCCGGTTCGCTGCCCGGTTCGGTGTCGGTGCTGCGGCGCGGCAAGAAGACCCTTGCGGGCGTGTTCGTCACCCCTGCTCCCTGAGCGGCCCCGGCCCCTGAGCTTGCCGAAGGGCACGGATGCCGTTCACCCCCAGCCACGCGGTCGTCGCGCTTCCGTTCGTCCGGACGCCGCTCGTGCCGGCCGCGATCGCGGTGGGCGCGATGGCACCAGACCTGCCGCTGTTCGTCCGGTTCTCACCGCTCGGGTACGGCCGCACGCATGATCTGGCGTGGCTGCCGGCGACGGTGCTGCTCGCCCTCGCGCTGCTGATCGCCTGGCGTTGCATCCTGCGTCCGGCTGCCCGTGAGCTGAGCCCTCGCTGGCTCGCCGGCCGGCTGCCCGCGGAGTGGGATCGCGGCGCGGCCGGCGCCCTGCGCGACACGCTCGGCGTGCGCACCGATCGTGAGCCCGGCAAGCCGCAGCGGCGATCTGTGTCGTGGCGGGCGGTCGTGCTCCTCGTCGTGTCGCTCGCCCTCGGTGTGGTGAGCCATATCGCGTGGGACCTGTTCACGCACGAGGGTCGCGGCGGCGTCGACCTGTTCCCCGCACTCGCCGAGCAGTGGGGTGCGCTCCCCGGCTACAAGTGGCTGCAGCACGGCTCGAGCATCGCCGGGCTGGCGATTCTCGCGGTGTCGGCGGTCGTGTGGCTGCGGCGACGGCGGGTCGAGGCATCCGTTCCGTGCCTGCTGCCCGCGTGGGTGCGGTGGACGTGGTGGCTGTCACTGCCGATGCTCCTCGCGCTGGCGTGGATCATCGGACTTGCCGTCTACGGCCCGCTGGATGCCGAGTTCACGATCCAGCACCTGGCGTACCGGGTGCTTCCGCAGGCGTGCGCCGCGTGGGGACTGGTCACGGTGGGACTGGCGGTCGTGGTGCAGGTGCTGCGCACGCGGGTGCGCGCCTCTGTCAGGTAGTCCGGTCAGGTTGCCCGCAGCTCCCTGGAGATCGACCGCCCGATCGCGCGGGCGTCGAGGCCGATCTGGAACAGCTGACCCTTGAGCGGGTTTGTCATGCCGAGGAACCGCAGTCCGGGCGCTCTTGAGATGTAGCGACGGCCTGTGACCAGAGGCCTCCCGCTCCGGTCCAGCACACCGAGGTGTCCGACCACGGGTTCGAGGCCTGTCGTGTAGCCGGTCGCGGCGATGACGGCGTCGGGAGAGACTCTGCTGCCGTCCGCGAGTACGACCTCGCCCCCGACGAACCGCTCGACCGCCGCGACGGGAGTGACCCGGCCCGCGCGCAGCTGCTTCACGAGGCCGACGTCGATCGTCGGGGTGGTCCCGGTCTCGCGCGCCTGGGCGACGAGGCCCGTGCGAGCCGCCGGCATGCCGTAGCGGGTCAGGTCGCCGAGCACCGCGCGCTGCAAGAGGCGGTTCACCGGGTCGACCAGCCACGCGGGGGAGTACTCCATCGGGATCGACATCAGTGTGGTCGGAATGGGGCCGAGCTGGCGCGGGACGATGTTGGGCGGCGTGCGGACAGCGAGCCACACGTGCGCCGCTCCGCCCTCGGCGAGGTCCGCAGCGATCTCGGCGCCCGAGTTGCCGGCGCCGACGACGAGCACATTCCGCCCGGCATAGGCCGTGGGGGCTTGGTAGTCCGAGGCGTGCAGGATCTCGCCGTCGAAGCCCTCCTGCCCCGGCCAGCGCGGGGCGACCGGCGAGCTGTTGTACCCCGTGGCGACGACGACCTGCTTCGCGGTCCAGCGCTCGCTGCCATCGAGCACCGCCCAGCCGGCTCCGTCGCGCTCGATCCGGCGCACCTCCGTGCCGAATCGCGGCTCGATCCCGTGGTGCTGGGCGTAGCGGGCGACGTAGTCGGCCATGTCGTCCTTCGGCACCCACCGACCGGACCCGCCGGGGATCCGCAGCCCCGGCAGCGCGGACTGAACCCGCGGCGTGTGCAGATGCAGTCGCTCATAGCGGCTGCGCCACGAGTCCCCGGCAGCGGTTCCCCGATCGAGGACCAGCGTGTCGATCCCGCGTCCACGCAGACACGCCGCCACCGACATCCCGGCTGGTCCGGCTCCCACAACAATCACATCGGTGTCCACGGCGGCACCACCTCCGCGGTCACGCTAGCGGCCTTGCGGGCGGTCGATCACTCGGCGCGCCAGACCGGTTCGTCCGAACCCCACGGGTGCGGGGCGATGAACTGCGTCGGGCCGCCTTCGTAGTCGATCGCGGGCGCGGTGGTCGTGACGAGGGTGCCGGCGACATCGAAGGTCTGCAGGTGCGGCTCGGCATCGATCGGCGCGAACTGCTCGGGTTCGGCGGTGCGCGGCATCCCGAGCAGTTCGGCGGCGACGCGCCGCAGCGACGTCTCGGCGAACCAGGAGCCCCCCTCGTCCGCGCGCTTCGCGAGGAGCTCCATCACCGCCGCCGCGAGAAGGTAGCCGGCGCTGTGGTCGAGTGCCTGGGCGGGGAGAGCGCCCGGTGCGCCGTCCGCGCGCGCCTCGATCATCGCGATGCCGGTCGCGGCCTGCACCAGACTGTCGAACCCACGCCGATCCGGTTCGCCCCACGCCGACAGCCGCGCGACGATGAGACCCGGATGCCGCTGCACCAGCGCACCGGGCGACAGCCCGAGCCGATCGAGCCCGGCGGGACGATAGCCCAGCACGATCGCGTCCGCCGACGACAGCAGCGCTTCGAATCGAACGCGATCGGTGTCGTCCTCGAGGTCGAGCAGGGCCGATCGCTTGCCGTGGCCGGTGTCCAGGTGCTGCCAGGGGAGCTCGGGCAGCCGGGGCGAGTCGATGCGCAGGACGTCCGCGCCGAGGAGGGCGAGCGTGCGCGTGCACACCGGACCCGCGATCACGCGGGTCAGATCGAGGATCCGGATGCCGCGCAGCGGCGCCGACGTGTCGCCCTCGGTCAGCGCGCGCAGCGGGGCCGCCCCCAGCTGCGTCGTCCCGACGAGGGGCGTGCTCCGTCGAAGGGTCACATCGACATCGCGCGCCTCGCCTCGCACTGCGACGCACAGGCCACCCGCTGCCGTGATGCGCGCCGCGGCCGCATCGGCCGCGAGCTCGGACAGCGCCGCAGCGGCCGCGGCCTTGTCGGCATCCGGATCAAGGGCGAGCGCCTGCCGCAGCGCAGCCGCATGGTGCGGGTAGTTGCCGTGGGTGCGCACCCAGCCATCCGCGGTCCGGAAGAAGCCCGAAAGGGGTGCGAACGCCTCGGGGGAGTGACCGCCCACGCGCAGGTGCCGCTCGCTCGAGTACGCGACCGCTATGCGCTCGGCGCTGAGCGTCGTCGTGCTCGCGCCGGCGAGCAGCGCCGCGCTGCGGGACGCCGCCCGCACCGCCCTGAGGGCCAGACCCGCGACCGCCGTGCGCGCCGGCAGGGGAACGACGACGCCGGCCGAGTTGTCCATGTCCGCGAACCTACGCGCGCCAAAGGGTGGTGCCAAGCGCCTGTGCGCCCGCAGAACCGCGGAATTCCGCCAACCTAAGCAGGCGACACGCCCGGGCTGCGGCCAGGATTTGCCCGTTCCCCAGAACCCACGTAACTTATTACTTGTTCGCCCCACAGGGAAGCGGAGAGGCCGAGAGCCTCACCCCCCTCAAGTGGAGAACCACCCCCATCTGAAGCTCTCTTGAGAGTGTCGACCTTCGGGTCTACGATGGAGGTTCCCACTCCTCGAAGCTGTCGAAGAGTGCTGCCGGAGACGCTAAACAGTCCCGGACAGCCGATTTGACAAGCTGACGGAGAGGGATAAGATAGAGAAGTTGCCCCGCGACTGGCTGAGAGCCGGAACGCAGGGCACCGGATCTCTCTTCGTGAGACGCTGTCCGGCTGCTTCGATTCCGATCGAAAAGCGCCGATTCGACATGCGACAGCGAAGAACAATATTGGAGTTGCCCTGCGTAGGCGGTCGAGAGACCTGAAAGCAGGAGCATCCGATCCTTGAGAACTCAACAGCGTGCACTTGTCAAATTGCCAAAAAACCTCGCGGTCAGCTTCGGTTGATCGGTGAGATTCTTTTGAGATTAAACGAGATGTCAGCAATGGCATCCGATCGTCAGATCAAACTCGCTCGGTAAGACCTATTCCGGTCTTGTCGCAGCACATTTCTTTCACGGAGAGTTTGATCCTGGCTCAGGATGAACGCTGGCGGCGTGCTTAACACATGCAAGTCGAACGGTGAAGGAGAGCTTGCTCTTTGGATC
>NZ_JBFUMV010000007.1:0-157782 GCF_054049175.1 Microbacterium sp. P5_E9 | reverse complement strand
TCCGTGCTCGGCTGCTCCGAGTCCGGGACCGCGTCGCGACCAGCGGCCTCGGCATGGGCGAGACCCTCGTTGACGCTGCCGACGACATCGTCGACCGCCGTGGGATCCTCGACTGGCTCGCCGTACGACGACTTCGGGTCACTCATCGGATGCACTCCTCACGCAGGGCACGTCCCTGCAGGGTGAGGTTATCCCGGGGGACGGGTTCGGCCTCGGAGGCATGCCGGGGCGTTTCGCTCCTGGTCCGGGGGCCACCCCTGACTAGGGTGAGCGCCATGGCCTCTCACCGTCGACCGTTCGCGGGGGTGGCTGCCGCCTTCCTTCTCGCCGCCGCACTGACCGCCTGCGCGCCCGAGGTGGACCCGGCAGGACAGCCCTCGGCGCCCTCAGCGACCGACACCCCGAATGTCTCGTCGTCCCCCAGCGGCACGCCCAGCCCGACTGCGACCCCGTCCGCGGCGATCCCGACCGACTGCAAGGCCATCCTCTCCGCGAACGTGCTCGCCCAGCTCGAGGGCATCCCGCTGAACCACCCAGCCTTCGGCCCGTCCGGGGTGCTGCCGGACGGCAGCCTGCTGTGCATCTGGGGCGACCCGGCCGCCGATACGACGGCACTGACCACGACCATCCTGCTCATGTCCCGCGGGCCCGCCCTCGACCTGCTCAACGGCTACGCGGCCAGCGACGGCTACACCTGCTACACCCCGGACGGCGGCACCCGCTGCGAAGGCTCGTGGCAGAACCCCAACTACCCGGTCACCGATGGGCGCACGCTGTTCTGGCGCGACGGCATCCTCATCGACACGATGTACTCGAACCTCTCGCCGAGCGGCTACACGTCGAGCATCGTCGACCACATCTGGCCGGAGTGACCGGTAGCTGCACCGGTCAGCCCCACACGCGCGCGGCGAGCTGGGTTCCGTAGTCCTCGGGCAGCCACGAGGTCTCGACGCTGGCGAGCCACAGCCCGTCCCGCACCGCCTGCTCCTCGATGACATCCCCCTGCTGGCGCCGGCATGCCACCCCGGCGCCGATGGTCTCGCAGTCGAAGCCCTGCCCGCGCAGCGCGGCATCGGCGATGGTCGAGGCATCCGCCCCCACCTGAGAGAGCGTCGTCACGATCTGACCGGCAGCCGACCGCCAGGAGCAGGTGACCCGCACCACGGGCTGGAGCGCATCGACGAGGCCGGTGATCCCGGTCGGCGGCGCCGCGAAGTTCTGCGAGAGCAGCACGTCCCTCCCCCAGACCAGCTCCGCCCAGAGCCGGTCGGGATACAGCGTGCGGCAGTCCAGGTCGGTGGCGGGATCCAGCGCGGCGGTCTCCACGGGCGACGGCGCGGCCGCCACGGGCGCCGACGTCGCCGCGCGCAGGGTGTCGCCGATCCAGTTGACCGTGCCGGGCACGGCGGGCGCCGCGACCCAGAGCAGGGCCCCGACGATGCCGGCGCACAGCACGCCGACCGGCCACGCCAGCCACAGGCTGCGACCGCCGATCCGCGCCATTATCGCCTCCGCTATCGAGGGTAGGCACCGGATGCCGCGGCCCCGCCTCGGCGCGCGGGTGCGACGCACGAAGGGCCCCGGAAAACCGGGGCCCTTCGCGTCACGATCTCAGTGGGTCAGTTGTAGTTGCCCGAGAAGTCGTCGGTCGAGAAGCTGTCGAAGTCGACATAGCCGAGGTCGGCGTCGCTGTACGCGCCGTCCGAAGCGAAGATGCGGTTGGGGTACCGCTCGCTCTTGGCCTCTTCCGTCGCCTCGACGATGACGTTGCGGTACTTCGCAAGTCCCGTTCCAGCGGGGATGAGCTTTCCGATGATGACGTTCTCCTTGAGGCCGAGCAGCGGGTCGCTGCGACCCTCCATGGCGGCCTGCGTGAGCACGCGGGTCGTCTCCTGGAAGGAAGCGGCGGACAGCCACGACTCGGTCGCGAGCGACGCCTTCGTGATACCCATGAGCTCCGGGCGACCGGACGCGGGGCGCTTGCCCTGTGCCACGACCTCGCGGTTCATGTTCTGGTACTTCTTGAAGTCGACCAGCTCACCCGGAAGCAGCGTCGTCTCACCGTGGTCGACCACGGTGATCTTGCGCAGCATCTGGCGCACGATGACCTCGATGTGCTTGTCGTGGATCGGCACACCCTGCGAGCGGTACACGCCCTGGACGCCGTTCACGAGGTAACGCTGCACCTCGCGGGCACCCATGACACGCATGACCTCCTTGGGGTCGAGCGTGCCCACCAGGATCGGCTGACCGACCGTGACGTGCTGGCCGTCCTCGACCAGGAGCGTCGCGCGGCGCAGCACCGGGTAGACGTGCGGCTCATCGCCGTTGTCGGGCGTCAGGATGACCTTCTTGGCGCGGTCCGTCTCCTCGATGGTGATGCGACCGTCGGACTCCGCGATCGGCGACGCACCCTTGGGGGTACGGGCCTCGAAGAGCTCCTGCACGCGGGGCAGACCCTGCGTGATGTCGTCGGCCGAAGCCGAACCACCGGTGTGGAAGGTGCGCATGGTCAGCTGCGTGCCGGGCTCACCGATCGACTGGGCGGCGATGATGCCGACCGCCTCGCCGATGTCGACGAGCTTGCCGGTCGCGAGCGAACGGCCGTAGCAGGCCTGGCAGACGCCGACAGCCGAGTCGCAGGTCAGCACCGAGCGCACCTTGATGGTGCCGACGCCGGCCTCGATCAGCTTGTCGATGAGCACGTCTCCGACGTCGTCACCGGCGGCGGCGAGCACTTCACCGTCGGGGCCGACGACCTCGGATGCGAGCGAACGGGCGAACACCGAGTTCTCGACGTTCGGGTCCTTGACGAGCTCGCCGTCCGGACCTGCGGTCGCGATCGGGAGTTCGAGGCCCTTGGTCGTGCCGCAGTCCTCTTCGCGGATGATGACATCCTGCGAGACGTCCACGAGACGACGCGTGAGGTAACCCGAGTCGGCGGTACGGAGGGCCGTGTCGGCCAGACCCTTGCGGGCACCGTGCGTCGCGATGAAGTACTCCGCCACCGACAGACCCTCGCGGTACGAGGAGATGATCGGACGGGGGATGATCTCACCCTTGGGGTTGTTCACCAGGCCTCGCATACCGGCGATGTTCCGGATCTGCAGCCAGTTACCACGAGCACCCGACGACACCATGCGGTTGATGGTGTTGTCCTCAGGGAAGTTCGCGCGCATCGCGGTCTGGACCTCGTCGGTCGCCTCGGTCCAGATCTTGATGAGCTCCTGGCGACGCTCGGCGTCGGTCGTGAGGCCCTTCTCGAACTGGTCCTGCGCCTTCGCGGCCCGCTTCTCGTGGCGGGCCACGATCTGGGGCTTGTCCGGCGGGGTCAGGATGTCGCTGAGCGCCACCGTGACACCCGAACGGGTGGCCCAGTAGAAGCCGGCGTCCTTGATCCGGTCGAGGGTCGCAGCGACCTCCACCTTCGGGTACTCCTCGGCGAGCTTGTTGACGATCTGCGAGAGCTTGCCCTTGTCGGCCTGCTCACGCACGAACGGGTAGCCCTTGGGGAGCGTGCCGTTGAAGATCGCCTGGCCGAGCGAGGCGTCCACGAGACCGTGGTTCTCGTAGCCCTCGGGGGCTTCGCCCTCGAGGAACGCGAGGTCGGGGATCCGGATGCGGACCTTGGCCTGCAGGTCGAGGGTTCCCTCGTCCTTGGCCATGATCGCCTCGCCGACGTCACCGAACGCGCGGCCTTCGCCCTTCGCGCCGACCTTGACCGTGGTCAGGTGGTGCAGGCCGATGATCATGTCCTGCGAAGGCAGGGTGACCGGACGGCCGTCAGACGGCTTCAGGATGTTGTTCGACGCGAGCATCAGGATGCGCGCCTCGGCCTGGGCCTCGACCGACAGCGGCAGGTGGACAGCCATCTGGTCGCCGTCGAAGTCCGCGTTGAACGCGGCGCAGACGAGCGGGTGCAGCTGGATGGCCTTGCCCTCGACGAGCTGAGGCTCGAAGGCCTGGATGCCGAGACGGTGCAGCGTAGGCGCACGGTTGAGCAGCACGGGACGCTCGCGGATGATCTCCTCGAGCACGTCCCAGACCTCGGGACGCGTGCGCTCGACGGCGCGCTTGGCCGCCTTGATGTTCTGCGAGTGACCGAGGTCGATCAGGCGCTTGATCACGAACGGCTTGAACAGCTCGAGGGCCATCTGCTTGGGCAGACCGCACTGGTGGAGCTTGAGCTGCGGACCGACGACGATGACCGAACGGCCCGAGTAGTCGACGCGCTTGCCGAGCAGGTTCTGGCGGAACCGGCCCTGCTTGCCCTTGAGCATGTCGGACAGCGACTTGAGCGCGCGGTTTCCCGTGCCCGTCACCGGACGACCGCGGCGGCCGTTGTCGAACAGTGCGTCGACGGCCTCCTGCAGCATGCGCTTCTCGTTGTTGACGATGATCTCGGGGGCACCGAGGTCGATCAGGCGACGGAGGCGGTTGTTGCGGTTGATCACGCGGCGGTACAGGTCGTTGAGGTCGGAGGTCGCGAAGCGGCCACCGTCCAGCTGCACCATCGGGCGCAGCTCCGGCGGGATCACCGGAACGACGTCGAGGACCATGGATGCCGGGGACATGCCGGTCTGCAGGAACGAGTTGACGACCTTCAGGCGCTTGATCGCACGGATCTTGCGCTGGCCCTTGCCCTCGGAGATCTGCAGGTGCAGGTTCTCGGCCTCAGCGGCCAGGTCGAACGCCAGCAGGCGACGCTTGATCGACTCCGCGCCCATGTAGGCCTCGAAGTACTGACCGAAGCGGTCCTGGAGCTCGTGGAAGATCTCGTCCTCGCCCTTCAGGGCGCCGACGTCGAGGGTGCGGAAGTCCTCCCACACCTTCTCGAGACGGATGATCTGATCGTCGAAGGACTTGCGGATGCCCGCCATGTCCTTCTCCGCGGCATCCTTGACCTTCTTCTTCTGGTCGGCCTTGGCGCCCTCTTCCTCCAGCGCGCCGAGCTCCTCTTCCAGCTTCTGCAGGCGCGTGGCGATGCGCGAGTCGCGGCGATCGCCGAGCGTCTTCAGCTCGAGGCGGATGTTGTTCTCCTGCGTCGGCAGGTCGCGCTGACGCGCCTCCTGGTCGACCGAGATCACCATGTAGGCGGCGAAGTAGATGACCTTCTCGAGGTCCTTCGGCGCCATGTCCAGCAGGTACCCGAGACGCGACGGAACGCCCTTGAAGTACCAGATGTGGGTGACCGGCGCAGCGAGCTCGATGTGGCCCATGCGCTCGCGGCGGACCGAGGACTTGGTGACCTCGACGCCGCAGCGCTCGCAGACGATGCCCTTGAAGCGGACCCGCTTGTACTTGCCGCAGGCGCACTCCCAGTCGCGGGAAGGTCCGAAGATCTGCTCGCCGAACAGGCCGTCCTTCTCGGGCTTGAGCGTGCGGTAGTTGATGGTCTCAGGCTTCTTGACCTCGCCGTACGACCAACGACGGATGTCGTCAGCGGTGGCCAGGCCGATGCGAAGCTGATCGAAAGTTGTTGATTCGAGCACTAGTTTCTCAGTTCTCCTGTGTCGGAATTCTGTCGTTGCCTGGCGGCTTAGATCTCGTCGATCGACGAGGACTCGAAGCGGCTGGAGATGTTGATGCCGAGCTCTTCCGCAGCGCGGAAGGCATCGTCATCGGTGTCGCGGAGGTTCACCACGGTGCCATCGGCCGAGAGGACCTCGACGTTCAGGCAGAGCGACTGCATCTCCTTCATGAGCACCTTGAAGGACTCGGGGATGCCGGGCTCCTGGATGTTCTCGCCCTTGACGATCGCCTCGTACACCTTGACGCGGCCGAGGATGTCGTCGGACTTGATCGTGAGGAGCTCCTGGAGCGCGTAGGCGGCGCCGTAGGCCTCGAGGGCCCACACCTCCATCTCGCCGAACCGCTGGCCGCCGAACTGGGCCTTACCACCCAGGGGCTGCTGCGTGATCATCGAGTAGGGGCCCGTCGACCGCGCGTGGATCTTGTCGTCCACGAGGTGGTGCAGCTTCAGGATGTACATGTAGCCCACCGAGACCGGTGCCGGGAACGGGTCGCCGGAGCGGCCGTCGAACAGCAGGGTCTTGCCGGTCGAGTCGATCAGCCGGTCACCGTCGCGGGTGAGCGTCGTCGAGTCGAGCAGACCGGCGATCTCCTCCTCGAAGGCGCCGTCGAACACCGGGGTCGCGACCTTGGTGCCAGGGGCTGCCTGGTGCGCCTGCTCGGGCAGCTTCGCGGCCCACTTCGGCGAGCCTTCGACCTTCCAGCCCTGCTTGGCGATCCAGCCGAGGTGAAGCTCCAGCACCTGGCCGAAGTTCATGCGGCCGGGGATGCCGAGCKGGTTCAGGATGACGTCGACCGGCGTGCCGTCGGCGAGGAAGGGCATGTCCTCGATCGGGAGGATCTTGGCGATGACACCCTTGTTGCCGTGGCGGCCGGCGAGCTTGTCGCCCTCGGTGATCTTGCGCTTCTGGGCGATGTAGACCACGACGCGGCGGTTGACGCCCGAGCCGAGCTCGTCGTCGCCGTCCTCGGCGTTGAACTCCTTGACCGCGATGATCGTGCCCTGCTCACCGTGGGGCACCTTCAGCGACGTGTCGCGGACTTCGCGGCTCTTCTCGTTGAAGATCGCGCGCAGCAGACGCTCCTCGGCCGACAGCTCGGTCTCGCCCTTCGGCGTGACCTTGCCGACGAGGATGTCGCCGGGGCGAACCTCGGCGCCGATGCGGATGATGCCGCGCTCGTCGAGGTCCTTCAGCAGGTCGGGGCTGACATTGGGGAGGTCACGGGTGATCTCCTCCTTGCCGAGCTTCGTGTCGCGCGCGTCGACCTCGTACTCCTCGATGTGAATCGAAGAGAGGGTGTCGTCCTTCACCAGGTCCTGGCTCAGGATGATCGCGTCCTCGAAGTTGTGGCCCTCCCACGTCATGAACGCGACGAGGAGGTTCTTGCCGAGCGCGAGCTCGCCGTTCTCCGTCGCAGGACCGTCGGCGAGAACCTCGCCGACCTCGACGCGGTCGCCTTCTGCGACGATGACGCGCTGGTTGTACGACGTGCCCTGGTTGGAGCGGTCGAACTTGCGCAGGAAGTAGTCCTGCGTTCCGCCCTCGTCCAGCTGCACCGTGACGACGTCCGCAGACACCTCGACGACGACACCGGCCTTCTCGGCGGTGACGACATCGCCGGCGTCGATCGCGGCGTAGCCCTCCATGCCGGTGCCGACGAGCGGCGACTCGGAGCGGAGCAGCGGGACGGCCTGACGCTGCATGTTCGCGCCCATGAGCGCGCGGTTCGCGTCGTCGTGCTCGAGGAACGGGATGAGCGAGGTCGCGACCGACACCATCTGGCGCGGCGAGACGTCCATGTAGCCGATCTCGTCGGAGTGGAAGAGGTCGACCTCGCCACCCTGACCACGACGGGCCAGCACGCGCTCTTCGGCGAAGTGCCCGTCGGCCTTCAGCGGAGCACCGGCCTGAGCGACGATGTAGTCGCTCTCCTCGCTCGCGGTGAGGTAGTCGATCTGCTCGGTGACCTTGCCCTTGACGACCTTGCGGTACGGGGTCTCGATGAACCCGAACGCGTTGATGCGGGCGAACGAGGCCAGCGAGCCGATCAGGCCGATGTTCGGGCCTTCCGGCGTCTCGATCGGGCACATGCGGCCGTAGTGCGACGGGTGGACGTCACGGACCTCGACGCCGGCGCGCTCACGGGACAGACCACCGGGGCCGAGCGCCGAAAGGCGGCGCTTGTGGGTCAGACCCGCGAGCGGGTTGTTCTGGTCCATGAACTGCGACAGCTGGGACGTTCCGAAGAACTCCTTGATCGCGGCGACGACGGGGCGCACGTTGATCAGGGTCTGCGGCGTGATCGCCTCGATGTCCTGGGTCGTCATGCGCTCGCGGACGACGCGCTCCATGCGCGACAGGCCGGTGCGGACCTGGTTCTGGATGAGCTCGCCGACAGCGCGGATACGGCGGTTGCCGAAGTTGTCGATGTCGTCGATGTCGAGACGGATCTCGGCCGGCGCTCCGTTGCGGACGCCGTCGAAGACGGAGTCGCCGCGGTGGATGCGGGCGAGGTACTTGATCGTCGCGACGATGTCGGCGACGGTCAGGACCGAGTCCGACAGCGGGGCCTCGAGGCCGAGCTTCTGGTTGATCTTGTAGCGACCGACCTTCGCCAGGTCGTACCGCTTGGAGTTGAAGTAGAAGTTGTCCAGCAGCGCGCGGGCGGCCTCAGCGGCGACCTGCTCGCCCGGACGGAGCTTGCGGTAGATGTCGCGGAGCGCGTCTTCCTTCGAGAGGATCGTGTCCTTCGACAGCGTCTCTTCGATCGAGTCGAAGCMGGCGAACTCGTTGAGGATGTCCTCCGTGGTCAGGCCGAGCGCCTTGAGGAAGACGGTGACGGACTGCTTGCGCTTGCGGTCGATGCGCACGCCGACCTGGTCGCGCTTGTCGATCTCGAACTCGAGCCAGGCGCCACGGCTGGGGATGATGCGCGCCGAGACGATGTCCTTGTCGCTGGTCTTGTCGGGCGTGCGGTCGAAGTACACACCGGGGGAACGCACGAGCTGCGAGACGACGACGCGCTCGGTGCCGTTGATGATGAAGGTGCCCTTGCCGGTCTGCAGGGGGAAGTCACCCATGAAGACGGTCTGAGTCTTGATCTCACCGGTCTGGTGGTTCATGAACTCGGCCTCGACGTAGAGCGGAGCGGCGTACGTCTTGCCGCGCTCCTTGCACTCCTCGATGGAGTACTTCTCGGGCTCGAGATAAGGGTTCGTGAACGAGAGCTGCATCGTCTCGCTCAGGTCCTCGATCGGCGAGATCTCCTCGAAGATCTCCTCGAGGCCGCTGATCTCGGGAACGTCGGTGCGTCCGATGGCCTGAGCCTCGGTGACCCGCGTCTTCCACGCGTCGTTGCCGACGAGCCAATCGAATGACTCGGTCTGCAACGCGAGAAGGTCGGGGACCTCCAGCGTGTCGGAGATCTTGGCGAACGAGAGGCGGGAAGCTCCGCGGCCGTTCTTGATGGTGGTGGTGGATGCGTTGCGCGCAGCAGCCAAGGGGATTACCTCCGTGAGGCCCGGGCAGGGGCTCGTTTCCTTGTCGTCAGGGTGGAGTGCTCCGTCGTCCCCGAGAGCCAGGCGCCACACTCCGCTCGCACGCAGGCGTAGAAGCGGGGGGCACGCAGGCACAGCCGACCACCATATGAGGGCAGGGGGAATCCAAGAGCGCAACTACCTACTATACGGCGGATGACGCGCCGTGTCCAGTCGAATCTTGAAAAGTTCTCCAGGCTGCGGTATAACCCCGAAAACGTGCAGCGCCTGCGGACCCGGCCGCGGGGCCGGGCGCGCAGGCGCTGCCGTCAGATGCTCTCAGCTGTCCGAGTGGTCACATATTGCCGCGGCAGGCCATGCCGGGGTTGAACCCGACGACGAACTGCTTCGCGACGGGGTCGCTGCGGAACATGCCGAAGTTCTGGACACCGTGATAGCCGTGCTTCTGGTTGCCGCGCTTCGCGAACACGTCGTCGCCTTGGCCCTCAGGGCCGGTCCCCTCGATGTCGTCGGCCGTGTCCAGGCCGGAGAACGCACACTCCGACGCGGCGTTGCCCGCACCGGGGATGTCGTCGCCGTTCCCGTTCACCTCTCCCGCCATCGCGGCTCCCCCACTGCCGAGGACGATCCCCAGAGCGATGACGCACGCAATCGATACGCGTTTCATGATCGAATCCCTCCCCGAAGGCGGCAAACGTGTGTCCCCCCGGACGGGCGGTTCCCACACCGCCGAGCCGCACGCTACTCCCGTGATGCGGCTCCCCGAAAGTGCCTCCCGCTGAATTCCCGCGATCAGAATCCGCGGAAACCCGTGGCATCCACCGCGGAGCGGGGGCAATATATGCACATGACTGGGGATCATCACCCCGCGATCCGCACGCCCGACCAGCGGATCCGGGTGTTCGTGAGTTCGACCCTGCGCGAACTCGCCGAGGAGCGTGCCGCCGCGCGCGCGGCGATCGAGCGGATGCAGCTCGCCCCGGTCATGTTCGAGCTCGGGGCCCACCCGCACCCGCCCCGCGAGCTGTACCGCTCCTACCTCCACCAGAGCGACGTGTTCGTCGGGATCTACTGGGAGAGCTACGGCTGGGTCGCGCCTGACGAGGAGATCTCCGGACTCGAGGACGAATACAACCTGGCTCCCCGCGGGATGCCGAAGCTCATCTACATCAAGGCATCCGACAAGCGCGACGATCGGCTCGCGGAGCTGATCGCGCGCATCCGCACCGACGACACGGCCGCCTACCTGCCGTTCCAGACGGCTGACGAACTGCGCGAGCGCGTGGCCGAAGACCTCGCGACCCTGTTCGCCGAGCGGTTCGATCAGACCAGGGGCGTGGCCTTCGACGAGGAGCCCGACCTCGCGCCGCCGGCACGAGTGGTCGCTCCGGCCACCCCGACGATCGGCCGGGAGGAGGACATCTCCGCCATCCGGGACCTCCTCGCGAGCGGCGCGCACCGGGTCGTGAGCCTGGTCGGCCCCGGTGGGATCGGCAAGAGCCGGCTCGCCACCGAAACCGCATTGGCGGCGGCCGACCTCTTTCCCGCAGGCATCTACTTCGTGACGCTGGAGGGCGTGCTCGAGCCGGGGCTGCTGCTGCCGACGATCGCAGCGGCTCTCGGCATCCGGGACAACGGCGAAGCCGCCATCGTCGAACGGCTCGCGCATGCGCTCCGCGATCGGCGGGTGCTCATCGTGCTGGACAATTTCGAGCAGATCATCGAGGCGGCGCCGACGCTCGTCGGCCTCTACAGCGCCGCGCCGCTGGCCCACTTCCTGGTCACGAGCCGCATCGTGCTGCGCATCCGCGGCGAGCATGTGTACGAGGTGGAGCGGCTGACGACGCCGCCCGGGTCGCTCCCGGCGAGCCTCAACCGCGCCACGCGCTCGTCGGCGGTCGCGCTGTTCGTGAACCGCGCGCAGGCCGTCAAGCCCGGGTTCGACGTCACCCCCGACAATGCCGCCGACATCGCGGACATCTGCCGGCGCCTCGAGGGCCTTCCGCTCGCGATCGAGCTCGCCGCGGCGCGGATCCGTCTTCTGACTCCGGCCGGCATCGCCGCCCGGCTCGAGCAGAGCGTGCCGCTGCTGTCTGCCGCTTCACGCGACCTGCCCGAGCGGCACCGGACCATGCGCGCGACGATCGAGTGGAGCGTCGGCCTGCTCACGGATGCCGAACGCGATCTGCTCGAGGATCTCGGCGTGTTCGCGACGAGGTTCACGCTCGACGCCGTGGAGGCGATCGGCGCAGGGCGCTCGTGGGACGGACAGGTCATCGACGCCCTCGCCGCGCTCGTGGACGGGTCCCTYGTCAAGCAGACCGACGTGCACGGCCGCGTCGTGTTCTCGATGCTCGCGATCGTGCGGGAATACGCGCTCGGGCGCCTTCGCGCCCGCGGCGATGCGGACCGGGTGCGGGCCCTCCACGCCGACTACTACGCGGCGTACGTCGGACGCCTCGGCCCCCGGCTCCGCGGCACCGGGCAGGCGGATGCCGTCATCGAGCTCGAGCTCGAGCTGCCGAACCTGCGCGCGGCGGTGCGGCACCTCATCTGGACCGACCGGCTCGACGAGGCCGCGGAGTTCGCCTGGAGCCTGCTGATCTACTGGTGGATCGCCGGGTCGTTCGCCGAGGTGCGCCGCTGGATGCAGGAGCTGCAGGGAAAGCAGCAGACGCTCAGCGCGCGCACGAAGGGCATCGCCTGCTTCTTCGTGCGCTGGGGCGAGATGTGGCAGCACCCCTCCGATCAGGTGGTCGCGGGTCTCGATGACTGCGTGCGCCTGTTCCGCGAGAGCGGCGACGAAGAGGCCGCCGCGATGGCGACGACCGCCAAAGCCACGGCGCGCATGCAGTTTCCTGGACTGGACGCGGATGCCGCGGCCGACGAGCTGCGCACGGCGGCGGCGACCCTGCACGACCTCGGCAACACCTGGGGCGAAGCGAGCACCGAGGTCGTGCTCGGACGACTCTGCTGGATCAGGGGGCAGCTCGACGAGGCGCAGGAGCATCTGGATCGGGCATTGGGCATCGCCCGCGCCGGAGACGACCTCTTCACGAATGTCATGGCGGGGAATCTGCAGTCGCGCCTGAACTTCATCCGCGGTGACGAGGCGGTCGCCGAGACGGGGTTCATCGAGGTGCTGCGGCTGTCGGCCCGACTCCACTGGGAGGAGGGCATGGCGTACGGCCTGGAGGGCATCTGCGCGGTCGCCGCCGCGCGGGGCGATGCCTGGCGCACCGGCGCGTTGGCCACGGCGGCCGCGACGGTGCGCCAGCGCACCGGCATCCTCGAGGTGCAGACACTGCTCATGCAGACGCAGCACCTCGCCGCGCTGCGCGAACACGACCCGGGGGGTCTGGCGGCCGGCGAGAGCGCCGGCGCGGAGCTGAGCCTCGCCGAAGCGGTGGCGCTGGCGCTGCCGGACGGCGACGACACTCCGGCGCCGGACCAGCTCGCGCACCGATGACGTCAAAGGCGATGCAGGTTTCGATGGCTCTGGGGAGGGCCCGAACGTGGGGGAACGATGATCGACCGAACGCGTGACACCATCCGCACGCCCGACCAGCATCTGCGGGTGTTCGTGAGCTCGACGCTGCGCGAACTCGCCGACGAACGACAGGCGGTGCGCTCGGCGATCGAGCGACTGCGTCTTGCCCCGGTCATGTTCGAGCTCGGCGCCCGTCCGCATCCCCCCCGCGAGCTGTACCGCGCCTACCTCGCGCAGTCCGACGTCTTCGTCGGCATCTACGGCGACAGCTACGGATGGGTCGCACCCGGCGAGTCGGTCTCGGGCCTGGAGGACGAGTACAACCTCGCCCCCTCATCGATGCCGAAGCTCATCTACATCAAGGCGTCGGAACACCGCGACGCGCGCCTGGACGAGCTGATCGACCGGATCCGCTCGGACGACACCGCGGCCTACCTCCCGTTCGTCACCGCCGCCGATCTCGAGGACCAGGTCGCCGGCGACCTGGCCACTCTGCTCGCCGAGCGCTTCGACGAATCCCGGACGTCGCCCCAGGCGGACGGCCCGGCCGCGGGCGCCACCCCCATCGCCCGGATCCCGGTGCCCTACACGGCGACGATCGGCCGCGCGGACGACCTCGCCCGGGTGCGCGCGCTCCTCGCCGGCGACAGCCGCATCGTCACCCTGCTCGGCCCCGGCGGCATCGGGAAGAGCCGTCTCGCCATCGAGATCGCCCACGCGAGCGAGGACCTCTTCCCCGACGGCGTCTACTTCGTGCTGCTCGAAGGCGTCCTCGAGCCGGGTCTGCTCGTGCCGGCGATCGCGTACGCGCTCGGCATCCGGGACAACGGCGAAGCCCCGCTCGAAGAACGGATCGCGCACGCCCTGGCGGGCCGCCGCGTGCTGGTCGCGCTCGACAACTTCGAGCAGATCGTCGATGCGGCCCCGGTGCTGGCCCGGCTCTCCGCTGCTGCGCCGACGGCGAAATTCCTCGTCACCAGCCGGATCGTGCTGCGGATCAGGGGCGAGCAGCTGTACGACGTCGCCGCGCTGGCGATTCCGGATGCCGGAGCCCTCGCAACCCTCGACCGCGTGCTGCGCTCCCCGGCCTGCATGCTCTTCGTCGACCGCGCCGAAGCCGTCAAGCCGGGCTTCACGATCACCGAGGACAACGCGGCGGACATCGCCGCGATCTGCCAGCGGCTCGAGGGCCTGCCGCTTGCGATCGAGCTCGCGGCGGCGAAGGTCCGGCTGCTCAATCCGCACGGGATCGCCCAGCGCCTCGAGCAGAGCCTGCCGCTGCTGACGGCCGCCGTGCGCGACCTGCCCGAGCGGCATCGCACCATGCGGGCGACGATCGACTGGAGCATGAGCCTGCTCCCCGACGTGCACCGGGAGCTGCTCGAAGACCTCGGCGTGTTCGCGACGCGCTTCAGCCTCGAGGCCGTGGAGGCGCTCGGCGTCGGGCGCCCATGGGAAGGGCGGGGACTCGAGAGTCTCGCCGCCCTGGTGGACGGCTCCCTCGTCAAGCAGCTCGAGATCGACGGACGCGCGGTCTTCTCGCTGCTCGCGATCGTGCGCGAGTACGCGCTGGGCAGGCTCAAGGCGCGCGGCGACGCCGATGTGCTCCGCGCCGCGCACGCGGACTACTACCGCGGTCTCGTCGCCCGGCTCGCGCCCGAGCTGCGTGGCACCGGCCAGGCCGAGGCGGTGGCGCAGCTCGGATTGGAGCTGCCGAACCTGCGGGCGGCCGTGCGGCACCTGGTCTACACCGATCGCCTCGACGACGCCGGCGACTACGCGTGGAGCCTGCTCATCTACTGGTGGATCGCGGGCTTCTTCGCAGAGGTGCGGGTGTGGATGCTCGAACTGCTCGCCAAGGAGCTGCCGATCACCCAGCACACCCGTGCGGTGGCCTGGTTCCTCGCCTTGTGGGGCGAGATGTGGCAGCGCCCGTCGGAAGGTGTCGTCGCCGGGCTCGGCGAGTGTGTGCGGCTCTTCGCCGAGAGCGGCGACGAGGACGCCTCGGCGATGGCGATCGCGGCGCGGGCCACCGCGCGGCTCTCCCTGCCGATGCCGGACGTGAAGAAGGCGCGGCGGGAACTCGGCCAGGCGGTGGAGCGCCTGCACGCGCTCGGCAACACCTGGGCCGAGGGGATCACCGAGGTCTCGCAGGGGCGGCTGGCCTGGCTGCTCGACCAGCGCGACGAGGCGCTCGCCCACTTCAGCCGCGCGATCGAGATCGCCGAGGCCAGCGGCGACCTGTTCACGCTCTCGGTCGCCGGCAATCATCAGGCGCGCCTCCTGCTCGTGCGCGGCGAGGTCGAGGCCGCCGAAGAGGCGTGCATCCGCACCCTCCTCGTCTCGATCCGCCTGCACCATGAAGAGGGCATCGCGTACGGGCTGGAGGGGCTCTGCACGGTGGCCGCGGCCCGCGGCGACGGGGAGCGAGCGGGCGCGCTGTCCGCGGCTGCCGCCGCGATCCGCCATCGCATCGGCGTCTTCGACGCGGAGGCGTTCCGCGTGCACACGCCGCAGCTCGACGCGATGCGCGCCACCGATGCGAAGGCGGTCGCCGCCGGGGAGCGGCGGGGCGCGGAGCTCTCCGTCGCCGAGGCGATCGCCCTGGCGATGCCCGAGGCGGACGTCGGTGCGATCCACAAGTCCCTCGCCGAGTGGTGATCTCGCCGTGACCGAGGCCCCGGCTGTCATCCGCACCCCGGATCAGCGCATCCGTGTCTTCGTGAGCTCGACCCTGAAGGAGCTCGCCGATGAGCGGCGGGCAGCGCGTGGCGCGATCGAGCGGCTCCGCCTCGCCCCGGTGATGTTCGAGCTCGGCGCTCGTCCGCATCCCCCGCGCGAGCTGTACCGGTCGTACCTGGCTCAGTCGGATGTCTTCGTCGGCATCTATGCGGACAGCTATGGGTGGGTGGCGCCCGACGAGGACGTCTCGGGGCTGGAGGACGAGTACAACCTGGCGCCGCCGGCGATGCCGAAGCTCATCTACATCAAGGCGTCGGCACACCGCGACGACCGCCTGAACGAGTTGATCGACCGCATCCGAGCAGACGACACGGCGGCCTACCTCCCCTTCGAGACACCCGAGCAGCTCGAGGAGCAGCTCGTCGGCGACCTCGCGACGCTGCTGGCCGAGCGCTTCGACGCCGCAGCCGCCCAGGCATCGTCAGCGCCGCCCGCGAGTGCCGCCGTCCGCATGCCGCCGGCGTATTCGCGGATCATCGGACGCGACCGCGAAGTGGCCGACGTCCTCGAGTTGGTCACGAGCGGCCGTCATCGCGTCGTGACGCTCCTCGGCCCCGGTGGGATCGGCAAGAGCCGCCTGGCGATCGAAGCAGCCTCTGCCGCCGAGCCCGCCTTCCCGGACGGAACGGTGTTCATCGCGCTCGAGAACGTGCTCGAGCCGGACCTGCTACTCCCAACGATCGCGTACGGACTCGGCATCCGCGATGCGAGCGAGCGACCGCTCGACGATCGACTCGCGCTCGCGCTGCACGGGCGGCGCATGCTCATCGTGCTCGACAACTTCGAGCAGATCGTCGATGCCGCCGCCCAGGTCGTGCGACTGTACACGCTCGCACCCGACTCCGTATTCCTGGTGACCAGCCGGATCGTGCTGCGCATCCGCGGGGAGCGGGTCTACGAGGTGCCGCCGCTGGCGGCGACGGATGCCGCCGCGCCCGGGTCCGTCTCTCGCGCCGCCGGATCACCCGCAGTGGAGCTCTTCGTCGAACGCGCCCGGGCCATGAAGCCGGACTTCGCGCTCACGGCAGGGAACACGCCGGCCGTGGTGGCCGTCTGCCAGGCGCTCGACGGCCTGCCGCTGGCGATCGAGCTCGCGGCAGCCCGGATGAGGCTCCTGACCCCCGCGGCGGTGCTGCAGCGCCTCGACTCGAAACTGCGTCTGCTCGTCGATTCGAGTCGGGACATCCCGGGGCGCCAGCGCACCCTCGCCGCGACGATCGAGTGGTCGACGGGACTTCTCGAGGAGGATGAGCGGCTCCTGCTGTGGGATCTCGGGGTCTTCTCCGCCGGGTTCACTCTGGACGCGGTCGATGCGATCGGGGTGGGGCGAGTGTGGGCGGCCCGCGCGGTGGGCGCACTCGAAGCCCTGATCGACGGTTCGCTCGTGTCGCAGTCCGATGTGGGCGGGGAGGCGGTGTTCGCGATGCTCGCCACGGTGCGCGAATACTCCGTCCAGCAGCTCGTGGAGCGCGGCGAGGAGCGCGCGATGCGGGATGCGCACGCTCGCTACATCGATGCCCTCACACGTCGCGTCGCCCCCGAGCTCACCGGGCCCGGGCAGCGCGTGGCTGCGGCACGACTCGACCTGGAGCGGGGCAACCTGCGCACCGCAGTGCGGCATCTCACCGATGTCGGCGACGCGGACATCGCGACTGACATCGCGTGGCGCCTCTACCTGTACTGGTGGCTGCGCGGGCTGTTCTACGAGGTCCGACTGTGGATGGAAGAGCTGCTCGCGCGCGTGCCGGAGCCCTCGGATCATGCCAGGGCGGTCGCGCGCTTCTACTACCTGTGGTCGGAGATGTGGACGACCGACAGAGGTGCGGAGGTCTTCGCGGGTCTTCAGGAAGCCGCGGATCTCTTCGCCGCGACCGGCGACGACGCCGGGGCGGCGATGGCGCACGCGACGGAGGGCCTTGCCCGGGCGACTCTCGGCCAGCCCCTCAGCGAGGTGATCCCGCTGCTCGAAAGCAGCGCCGCGAGCCTTCGCCGGCAGGGTCTGCGCTGGGGAGAGACCCTGGCTCTCATCGCGCTGGGCCGCGTCGCGTGGGCCATCGGCGACTCCGTCGAGGCGACCAGACGGTTCGAGGCGGCACTCGCGTCGGCGGACGATCCGTTCACCCAGACGGTGGCGCGGCACCACCTCGCCCGCATGCGGCTGCTCGGGGGCGACACGAAGGTCGCCACCCGCGGATTCATCGAGACCATGCGCCGGTCGATGAGTCTGGATCACGAGGAGGGGATCGCCTACGCCGTCGAGGGTCTGTGCGCGGTCGCCGCGTCGCAGGGAGACGTGGTGGTCGCCGCGACCCTCGCCGGCGCCGCCGAGACCATCAGACAGCGGATCACGATGTACGACACCGCGCAGTTCGTCTACCATCTGCGCTATCTCGACGCCGCGACCGCACCGGCCGAGGAGGCCGCGGTGCGCGAGGCCATGCGCCGCGGGCGCGAGATGTCCGCGCTCGAGGCCGCGGAGTTCGCGCTCGCGAACATCGACGACGCCTGAAGCCGGATTCAGGTCGGCCGTGCGTGGCGGAACCGGACGCGGGTGCCCGGCCGAGCCTGCGCGAGCAGGTCGAGTCCGGCATCCGTCACCACCGCGATGACCGGGTAGCCCCCGGTCACCGGACCGTCGGCGAGCAGGATGGTCGGCTGACCGCTCGGCGAGACCTGCATGGCCCCTGGGACCATGCCCTCGCTCGGCAGCTCGCCGTCGCGCGCACGGTCGAGGGCGGGGCCGTCCAGGCGCAGGCCGATGCGGTCCGCGCTGTTCGAGACGGTCCACACGGTCTCGAACAGCGTGCGGTGGGCGGATGCCGTGAACCAGTCGCCGCGCGGACCTGGGGCGAGCTCCACCACGAGTTCGTCGTCGCGGGGGCTGCCCCACGGCGCGAGGACGGCAGCCGGGATCGGCACGACCGCGTCGCCGCGGACCGGCACGGCGTCTCCGGCGCGGAGGGGACGAGGGCCGAGGCCGGCGAGGATGTCGGTGGCGCGGGATCCGAGCGTCACGGGTCCGTCGAGCCCGCCGCGGACAGCGAGGTAGGCGCGGGCACCGTGACCGAACCAGTCGAGATGCAGCTCGGCGCCGGCCGGCCAGCGATGGGCGTCGTACGGGTCGATCGCCGCGCCGCCGAGGCGGATGCTCCCCCACGCGCCGGTCACCGCGAACCACAGGTCGGCGTCGGCCGTCGCCCGGAAGCCGCCCATCGTCACCTCGATGACGGCTGCGTCTTCGGTGTTGCCCACCAGCCGGTTGGCGGTGCGCAGGGCGCCACGGTCGAGCGCTCCGGAGGTCGATACGCCGACGGATGCCGCACCCGGACGCCCCAGATCCTGCAGCGTGGCGAGCAGCCCGGGTTCGACGATCCTGATGCCGCCGCCGGCGGCCCCGCCTGTCGCCGTGCCGCCGCCGGCCGCGCCGGGGGCCTCAAGCCCACCGACCCCGCCGCCCTCGTCGCCCTCGCCGACCGCCTTGAGCCCACCGACCCCGAGTCCACCCACTTCGCGCGAATCCACACGTTTCGGCGCGACAGACTGAGTGGACTCGCGCGAAGTCGGTGGTTTCGGCGCCGCCTCGGGGGCATTGGCGGCCCCGGGGGCATCGGCGGCCTCGGGGCCGACCGGGCKGAAGCGGACGAGCGCCCCGGGTGCGAGCAGCGCGGGGGACGCGGCATCCGGATCGAACAGCTGCGCCCGCGTCGTGCCGATCAGCTGCCATCCGCCCGGGGTCTCGCGCGGATAGGCGCCGGTGAAGCCCGCCGCGAGGCCGACCGACCCCGCAGGCACCCGGGTGCGCGGAACCTCGAGGCGGGGCACGTCGTACGGCCAGTCGGCGCTGGTGAGATAGCCGAACCCGGGCGCGAACCCCGTGAAGGCCACCGACCAGCGGGCCGCCGCATGCTGCGCGACGAGCGCCTCCGGCGACACCCCGAGGAGCGCGGCCGCATCGGCGAGGTCAGGACCTTCGTAGACGATGTCGAGCACCACCTCGTCGGCGACCTTCGGCGCCTGCTGTCCTGGGCCGGCCGAGACGGACTGCACCCACGCGCGGGCGGCCGCGAGGGAGAGGATGCGGGGGTCGACGCGGACCAGCACCGTCCGCGCGGCGGGGACGATGTCGACGACGCCGGTGGGCCTCGACCGCTCGAGCGCCAGGTGCAGCGCGAGCACGTCCTCGAGCGCCGGCACCTCCAGCAGCAGTGCGCGGTCCCCCATCGGCAGCACGCGCGCGGTCACCACGGGGCGCGCACCGCCACGCCTGCTCCATCGAGGGCTGCGCGCACAGCGCGCGCCATCACGACCGCCGCCGGGGAGTCGCCGTGGAGGCAGAGGGATGCCGCGTCCGCCGCGATCGCGGAGCCGTCGACGGCGTCGACCACGCCATCGCGGGCGAGCCGCACCGCCCGTTCCGCCACGGCTGCGGGGTCGTCGAGCAGGGCGCCGGGTTCGCCGCGAGGGACGAGCGAGCCGTCCGCCAGGTAGCCCCGGTCGAGGAACGCCTCACGCACGAACGGCAGGCCTTCGGCCGCTGCGGCGCGGGCGATCTCGCCGGCGAGTCCGAGGATGGGCAGGGTCCGGCCGAGGCTTGCCGAAACGGCCGCGACCGCTTGGGCGACGGCGTCGGCCTGCCCGCGGTCCTCGATCACGGCGTGGTAGAGCGCCCCGTGCGGCTTGACGTAGCGGAGGTCGGCACCCGCCTCGAGGAGGGCGGCGAGCTGGGCGGCGATCGCCGTCTGGAGTTCGGCGGGGTTCGGGTGCTGCCGGACGCGGCCGAAGTTCGCGGGATCCGGATAGGCCGGATGCGCGCCCACCGCCACCCCGAACCGGGTCGCGCGGGCGACCGCGGCACGCATGGACGCGGCATCCCCGGCATGCCCGCCGCAGGCGATGCTGGCGCTCGAGATGACCGCGAACATCGCCTCGTCATCGGCCGTCGGCACACCGTCGACCGTCTCGCCCAGGTCGGCGTTGAGGTCGATGCTCGCCATGTGTTCACGCTAGCCGGGTCAGTGCAGGGTCTTGGCCGCGACTACCGTTGAGATATGGCCAGAGCGCGGTACGAACCCGACGAGGCACCGCAGGCGCGGCTGAGCGACGGCACCATCGCCCGGATCACCAAGTCGGGCTTCACCTCGGGCTTCGAGCTCGAGGTCGACGGCACGCCGCAGTCCCACGTCGACCTCGACGATCCCTCGCACCTGCACTTCGAGTACGTCGCACGCATGGGCGCCGTCATCGACCAGCTCCGGATGCCTCGGCAGCCGCTGACCGCCGTGCACCTCGGCGCCGGTGCACTGACGATTCCGCGGTACGTCGAGCACACCCGGCCCGGGTCGCGCCAGCAGGTGATCGAGCTCGAGCCGGCCCTGGTCGAGCTGGTTCGCGCCGAGCTGCCGCTTCCGCGCGGAGCGTCGATCCGCGTCCGGATCGGCGACGCCCGGGAAGGGCTCGACCGGCTGCCCGCCGGGCTCCTCGGCATGGTCGATCTGCTCGTGTCGGACGTCTACTCGGGCGCGCAGACCCCGGCGCACCTGACCACCGTCGAGTTCTACACGGCCGCCGCACGCCTGCTCGCACCCGATGGCGTGCTCCTCGCCAACGTCGCCGATGGTGCCGGGCTCGCTTTCGCCCGCCGTCAGGTGGCGACCGTGCGGTCGGTGCTGAAGCATGTCATCGTGCTCGCCGAAGTGCAGACCCTCAAGGGCCGGCGGTTCGGCAACCTCGTCATCGCGGCCTCCCCCGCACCACTGCCGACAGAATGGCTGCCGCGACTCATGGCGGCAGGGCCCCACCCGGCGAAGGTCGCGCAGGGCGCCGAGCTCGACGAGTTCGCGCGCGGCGCGCGTCCCGCGACCGACGCCGATGCGACGCCGTCGCCGAAGCCCGCGGCATCCGTCTTCGAGCGCTGACCCGACGCCTCCCCGTCCGCGGCAGTTTTTCGGGCGGCGGGATGACGGGGAGCGGCGTGCCGCGGCTGGCGGGGCACCACGGCCGGGGCACACTGGAACGGCGAGCCGGTCGCGTGGAGAGGAGTCACGGTGAGCTATATCCACGGGTACGACCCGCAGACGCTGCGTGAGCAGATCGACGCCCGACAGTGCAAGGACCGCCTCGCCGAGATCGGCGAGCAGCGCAGCCTTCCCGCTCTGCTCGAGCGCGTGTGGCTGCTGAAGGTGCTCGACCGCCTCGAAGACGCCCTGGTGCTGTCCGAGCTGTCGGTGCGCGTCGCGCGGATGGCCGGCACGCGCAAGGACCTGCTGCGCGCCCGCATCCTGCACGCGTCGGTGCAAGCCCACCGTCGCGCATTCGCCGCCGCCGAGCAGGAGCTCACGATGTGCGCCGACGAGGCCGAGGGGCAGGGGTGGACGGCGATCGCCGCATTCGCCTATCAGCACCGCGGCAAGGTGCACTTCGACGCCGAGGACTTTGCTGCGGCACGCGTCGACTTCAAGCGCGCGCTCTTCCTCCGCCAGGAGTCCGGCGCACCGGACGACCAGCTCGAGCCGACCCTCATCGCGATCGACGCGGCGGACCGGCGACGCGCGGCCGCATCCGTCGCCAGCTGACTGTCGTACCTGCGTTCTAGTCTCGCGGTCATGTCGGAACTGCAACGCGTGCGCGGATGGGCCGATGCCCTCATCGCGCTTCATCTTGATTCCTCGTGGTCGTTCGCGTTCGACAACGCGAAACGCCGCGCCGGCCTGTGCGACTACACGAGCAAGCGCATCAGCGTCTCGCGCTACCTCGCGGCCCGCTACGACGACGACACCAACCACCAGACGCTGCTGCACGAGGTCGCCCACGCCCTGGCCGGACCCGATGCCCGGCACGGTCCGCGCTGGAAGGCCGTGGCGCGCGACCTGGGCTACGTCGGCGGCGTGACGCACGACGGCGAGACGGCCGTCGAACTGGCGCCGTGGGTGGGGGCGTGCGCGGCGGGGCACGTCGTGTACCGCCACCGGCGACCGACGCGCCCCACCTCGTGCTCGAAGTGCGCGCGGCGATTCGACGAGCGCTTCCTGTTCACCTGGACGCGCCGCGAGATCACCCCGGCTGTCCGGCTCGCGGCGATCAGTCCGCGCTGACGGACGAGCGCGGCGCCCCCCAGGAGCGCCGCGCCGCGACATCCGTCCGCTCTAGCAAGGCGAGTAGGTGCACGCCCGATAGGTCGAATTGCGGATGTCGGGACCGACCGTGCCGCGCCCCCACAGGTGGTCGTCCGCCGTATTGGCCGTCGAGTTTCCGATGTAGTACGCGGCAGCGTAGACATCGGGGCCATAAGGATCGCCGTAGCCGTTCGTCGATGGCTGGATCTCTTGAGCGGCACGGAACCAGGCCTGACGCAGCGTCATGCCCGATCGTGCGTAACTCGCGAGGCGCTTGCCCTCTTCGGTGTTGTCGTACGTGACCGCCGCGTACCCGAGCAGCAGGTGCAGGCCGTCGAAGACGCCGCGCCAGCGGTCGTGCACATTGCCGCCGCCGTTGATGATGTCGTCCTGCAGAGGTCCGCAGGCCGCGATCACCGCCCACTCGAGGTTGTTACGCCCCCAATGGTCCGACGGGTTGTTCGGCTGGGCGCCGACGTCTCCGAAGTTCAGCCAGTCGGCGACACCGCCGGTTGCGAGCATCCAGCCGTCCGGACCCGCGTGCCCCGTGTAGAACACGAAATCGACGTCGTCGACGTACTGGTCGTCGTTGCTCACCCAGTCCGACTTCCAGGCGGCCGCGTTGCCCCAGTTGAACTTGCGCTGCCAGCCCTCGGCGGTCATCTCGTCGACGAACCCCTGCGCGTTGGCCTGGCTGCCCCCGAGACCGCCGAACGAGCCGATCCACGACGCGCCGAACGAGCGCGGCCGGATCGCCTCGAGGATCGCCGACAGGTCGATCCCGGAGAGGCCCGGCTTGAGGAAGATCGAGCCGGACGGCCCGCGCGTCAGCAGGGATTCCGGCTGGATCCCCCGTCGGCGCAGCACCGCCGAGCTGACCGTCAGGTCGCTCGGGATCGCCTCACCCGGCTTGATCACGGTCGTCAGGCTGACGGCGCCGTCGTCGGGAACCCGCAGCGAGAAGGCGTCGCTCCGGCGGGGCTGCACCGGCGCCTCGCGGGATGCGGTCTCACCGAACTCGGTCGCGGGAACAAGCGTCACCCGCGAGGGGATCCACTCGTCGCCGTTGCGCACCTCGGCGGTGACCGCATACACGGGGAACAGGACGTCCTGGGCCGAGAACGACGGCGCGCTGTAGTAGCCGAGCTGGGAGCCGGTGAGCCGAACGTTCTTGCCATCAAGGGTGAGGCCCGCCGCCTCGACGGCCTCCTCGACGCTGCGCAGCGGCAGCTCGTCGGCCTCCGTCGCCTCGCGCCAGACGCCGTGCACCCCGACGATCTGCCCGCCGTCGCCGATCGTCGCCCGGAAGCGTCCGCCACCACCGAAGACCGGAAGGGTCTCGCCCTTGATGTCGGCCCGGTTCGACACGTCGACGACGACGTCGCGACCGTAGGTCGCCTCACCCTCCTCCACGCTGCGTCCGGCGTCGCCGTCGGTGACGGTCTTGGACCGGCGAACGGCGGGCTCGGAGTAGCGGAACGGCCCCTTGAGCTCCGGCGTGAGCCGCAGTTCGTCGAGCGCGGCGCGCCCGATGTCGGCGACCGCGTCGTCTGTGGGCACGTCGATGCGCGGGTTGCCCCAGAGGCGACTGAGATCGCCCGCCCAGACGCCGCCGCGGGCACGATCGGCGTCGACCGTGACGTCGAGCCCCCGCACCGTCGTCGTCGCGCCGCGGGACTCGATCCTCAGATCGTGACCGCCCAGCACATCTCGCGCGAGCTTCTCGATCTGGATGTCGTCCTGCCGCGCAGAACTGGTGTGGAAGACAGGTAATGAAGCCATGAACTTCTCCTCTCTGGACGCGCGGATCGGCTGATCCACGCATCAATTGAGGAGTGCGCCCGTGGCCTGTCTGATACAAGATCAGCGACGTGGATTCGGCGGGAACGCCGGTGTGCCTGGCCGTCAGAGCGCGACGAAAAGCCCGTCGCGCAGGACGGGGACGACGGATGCCGCGTCCACCGCCGCCGCCGCGTGCACCTCATCGCGGCGATCGGCGAGCTCGCGCCCGGAGCCGCTCGCCGTGAGCAGGTGCCTGGCCGCGCCGCGCAGCGCGCGGAACGATTCGGCCGCCGCGGCCGCCTCGGGTGAGGAGTGGTCGATGCCCCGGTCGGCGAGCGCGGCGATGACGGCGCCGGCGCCGAGGAAGTCCTCGACGGCGAAGCGGAGCGGGGACGCGGCATCCGTCGACGTCCGCTCGCCTGCGGCGATCACCGCGACGCTCGTGCGGCCGCCTCGGCGCGCCTGCTCGTCCACGACCGCCGCCGCCACCGCGGAGGCGTTGCGCAGGGCGCCGAGCAGCACGACACCGGTGCCCGCCGCGGCCTCGGCCACGACCGCGCCGTTGATCGACGAGGAGCGGCCTTCGATGAGACGGGATTCGACGCCGTCCTCGAGCGCGCGGATCACCGTCGTCGAGAACCGCAGCACGTCGACCACGACGATCACGTCGGCGGGCGCGAGACGGGCAAGCCCCTCGGTGCCCCACTCCAGGCGCACCTGGTAGGTCGACTGGTCGAAGGCGTCGGGCGTGGCAGGCATCCGTCCAGCGTAAGCGGCGACCGGCTGAGCCACCTCGAGTGCGACACTGAGGTCATGCGTGTGCTGCAGAAGCTGATCATCGACTGCGATGCGGATGCCGCGTGGCGGGCGCTGCACTCCCCTCGGGCTGTCGCCGAGCTGTACGGCCCGCTCATCGACCTCGACCCGCTCGACCCGTCGGGTCTGCCGACCAGCTGGGAGCCAGGCGGTGAGGTTGCGGTGCAGCTGCTGCTCGGCGGTCTCATCCCGATGGGCCGGCAGCTCATCCACGTGAGCGACCGGACGGTCACCGATCCAGGTCCCTCGGCGGGGCAGGTGCGGATCTTCCGGGACAGCGGCATCCCGCTGTCGGGACCGCTCGCCGAGCTCGACGTCTGGGACCACCAGATCGCGGTCTCCCCCGTGCCGGGCGACCCGAGCCGCACGCTGTGGCGCGATCGCCTGGTGATCGGCGGCGCGATGGCCCCGATCCTGTGGCCCGTGCTGTGGTCGGTCTGGCAGTGGCGCGGCGCGCGGGTGCGTGCGCTCGCGCCGGGCTGGGCGCACGACCCTGAGCTGGCGGAAGCGGATCCCGAACTCGGGAAGAAGGATGCCGCGGCCGAAGCCTGACCGCGGCATCCCGTCGGCGACCGGTCCCGAGCCGGCCGCCGGATCTACTCGGCGAGCGCCTCGACCGGGGCGACGCGGGTGGCCAGCCGGGTCGGCACGACCGCCGCGACGAGGGTGAGCACCGCGGTCGCGACGACGATCACGAGGATCGGCCAGAACGGCACCGCGGGCCAGACGAAGGTCGCCACGACCGGCGCGTCGGGGTTCGTCGGCACCGAGCCGAGCAGCGACTGCGCGCCCGCCCAGCCGTAGAGCACCCCGAGGAGCAGCCCGGTCACGGTCGCCGTGATCGTGATGTGCGCGGCTTCGAGCAGCACCATCCTGCGCACCTGCCCGTTCGAGACGCCCAGCGCCCGCAGCAGGCCGAGCTCGCGGCGACGCTGCACCACCCCGAGAGTCAGCAGGTTGACCAGGCCGACTCCGGCGATCACCGCGGACACGCCGACGAGGCCCATCATGATCGCCGCGAACGAGTCGAGGAGCGTTCCCATCTGCTCGGGCAGCGCACCCCCGTTGGCGGCGGTGATGACGGCCTTGGTCGACTCGATCGCGACGGCGAACATTGTCACGAGCGTCACGCCCATCACGACGCCGATCGCCATCCGGCTCGACCGCTCGGGATACCGCAGCGCGTTCTCGGCGGCCAGGCGCGCGGTCGCCGACCCACCGAAGAGGCGTCCGACGAGCCGCAGCGCAGGGGGCATCACGAGCGTGGCGCCGAGCGCCAATCCGGTGAACGAGAGGATGCCGCCGACGAACGCCACCGCGACCCCCAGTGGGGTGACGAGCCCAGCGAGGATCCCCAGCGCGAGCAGCGCTCCGCCGACGATGAAGAGCACCAGCGCCGCGACGTTCCGCCCGGTACGGTGCACGACGGCGTCGTGGGAGGCCTCCACCGACCCGCCGAGCGCCTGCAGCGGCGTCACGGTCAGCACCCGGCGCGATCCGGCCCAGGCGGCCGCCCACGTCGTGAGTGCGACGACGAGCGCGGGCAGCAGCAGCTCCGCACGCACGAGGGCGTACGGGATGTCGCCGAGCCCCAGCATCCGTCCCGCCAGCCACGACCCGGCCGCCGCGATCGCGAGGCCCCCGGCGAGGCCGAGGACCGCACCGATGACACCGACGACGAGACCCTGGCGCGCGATCTCGGTGCGCTGCGACCGCGCCGAGGCGCCGATCAGCCGCAGCAGCGCGATGCGGCGGGTGCGGCCGGCGACGACGGTCGCGAAGGTGTTCGCGGTCACGATCGACGCGACGTAGACCGCGACGCCGACGAGCAGGAAGGTCATGAAGCTCAGGACGAACGCGAGCGTGCCGCTGCCGCCGATGAACGGGTCGGCGCGCAGCATCGCGCCGATGTACGCCGTCGCCGAAAGCAGCACGACGCCGAACGCCGTGGAGATCGCCGCGACGAGCACGCTCGCGCCCATCCCGCGTTCACGCAGCCACGAGAAGCGGACGGATGCCTCGGCCGCGCCGGCTCGGATCCGCGGGGCGTCGAGGGCAGCGGCGGTCATGCCCGCACCTCGTCGGCCGCATCGACGCCGAGCTCGGAGGCGAGCATGTACGCCGAGATCTCCTCCGCGGTCTGGCGCGATTTGTCAGCCACGATCCGCCCGTCGCCGAGGAAGATGACGCGGTCGGCGTGGCTCGCCGCGACCGGGTCGTGCGTGACCATCGCGATCGACTGGCCATGGTCGCGGCTCGCCGCCGCCAGCAGCCCGAGCACCTCGCGGCCGCTCCGCGAATCGAGATTGCCGGTGGGCTCGTCGGCGAACACGAGGTCGGGTGCCGTGGCGAGCGCGCGGGCGATCGCGACGCGCTGCTGCTGCCCGCCGGACAGCTGGTGCGGGCGATGCCGGAGCCGGTCGGCGAGGCCGAGGGTCTCGACAAGGCCGTCGATCCGCGCGCGCTCCAGCGCCGATGGGCGGCGGCCGTCGAGGTCGAACGGGAGGGTGATGTTGGCAATCGCGTCGAGGGTCGGCACGAGGTTGAACGCCTGGAAGACGAACCCCACCCGGCGGCGCCGCAGGATGGTCAGCTCGAGGTCGCTGAGCCCCGTGATCTCGGTGTCGCCGATCCAGGCGCGACCCTGGGTCGGGGCATCCAATCCCGCCATGATGTGCATGAGCGTCGACTTGCCCGATCCGGACGGCCCCATGATCGCGGTGAACTCGCCGCGGCGGATGCCGACGGTGAGCGCGTCGAGGGCGGTCACGGCACTGCCGCCCGCGCCGTAGGTCTTTGTGAGCTGCTGCACCCGCGCGGCGAGGCCCAGGTCGGTCGTTGTGAGTTCCATGCTCCGACGGTACGAACCGGCAGGTCCTGGGCGCGTCGGCCGGGAGAGGCATCCGGCTACATCGCAGGGATGATCCTCTTCCCGCGAAGGTGCGCGCGGGGCTATCGTCGCGACAGGCCCGTGGGGGGCCGGATGGGGAGGATCCAGCATGCCCGCAACACCTCTGCCGCCGAGCGGCGATGTCCCGGCGAAGGCCAAGACGTGCGACGCGAGCGGGATGATCGAGATCCACCGGATGTTCCGTCGGAGTTTCGGCGAGGGACCAGACCTCGTCGGCCGCGTCAGCGAGGGCGACACCGCACATGCGGCGGCGGTGGCGACTCAGCTCGAGACCATATCGACCGGCCTGCACGCGCATCACGAGGGCGAGGACCAGCGCCTGTGGGGACCGCTCGAAGAGCGCGCGCCGTCGTGCACGGTCCATGTCGAGCGCATGAAGGCCCAGCACGCCGAGCTCCTGGTGCACCTCACCGCGCTCGATCGCGCGCTGCCGGCATGGCGGGCTTCGGCGAAGGCGACGGATGCCGAGCCCGTGCTCACGGCGCTCGGCGGCGTGAACGCGGCCATCGCCGTGCACCTGCCGGACGAGGAGACCAACATCGTGCCCGTCATGGAGTACACGATCACCGAGCCCGAGGCCGAGTGGTTCGCCAAGCACGGGCGGAACTCGATCCCGAAGGGGCAGACCTGGCAGCAGCTCGGCGAGATCCTCGCGTCGCAGCCCGACGGCGGCGACGAGTGGCTGCACAAGCACATGCCTGCTCCGGCGCGGCTGGCCTGGCGGTGGCTCGGCAAGCCCAAGTACGCGAAGCACCGGGCCGCCCTCGAGGGGCGCTGAGTTCGGGTCGTTTCGTCTCGCTTCGCTCGCTCAACGACCGGTCGGCGCGATCGGTCGCGCTGCCGAAACCGCCATCCGCGGTCGTTGAGTTCGGGCGCGTGAGGCGGTTTCGACCGCGCCAGCGTGCGGGTCCGCTCAGCGCTCAGGCGAGGCCGTGCTCGAAGGCGAACACGACCAGCTGCACGCGGTCGCGCAGGCCGAGCTTCGTCAGGACCCGGCTGATGTGGGTCTTCACCGTCGCCTCGGAGAGGAACTCACGCGCCGCGATCTCCGCGTTGGACAGGCCCCGGGCGGCGAGCGCGAAGATCTCCCGCTCTCGCTGGGTGAGCGCGCCGTAGGCGGGCGGCACGGGCCGGGGTGCGGCATCCGTGAATCTCGCGAACAGCTCTCGAGTGGCGGATGCCGCGATCACGGCCGACCCCGAGTGCACGGTGCGGATCGCGGCGAGGAGGAACTCCGGGTCGGCGTCCTTGAGGAGGAACCCGCTCGCGCCCTGGCGGATCGCCCGCGCGGCGGCCTCGTCGAGGTCGAAGGTCGTGAGCATCACGATGCGCGGGGGCTGCGGGTCGAGCAGCAGCTCGGCGGTCGCCGCGAGGCCGTCGAGCACCGGCATCCGGATGTCCATCAGCACGACATCCGGCGCGGTCCCGCGCACGACCTCGATCGCCTCTCGCCCGTCGGCTGCTTCGCCTACGACCTCGAGGTCGGGCTGGGAGTCCACGAGCATGCGGATCCCGGCCCGGAACAGGGCCTGGTCGTCGACGAGCACGACCCGGATCGGCGGGCGCCCGCTCAACTGCCGGCCCCTTCGATCGGGAGGGTGGCGCGCACGATGAACTCGCCGGCCTCGGCGCCGGCGTCGAGGCGACCGCCGGTCAGCTGCGCCCGTTCGCGCATGCCGATGAGTCCGTGGCCGCCACCGGCTCCGGGCGCGGCCCCGCCGGAGACAACGGGCAGCGGGTTGCGCACCTCGAGCTCGACCCGGTCGGCCAGCCAGCGCAGCCGCACCGACACCGGGGCGCCACCGCCGTGCCGGAGGGCATTTGTGAGCGCCTCCTGGAGGATCCGGTAGACCGCGAGCTGCACCGACGCCGGTGGCGTCCCGGGCGGCGCCGGATCGACATCCACCCGCAGCTGCACCCCGGCCGCGCGCACGTGGGCATAGAGCGCCTCGAGGTCGGCGATCGTCGGCTGGGGCCCATCGCCCTGGCTGTGCCGCAGCTGGGTGAGCAGCAGCCGCACGTCCGCGAGCGCCGCACGCGCGGTGGACGAGATCGTCTCGAGCGCCGCGGATGCCGCGGGATCGGACTCTCGCGATGACCCGGCTGAGTCGGCGGCTGCGAGGGCATATCGCGCCCCGTCGGCCTGCGCGATCACGACCGCGAGCGAATGGGCGACGACGTCGTGCATGTCCCGCGCGATCCGGACGCGCTCCTGCTCGGCGACCGCATCCGCCTCGGCCAGCTCCTTCGCCGCCCTGTTCTCGCGGGCGCGCAGCGCGGTGCGCATGAGCGCGCCGACCGTCCACGACAGCAGCAGCGCGAACAGCGCCGCCACGAGCACCGCGAGCGCCGTCGTGATCGACGAAAGGCTCATGCCGCCCAGGGCCATCGAACCGCCGAACACGTAGACCGTGATGACTCCCGCCCCGACGATCGCCGAGGCGAAGCCGAGCCAGAACACGAGGCGACTGCCGTAGGCGGCGGTCGCGTAGAGCACGGCGAAGATCGCGAGGTCGACAATGCTCGGACCCCGCCCGAACCCCATCTGCACGATGGCCCCCGCCCAGGCCGCGGCGAGCGCGATCCCCGGCGACAGTCGCCGGACGGCGAGCGCGCCGGCCATCAGCAGCGTCACGAGCACGGTCGAGAGCGCGTTGAAATCGACCGCGCGTCCGAGCTGCAGCTCCAGGGGGGCGATGACGAGCGCGAACAGCCCCGCCAGCGCCACGTCGACGACGAGCTGTGGGGTGCGCAGGGGGCGGAACACCGTTTCACGGTACGCGAGACCGGATGCCGCGGCATCCGTCTCGCGATGTATCCAAGTCGGCGGCGCCCACGATTCCTAAGGTCGGCCCATCCCACCATTGCCCCGAGCGCCGGGAGGCTTTACTGTCACGACACAGGCCGAAACCATTGGGAAATGCGGATGCAGAAGGATCAGGGCAGACGCAGGGGTCGGCATGACATCCGACCGGACCCGACCGGTTCGATCGGCGACAGCACGAAGTGGTTCACCGGGCCACGGATGGAGACATGATGGCGACTGTACGTGCGGCGATCACCCAGACCACCTGGACCGGCGACAAGGAGTCGATGCTCGACAAGCACGAGCAGTTCGCCCGCGACGCCGCCGCCGACGGCGCGCAGGTGATCTGCTTCCAGGAGCTCTTCTACGGGCCCTATTTCGGCATCACCGAGGACAAGAAGTACTACCGCTACGCGGAACCGGCCGACGGTCCGATCGTGCAGCGCTTCGCCGCCCTCGCCGCGGAGCTGAATCTGGTGATGATCCTCCCGATCTACGAAGAGGACATCACCGGCGTGTACTACAACACGGCAGTCGTCGTCGATGCGGACGGCACGATCCTGGGCAAGTACCGCAAACACCACCTCCCGCATCTGGACCGGTTCTGGGAGAAGTTCTACTTCCGTCCAGGCAACCTCGGCTACCCGGTGTTCGACACCGCGGTCGGCAAAATCGGCGTCTACATCTGCTACGACCGGCACTTCCCGGAAGGCTGGCGCGAGCTGGGCCTGAACGGCGCGCACATCGTGTTCAACCCGAACGCGACCAAGCCGGGCCTGTCCAACCGCCTGTGGGAGGTCGAGGGACCGTGCGCGGCCGTCGCGAACGGCTACTTCGTCTTGCAGCCGAACCGCGTCGGGCTGGAGGACAACGAGTACGGCGACCTCGCCGTCGACTTCTACGGCACCAGCCAGGTGATCGATCCGCGCGGCAACTTCGTCGGCGAGCGCGGCTCGGGCACCCACGAAGAGGTGCTCATCCGCGACCTCGACATGGACATGGTGCAGCAGATGCGCGACGACTGGCAGTTCTATCGCGACCGTCGGCCGGACTCGTACACGATGATCGCGAAGCCGTGACCCGACCCCCCGGTGATCGAGTAGCGACGAAGGAGCGTATCGAGATCATGGCAACCACACTCATCAAGGGCGGCACGGTCGTCTCGGCGACCGGCCGCAGCGCAGCCGACGTCCTCATCGACGGCGAGACGATCGTC
This sequence comes from Microbacterium sp. P5_E9, assembly GCF_054049175.1. Lineage (NCBI taxonomy): Bacteria > Bacillati > Actinomycetota > Actinomycetes > Micrococcales > Microbacteriaceae > Microbacterium > Microbacterium sp. P5_E9. Next base: position 125,876 of record NZ_JBFUMV010000007.1, on the reverse strand, counting down.
GCGGTGCTGCAGCCCGGCTCGGAGCTTCTCGGGACGGATGTCGCGGCATCCGTCGATCGGGTCATCGACGCAACCGGCAAGTACGTGATCCCGGGCGGGATCGACGCGCACACCCACATGGAGCTGCCGTTCGGCGGCACCGCGGCGATCGACACCTTCGAGACCGGCACCCGGGCGGCGGCCTGGGGCGGCACGACGAGCATCATCGACTTCGCCGTGCAGCGATACGGCGAGCGCGTGCAGGACGGCCTGGCCGCCTGGCACGCGAAGGCCGCGGGCAACTGCGCGATCGACTACGGGTTCCACCAGATCATCGGCGGCGTCGACAGCGACGCCCTGGCGGCGATGCCCGGACTGATCGACGAGGGCATCACGAGCTTCAAGCTCTTCATGGCGTATCCACGCGTCTTCTACTCGGACGACGCCCAGGTGCTCAAGGCGATGCAGGTCTCGCGCGAGACCGGGCTGCTCACGATGATGCACGCCGAGAACGGGCCAGTCATCGACGTGCTGGCCGCGCAGCTGATCGAAGAGGGCAAGACCGACCCGTACTTCCATGGCATCGCGCGCGCCTGGCAGATGGAGGAGGAGGCGACGCACCGCGCGATCATGATCGCGAACCTCACCGGCGCGCCGCTGTACGTCGTGCATGTCAGCGCGAAGCAGGCCGTGGAGCAGCTCGCCGCGGCGCGCGACAAGGGGCAGAACGTGTTCGGCGAAACGTGCCCGCAGTACCTGTACCTGTCGCTCGAGGAGCAGCTCGGCGCGTCCAGCGAGGAGTGGGGCCGGTTCGAGGGCGCGAAGTGGGTGTGCTCGACGCCCCTGCGCTCCCGCGCGGAAGGCCACCAGGACCACATGTGGCAGGCGCTGCGCACGAACGATCTGCAGATGGTCTCGACCGACCACTGCCCGTTCTGCATGAAGGATCAGAAGGAGCTCGGGCTCGGCGACTTCCGCGCCATCCCGAACGGGATCGGGTCGATCGAGCACCGCATGGACCTCATGTACCAGGGCGTCGTGACCGGGAAGATCACGCTGGAGCGCTGGGTGGAGCTCACCTCGACGACTCCGGCCCGCATGTTCGGGCTGTATGGACGCAAGGGCGTGATTCAGCCCGGCGCCGACGGTGACGTCGTCGTGTACGACCCGAACGGGCACACGAGCATCGGGCTCGGCAAGACCCACCACATGAACATGGACCACTCCGCATGGGAGGGGTTCGAGATCGACGGGCACGTCGACACCGTCCTGTCCCGCGGCAAGGTCATCGTCGACGGCGGGGAGTACCTCGGGACCAAGGGGGACGGGCGATTCGTCAAGCGCGGACTCAGCCAGTACCTGACGTGAGGAGCACCATGGACTTCGGAGTCGTCCTCCAGACCAACCCGCCCGCGTCGCGGACGGTCCAGCTCGCGAAGCTCGCCGAGGCGCACGGCTTCAGCCACGTGTGGACGTTCGACTCGCACCTGCTCTGGCAGGAGCCGTACGTCATCCACTCCGCGATCCTCGCCGAGACGAAGCGGATCATGGTCGGCCCGTTCGTGACGAACCCTGCGACGCGGGACTGGACGGTCACGGCATCCGTCTTCGCCACCCTCAACGAGATGTACGGCAACCGGACCGTGTGCGGCATCGGCCGAGGCGACTCGGCGGTGCGGGTCACCAACGGGTCGCCCGTCACGATGTCGGAGCTGCGCGAGTCGATCCACGTGATCCGCGAGCTCGCGAACTCCCGGCCCGTCGAGTACAAGGGCGCGACCCTGCAGTTCCCCTGGAGCCGCGGCTCATCGCTCGACGTGTGGGTGGCCGCGTACGGGCCGCTCGCCCTCAAGCTCGCCGGCGAGGTCGGCGACGGGTTCATCCTCCAGCTCGCCGACATCGACATCGCCGCCTGGATGATCAAGACGGTGCGGGATGCCGCGGCCGCCGCCGGCCGAGACCCCGACGCGCTCGCCTTCTGCGTGGCCGCGCCCATGTACATCGGCGACGACTGGGCGCACATGCGCGACCAGTGCCGCTGGTTCGGTGGCATGGTGGGCAACCACGTCGCCGACATCGTCGCGAAGTACGGCCCCTCGACGGGCTCATCCACCGGCGACGCGGTACCCAAGGCGCTGACCGACTACATCGCCGGGCGCCACGGCTACGACTACAACTCGCATGGTCGGGCGGAGAACGACCACGTCGACTTCGTGCCGGACGAGATCGTCGACCGCTTCTGCATCCTGGGCACGGCGGCGGAGCACACCGCCAAGCTCGAGCAGCTGCGGGACCTCGGCGTCACCCAGTTCGCGGGCTACCTCCAGCACGACAACAAGGAGGAGACCATGCGCGTCTACGGGGAGAGCATCATCCCCGCGTTCTCGGCGCATGTGACGGCGAAGGCATGAGGCGCCGAGTCCGCCCCATCATCCTCGGCGTCGCGGGGGTGTTCCTGATCGCCGTGGCGTGGGAGCTCTACAAGTCGCTGGCCCCCGACACCGGCGTCATCCTTGCCGGGGTCACCGTCCTCCCCCGCACGACCGACATCGCGATGCCCCACATCGCGGACATGATCGCGCGCGCCCTCGAGCCCGTCACCCGCGCACCGGGTTCACCGCCGCTTTGGCTCGCGGCGCTGGCAGCCGCGGCGTTCAGCCTCGGCATCGCCGCCGTGGGGTGGGCGATCGGCGTGACCGTCGGCTTCGGCATGGCGGTGCTCATGCAGCGATTCCGCACCGCACAGTCGGCCATGCTCCCGTGGGTCGTCCTCAGCCAGACCGTGCCGCTCATCGCCCTCGCGCCGCTCGTGCGGCGCTGGGGCGCGCAGCTCGAGGTCGGAGCGTTCCGCTGGGAGGACTGGATGTCGGTCGCGGTGATCGCGAGCTATCTCGCCTTCTTCCCCGTGTCGATCGGGGCGCTGCGCGGGTTCTCGTCACCGGATGCCGCGCACCTCGACCTGATGCGGTCCTACGGCGTCGGCTGGTGGCGCACCTTCATCACCCTGCGGCTGCCGGCGAGCGTCCCCTACCTGCTGCCCGCACTGCGGCTCGCCGCCATCAACGCGGTAGTCGGCACGGTGGTCGCCGAGGTGTCGATCGGCCTGCGCGGCGGAATCGGCAGGTCGATCGTCGAGTACGCGGCAAGCGGCAGCTCCGACCCCGCCAAACAGTGGTCCCCGATCTTCGGCGCGATCCTGATGGGGCTCGTCGCGGCGGGGGCGGTCGCGCTGATCGGCGTGCTGCTGCGCCGCTACCGCCGCACGGAGGTGAACGCATGAGCACCCCAGCGACGCCCAGCGCCGAGGCATCCATCGCGGAACGGGCAGTGACCGTACGGGGCGTCGACAAGATCTTCCGCACCGGCAGGAACACCACCGTGCAGGCCCTCGAGGGCATCGACCTCGATGTCGCGCCCGGCGAGTTCGTCTCGCTGATCGGGCCGAGCGGCTGCGGCAAGTCCACGCTGATGCGCCTCATCGCCGACCTCGACGAGCCGACCGGCGGCACGATGACGGTCTTCGGCAAGACGCCGCGGCAGGCGCGGCTCGACCAGGACTACGGGATCGCGTTCCAGCAGTCGGGACTGCTGCCCTGGCGGACGGTCCGGGCGAACATCGAGCTGCCGCTCGAGCTGCACGGCGTAGACCGGCCGGCCCGCCGTGCGCGCGCCGACGAGCTCATCGCCCTCGTGGGGCTCGCCGACTTCGCCGATCGGCACCCCGACCAGCTCTCCGGCGGGATGCAGCAGCGCGTCGCGATCGCGCGAGCCTTCGCGGAGCGGCCCCGGCTGCTCCTGATGGACGAGCCGTTCGGCGCGCTCGATGAGATGACCCGTGAGACCATGCAGACCGAACTGGCGCGCATCTGCGCCGAGACGGGCGCCGCCGTCGTGTTCGTCACCCACTCGATCCCCGAGGCTGTCTTCCTCTCCGACCGGGTGGTGGTGATGTCACCACGGCCCGGCCGCATCCGCGAGATCCTCGACATGGGGCTGCGCAGCGACCGCACCGCCGAGCTGCGCGAAGACGCCGCCTTCTTCGAGCGCGTGAGCGCGGTGCGCGAGGCCCTGCACGGCGCACCGCAGACCGGGGCGCGCGGAGTGGAGACGCGATGACCGCCGCGCGGTGGCGGGATCTCATCGCACCGATCGTGCTGGGAGTCGTGGCGATCGTGCTCTGGCAGCTCGCGGTGACCGTCTTCCAGCTCAAGCCGTTCGTGGTGCCTGGACCGATCGCGATCGGCGGGCAGTTCGCCGAGAAGCTCGAGGTGATCCTGGTCGCAAGCCTCGGCACGGCCCGCAACGCGCTGGCCGGGCTGATCGTCGGCACGGTCATCGGCGTGGTCTGGGCGCTGCTGGCGGCCGCCTGGCGCGCGATCGACGAGCTGAGCGCACCGACGATCACCGCCCTCGCCGTGATCCCGATCGTGGCGCTCGCCCCCGTCTTCTACGCGATGTTCGGCGCCAGCGTCGAGACCGGGCGGCAGATCGTCGCGGCGATCGCGGTGTCCATTCCGATCTTCTTCAATGTCCTGCGCGGGCTCCGGCAGGTGCAGCCCATCCACCGCGACCTCATGCGCGCCTACGCGGCCTCGTCGTGGCAGATCTCCCGCACCGTCACACTGCCCGGCGCACTGCCGTACTTCTTCACGGGACTGCGGATCGCGTCATCCCTCGCCGTCATCTCCGCCCTCGTGGCGGAGTACTTCGGCGGTCCGGTGTCGGGCCTGGGAAAGGCGATCACCTCGGCGGTCTCGTCGAGCAACTATCCCCTCGCGTGGGCATTCGTGCTCGGCGCGATCCTGACCGGGCTCGTCTTCTACACCGCGACCTACGCGCTCGAGGCTGCAGCCCTCGCTCGGACCCGCCCCTGACGGCGACGCCCCCAGACCACCGGCTGCGATCGGCCGGATGCAGGAAGCAACACAGCACAAGCACCACACACACAGGAGGAAGCACATGAAGCACAGCACACGACTGTCGCTCGGCATCGGTGCGACGGTCACAGCCGCCGCGCTCATGCTCAGCGGCTGCTCCTCGTCGGACTCATCGTCCGAGGAGAGCGCATCGGGCGACGACGCGCTGACGCCGGTCACGCTGCAGCTGCAGTGGGTCGCGCAGGCGCAGTTCGCCGGCTACTACGCCGCTGTCGCCGAGGGCTACTACGAGGACGAGGGCCTCGACGTCACGATCCAGGAGGCGGGCACCGACACGGTGCCGATCGACGCCCTCGCGGCCGGCGATGTCGACTACGCGATCTCGTGGGTGCCGAAGGTGCTCGGTTCGATCGAGCAGGGCACGAACGTCACCGACGTGGCGCAGATCTTCGAGCGTTCGGCCACGACCCAGATCTCGTTCAAGGACAAGGACATCACCACGGCGGCCGATCTGAACGGCAAGAAGGTGGGCAGCTGGGGCTACGGCAACGAGTGGGAGCTGTTCGCCGGCATGCAGAAGGCCGGCATCGACACCACGTCGGACATCACGCTCGTGCAGCAGGCGTTCGACATGAACGGATTCCTCGCGGGCGACATCGATGCAGCGCAGGCGATGACCTACAACGAGTACGCGCAGGTGCTGGAGACGGTGAACCCCGCGACCGGTGAGCTCTACCAGCCCGATGACCTGAACGTCATCAACTGGAACGACGAGGGCACCGCCATGCTCCAGGATGCGATCTGGGCGGACGCGTCGCGTCTGGCGGACGACGCGGACTATGCCGACACCACGGTGAAGTTCATCAAGGCCTCGATCAAGGGCTGGATCTTCGCTCGGGACAACCCTGAGGAGGCTGCCCAGATCGTGACGGATGCCGGGTCCACTCTCGGCACCAGCCACCAGCTGTGGATGACCAATGAGATCAACAAGCTGATCTGGCCCTCCACGAACGGCATCGGCATGATCGACAAGGCGGCGTGGGACCAGACGGTCGGAATCGCCCTGGACACGAAGAACGACACCGGGTCGACGATCATCACGCAGGACCCGCCGGAGACCGCCTACTCGAACGAGTACGTGGAAAAGGCGCTCAAAGAGCTGAAGGATGAGGGTGTGGATGTCGACGGCACCGACTTCGCACCGCTGACCGTCGAACTGCAGGAGGGCGGCAACTAGCCGTTCTCACCGAGCGAGCGGAGTGGGGCGTTTCGTCTCGCTCCGCTCGCGGGGCGACCGGGCGGGCAATGCAGCAGCAACGGAAGGAACCACCAATGACCGAGGATCTCGACGCGAAGGCGAAGGAGCTCGACCGCGAGTACGTCTTCCACTCCTGGCTGGCGCAGGCGGGGCTCGACCTGCCCGTGATCGCCGGCGGAGCGGGCACCACGGTATGGGATCACGCGGGCAATCGCCTGCTCGACTTCTCCAGTCAGCTCGTCAACGTCAACATCGGGCACCAGCATCCGGCCGTCGTCAAGGCGATCCAGGATCAGGCCGCGCTGCTCGCGACCATCGGGCCGGCCACGGCGAACCTCGCCCGCGGCGAGGCGGCGCAGCGCATCCTCTCCAAGGCGCCCGCCGGGTTCCGCAAGGTCTTCTTCACCAACGGCGGCGCCGACGCGAACGAGAACGCGATCCGCATGGCGCGGCTGCACACCGGCCGCGACACCGTGCTCTCGACGTACCGCTCGTACCACGGCAACACCGGCGCGGCGATCGTCGCGACGGGCGACTGGAGACGGATGCCGAACCAGTACGCCCGCGGACACGTGCACTTCTTCGGCCCCTACCTGTACCGCAGCGAGTTCTGGGCGACGACGCCCGAGGAGGAGTCGGCCCGGGCGCTGCACCACCTCGAGCGCGTGATCCAGTCCGAGGGTCCCGCCACGATCGCCGCGATCCTGCTCGAGACGGTGCCTGGCACGGCCGGGATCCTCGTCCCACCGCCGGGCTACCTCGCCGGGGTCCGCGCGCTGTGCGACCGATACGGGATCATCCTCATCCTCGACGAGGTGATGTGCGGCTTCGCGCGCACCGGCCGCTGGTTCGCGTTCGAGGGCTACGACGTGGTGCCCGACCTCATCACCTTCGCCAAGGGCGTCAACTCCGGCTATGTGCCGGTCGGTGGCGTGATCATCTCGGATGCGATCTCGGCGACCTTCGACGACCGGGTCTTCCCCGGCGGACTCACCTACAGCGGCCATCCCCTGGCCGCGGCATCAATCATCGCCTCGATCGACGCGATGGATGCCGAGGGCATCGTCGAGAACGCCCGCCGCGTGGGCGCAGACATGATCGGCCCTGGGCTCGCCGACCTCGCCGAGCGGCACGCCCTCATCGGCGAAGTGCGCGGCGAGGGCGTCTTCTGGGCGCTCGAGCTCGTCGCCGACCCCGCCACGCGCGAACCCGTCGGTGCGGACGTGATCGGCCGGCTCAAGAAGGAGCTGACTGCGCGGGGCCTCCTGCCCTTCACCGCGGACAACCGGATCCACGTCGTGCCGCCGTGCGTGGTCACCGACGACGAGGTCGGCCAGGCGCTGGCGATCTACGACGAAGCACTGACCGCCGTCGAGGCGTAGCCGCGCCCACGCCCGCGTCCCGGTGTGCCCTATCCCTCACCGAAACCGCGACTTACCCTGGATTCACACGTGCCCACGAGGCCAGACGAAGGAAGACCATGACTGACACCACCACACTCGAGCAGACGAAGGAGTCTGCTACCACGATCCTCGACCACTGGGTCGACGGCGGCACATGGGCGGGGGCATCCACCCGCACGTCCCCCGTCTACAACCCGGCCTGGGGCACGGTGCAGCGGGAGGTGCGGCTCGCCTCCACCGCCGACGTCGACGACGCTGTCGCGTCGGCATCCGCAGCCTGGGCGCAGTGGCGCGACGCGTCGATCGCGAAGCGCCAGGGCGTGCTGTTCGCCTTCCGCGAGCTGCTGAACGCGCGCAAGCAGGAGCTCGCCGAGATCCTCACCTCCGAGCACGGCAAGGTGCTCTCGGACGCGCTCGGCGAGATCGCGCGCGGCATGGAGGTCGTCGAATTCGCGTGCGGCCTCGGCCACCTGACGAAGGGCGCCTACTCCGAGAACGTCTCGACGGGCATCGATGTCTACACGCTGCGTCAGCCGCTCGGCGTCGTCGGGATCATCAGCCCGTTCAACTTCCCCGCGATGGTGCCGCTCTGGTTCTTCTCGATCGCGCTGGCCGCCGGCAATGCCGTGATCCTCAAGCCCTCGGAGAAGGATCCTTCCGCCGCGAACTGGATGGCCGCGCTGCTCACCGAGGCGGGCCTGCCCGATGGGGTCCTCAACGTGGTGCACGGCGACAAGGAGGCCGTCGACGCCCTGCTGGAGCACCCCGACGTGCGCGCGATCTCCTTCGTCGGCTCGACGCCGATCGCCCGCTACGTGTATGAGACCGCGACCGGCCACGGCAAGCGCGTGCAGGCCCTCGGCGGGGCGAAGAACCACATGCTCGTGCTTCCGGATGCCGATCTCGACCTCGCCGCGGACGCCGCGGTCAACGCGGGCTTCGGTTCAGCCGGCGAGCGCTGCATGGCCATCTCGGTCGTGCTCGCGGTGGACGCCGTCGCGGATCAGCTCATCGAGAAGATCTCCCAGCGCATGGGAACCCTGCGCACCGGCGACGGCACCCGCGGCTGCGACATGGGCCCGCTCATCACCAAGGTGCACCGCGACAAGGTGGCGTCGTACATCGACGTCGCCACCGCGGACGGCGCGACGGTCGTCGTGGACGGCCGCGGCGTCGAGCCCGACGGCGACCCGGACGGCTTCTGGCTCGGTCCGACCCTCATCGACAAGGTGTCGACGTCGTCGGCGGTCTACCGCGACGAGATCTTCGGCCCGGTGCTGTCGGTGGTGCGCGTCGACGGGTACGAGGACGGCCTCGGCATCATCAACGCGAGCCTCTACGGCAACGGGACCGCGATCTTCACGAACGACGGCGGCGCCGCGCGGCGCTTCCAGCGCGAGGCGCAGGTCGGCATGATCGGCATCAACGTGCCGATCCCGGTGCCGGTGGCGTACCACTCGTTCGGCGGCTGGAAGGCCTCGCTGTTCGGGGACGCGAAGGCGTACGGGCCGCACGGCTTCGACTTCTTCACCGCCGAGAAGGCGATCACGTCACGCTGGCTCGACCCGTCGCACGGCGGCCTGAACCTGGGCTTCCCGCAGCACACCTGATTCGGGGCTCGGCCGAGAAACCACATCGCCGTCGAGAAACCACATCCACGCCGAGACACCACGCATCGCGGTGTGTCTCATTCGGAATGTGGTTTCTCGGCGGCTGTGGAGGTCGGGGCGTAGACGCGCAGCGCCGAAGGCACGGCGACGCAGCGCAGGGTGAAGCCGGACGGGTCGCGCTCCTCGAGCTCGCCGTCGTGCACGAAGACGCACGGGCCGCCGGCAGACGGGCGCACCGCCACGTCGAACGAGGGCAGCACCAGTCGTTCGAGGTCGGCATCCCGCGGCATCAGCCGGAGGGAGCGCAGCACCGTGACGGTGCGCGGGCCGAAGGCGAGAGCCGTGATGGCCTGCGACCGGGAGCCGCGGGCGTGGTGGATGCGGATGTCGAGCACGCCGTCGTCGGGAGTCTCGCGCTGCATCGTCGCGACGAGGTCGGGATCGTTCCGGCCGACGCCGATGAACACGGACCACACCGATGCCCGGCGCCCTGCGCGCACGATCGTGACGGGTGTCGCCCCACGCAGCTCTTTGGTGGCGGCGACCAGACCGCCGGCCCACTTGCCGAGCGGCTGGTGGCTCTCGCGCTTCTCGAGGAAGGCGGGGTACGTGCCGACCGAGACGGCATTGAGCACTGTGATCGGGTCGTCCTCGTCGGCGGTCACCTCGAGCACGGTCACCGTGCGACCCGACCCCGCCTCGAGCGCATCGATCGCCACGTCGACGTCGTCGAGCCCGATCGCCCGCGCGAAGTGGTTGAAGGTGCCACCCGGCATGACCAGCAGCGGCACGTCGTATTTCCGGGCGAGTCCCGCCATGCGCGACACCGAGCCGTCGCCCCCGTAGACGCCGAGCACCGCAGGGGCGGCGTCGCCGGCCATACGCTGCGCGACGACGTCGGCGAGGTCCTCGCCCTCGGCGAGCACGTGCACGACCGCGGCCGGAAGACGCGCCGCGAAGGTCGGACCAGGGTCGGCCCGGAGCACTGCGGTCCCGGACTGGGCATTCCGGATGATCAGCACGCCGTCGCCGCGTGCGACGGGCGGGCACGCGGCGGTGGAGAGGTCCATGAGGCAGAGCGTACGCGCATCCAGATCGCCGATCGGTCCGGCAGAGCGCCCCGGTACGCTGTTCCCAACCCATCCACCACCGCCGCCCGCGCGCGGCCTGATCCTCAGCAGATCGGAGGTTCCCCACATGTCCAGCACGATGCACACCACCCCCGGTGCACAGAAGGCGATCATCGGCGAGCCCGAGGTCGTCGAGGACGACGCGAACGCGACCGGCCCGGTCGAGGCATCCGATGCCTGGCTGTCTTTGAAGGCAGCTGCGACCGCGTTGCAGTCGCTGCAGGCTCAGGACGGCTCAGTTCCGGATGCCGCGGCCCACGCCGCCGCGCGCGATCAGGTCACCGCGATCACCGCGGCGATCGAGGAGCTGAGACCCCGGTTCCGACATGACGACGAGTACCTCGAGTCGTCGATTCGGGACTTCCAGCGCTGGGCCGAGGGGGACTTCGGCGTGCCCGATTTCCTCGACTCGCTCATCGCCTTCCAGCCGCAGCGGCACCGGGTCGACGGCATCCGTCATCTCGTCGTGTTCCCGATGTACACGCAGAACGGGTCGCGCAATCGATTCGTCGAAGCGCTGATCGTCGAAGTGATCTGGCCGGAGTTCATCGCGCAGCTGGAGGCCGGCGACTACGGCAACAAGCTGTTCGTGTCGCTGCGACTCGTCGATTTCACGCCGGGCTACGACACGAACTCCGCGGTGCTGTTCCCCGAGACCGTGGCGATGCGGGAGATCCCGACGTTCACGTGGGGGGCGATCTTCCAGGACCGCGAGGCAGCGCGCTACCGGCGAGTGGGGCGCGCGGCAGCCGAGATCACCAAGCTCGACATGCCCGCCGAGGCGGCCCGGATGCTCGACGACCAGGCGCTCGCCGAGCGGACGTTCGTGATGTGGGACATCATCCACGACCGCACGCACATGCGCGGCGATCTGCCGTTCGACCCGTTCATGATCAAGCAGCGGATGCCGTACTTCCTGTATTCGCTGGAGGAGCTGCGGTGCGACCTCACGGCGTTCCGCGAGTGCGTCGCGATCACGGCTCGCCTGCGGGCACGGGTGGATGCCGGCGATGCGCTGGACCCAGTCGAGGCCGAGACCCTCGAGCAGGCGGTGCTCGTGCAGTACGCCGTGATCTTCGACCGGATCTTCCGGTTCGCGATCACGGGCACACGCGTGCGCAACTACGACGGGCTCGGCGGTCAGCTGCTGTTCGCGTGGCTGCACCAGCGTGGGGTGCTGCACTGGACCGACACGTCGCTCGCCTTCGACTGGGACGGCGTCCCGGCGGCGGTGGTCGCCCTCGGCGACGCGATCGACCTGCTGTACTGGCGCTCGATCGACCGGCCGAAGGTGGCGCACTGGCTCGCCGCGTACGAGCTGGTGCGCTCGACGCTGACGCCCCATCCGGCGTCGGCGTGGGCGCGCGGACTGCCGGACGAGGTGCTGTCGGGACTTCCGAAGGGCTACACCGACGCCGTGCTGGACGATGAGTTCCCGCTCTCGATGTTCTTCGAAGCCCTCGAGAAGAAGATGCGTCCGGTGATCGAGTCGACGTCGGGGATCCGGGCCACGGACGTCTGACGCCTGACGCCGCGAACTGACAACGCCACGCCGCGGGCGCCTGGTCGACGGATCCGGCACCCGCGGTGCGGTGTTATCACGCCGGTGCGCGACAAGCAAGATCTTGCATTCTCCCGAGCGCACCCGGAAGACTTCACGAACCCGCCCTCCCCCTGCTGTGAGTCGTGGGTCCGTCATGTCCCACCCCAGAAGGGTCCACAGAATGGCATTCATCGCTCGGCGGCACACCGTCGCCTTGGCAATCGCGACCACATTGGTCACGATTCTCGCTCCGATCTCGGCTGCGTCGGCGGCACCACCGTCGAACAGCGACTCGACCGAATCCTCGGCGGTCGACGCGTCGACCGCCCTGGTCGTGCTGAAGGGCGACCCGGTCGCGACATCCACCTCGGTCGATCGCAAGGGCAAGCGCGCGGACCTCGATAGCGCGAAGACCAAGTCGTATCGCGCCGTCCTCGCCGCCCAGCGCAACGACTTCAAGAAGTGGCTGCAGACCAACGCACCGAAGGCGAAAATCACCGGGTCGGTCGACGTCTCGCTGAATGCGGTGTCGGTCACACTCAACGGCACCTCTCTCGACCTGTTGAAGACCGCACCGCAGGTCACGGACGCCMAGTACAGCGGGCTCTACCACMCCACCGACGACGACCCCGACCTCGCCCTCATCAACGCGGTGCAGGCCTGGGGAGGCGGCGGCGCGGCCGGCGCCGGCGCGGGCATCAAGGTCGCCATCATCGACACCGGCATCGAGGAGTCGCACCCGTGCTTCTCCGGCTGGGGCGACAAGGACGGCGCGAACAACCACACGAACAACAAGGTCATCGTGGCGAAGGTGTTCGCCAACAAGGCGGCCAAGCTCGGCTTCGACGAGACCGCAGTCCAGGATCATGGGACGCACGTCGCCGGCACCGTGGCATGCAACATCGGGACCACCGCGATCGTCGACGGTGTCACGATCCCCCACACCATCTCCGGTGTCGCCCCCGCGGCTCTTCTCGGCAACTACAACATCTTCCCCGGAACGATCGAGGATGCCCGCAGCGAAGACATCCTGAACGCCCTCGACGCCGCCTATGCGGACGGCATGGACGTGGCGAACATGAGTCTCGGCGGCGATGCGCAGGGCCGGCACGATCTGCTCACCAACGCCATCGACAACCTCGACAAGGCCGGCATGCTCATCGCCGTCGCGGCGGGCAACTCCGGCCCCGGATTCGGGACGGTCGAATCACCCGGTTCCTCGGCGAATGCCCTCACCGCCGGCGCTTCGTCGGTCCCCCACCAGGTCGCCTACTCCGTCAGCACTTCCAAGGGCAAGGCCCCCGGTGTGGCGGGCGACTTCGGCACCCCCGCCCCCGGCCCCCTCGGCATCATCGACGTCGTCGAGGGAACAGGTCCGGTCCCCGAACTCGCCAACGTCAGCCAGGCGTGCGAGACGCTCCCCAAGGGGACCGGTGTCGCGGTGATCTCTCGCGGAACCTGCGACTTCACGGTGAAGGTGCGCAATGTGCAGGCGGCCGGCTACAGCGCGGTGATCGTGATCAACCGGGTCGATGGCCTCCTCGCCATGGGCAGCAACGGCGAGCCCGACCAGCCGATTCTCCCGAGCATCCTGATCTCGCTCTCGGATCGCGCTGTCGTGCTGGGAGCCGTCGGGGAGCCGGCGACGCTCAACGCGCCCGCCTACTTCAATCCGCTCGGCGCGAAGAACCAGCTCGCGGACTTCTCGAGCGAGGGCCCGACCGACGTCGACTTCCGCATCAAGCCCGACCTCGTGGCTCCGGGTGTCAACGTGCTCTCCTCGGTGGTGGGCGGCAAGTTCGCCTTCTTCAACGGCACGTCGATGGCAACGCCGCACCTCGCGGGCGCTGCCGCGGTGGTGATGAGCCAGCACAAGGACTGGGCGCCGTGGCAGGTGCGCTCGGCGCTCACCAACACCGCCAATCAGGGCGCCCTGACGCCGTTCTATGACAACAAGCAGGACGACCCGAACCTCATCGGCGCCGGCCTGCTCGATGTCAAGGCCGCGGTCGACGCGAAGGCGCTGCTGTCGCCGGTGAGCGTCAGCTTCGGCAAGGTGCCGAGCGGTGCGGGCAAGGCGTCGTCGACCACGGTCAACGTCCAGAACCTCACGGGTGGAACGCTGACGCCCGTGGTCGTCGCTGCGACCGGAGCTGCCACGTTCACGGTCTCGGGCCCCGTGGCCGCCGGCTCCGGCTCGTTCACGGTCACCGGAACGACCGCCAAGGGCGCCGCCGCCGGACCGGCGTGGGCGACCGTGGAGCTGCGGGATGCCGGGGGCAAGGCGGTGGCGCACCTGAGGGTGTACCTGGTCATCGCGTAGTCGGCGCCGACCGATCTTCGACCGGTCGATCAAGCGAACGGGAGCTCCCGGCCTCACCAGGCCGGGGGCTCCCTTCGTATTCCGCGGACAGGGTGCGATAGGCGCGCGTCGTGAACGCGAGGAGCGCGAGCACCACCATGACCAGCCCCGCCACGAAGAACACCAGGGCGATCCCCCGGGCTTCGCCCTCGCCGAGCAGCCAGCCCCACGTCTGCTGCCCGGCATCCGACTCCATGTACGGGATGATCCAGAACTGGGCGATCGGCGCGATCAGGAACGCGGTGATCGGCGCGGCCGACGCCTCGAAGGCCTGGGCGAAGCCGAAAACGCGCCCCTGCGTCTCGTACGGCACCACCTTCTGGACGACGGTCTGCTCGGATGCCTCGATCACCGGGATGATGCACATGTACAGCCAGATCCCCAGGGCGTACAGCCACCAGAACTCGCGGATCGTGAAGAGGCTGCCGAGCAGGCCCATGACGATGACGAACAGCAGCATCGTTCGGATCGGATTGCGGCCGAGACCGAACTTGGCGATCACCGCGCCGCCGATGATGAACCCGGTCGCGGTGATGCCGAGGATGACCCCCCACCACTCGACCGGGAAGAGCGTCAGACCATACGGGTCCATCAGGGCCATGTAGACCCCGCCGATGAGGTTGTTCAGCGTCGAGAAGAGGATGAGGGCGAACAGCCCCGACACCGCGGCGACAGCGCGCACGCTGCCGCGCAGGTCGATGAACGGGCGCTTCTCGGTCGCCGCAGGCGGCGCACCCTCGGGGATCCGGATGAACAGCAGATGCACGAGCGCCGCGGCCGTGAGCACGAGCGCGATCAGGAGCGCCCAGCCCATGCCGAGAAGCCCGATGGCGAGACCGCTGAAGATGCTCGTCACCATGAAGGCCATGCCCTGGACGGTGCCGACCAGACCGTTGGCGTTGGCGTGGCGCTCCACCGGCACGAGCAGGGTGACCGTGGTCGACAGTGCGATGCTGCGGAGGTTCTCGACCACGGCCCCGAGCAGGATGATGCCGGCGAAGAGCCAGAACCAGGGTCCGCCGAGATCGATGAGGGTCGACTCCGGGAAGGCGAGATACAGCGCGCCGGCCGCAAGGAACGCGACCAGCGTCACGACGGCGGAGGCCACCATGACGCGATGCTTGCGGTGTCGATCGACGAGGGTGCCGAAGAGCATCCCGAACAGCGCAATCAGCAGCATGTAGACGCCGCCGATGATGCCGGTCGCGAGCACCGACTTCGTTTCGAGGTAGGCCCAGAACGTGAGCGCGAACCAGAGGAAGCTCGTCGTGATGTTCGCGGCGCCGGTGTTGATCAGCACCTCCAGGAAGATGCGCATGCCGCCCGGCGGGGCGAGCACGGTCTCATCTCCAGGATCTGGCGGGGCGGCGTCAGCTGCCATGGCCCCGAGGGTAACGTCCCCCTGCGACATTGGGAACCCGATGGGAAGATGAGCGAATGACGACAGTCGCGCTCCCGCGCACCCTCCTGCTCGCCGGCGGAACGAGCGCCGTCGGCGCCGTCGTCGCCCGCGCCGCGCTCGACCGCGGCGACCGTGTCGTCATCGTTGGGCGCGACGAGACAAGACTCGCCTCCCTCGAGCGGGACCTGCCGGGGATCGTCGCGGTCGCCTGCGACCTCACCGACGAACCCGCGGTGTTCGCCCTCGCCGAACGACTCCTCGGCGAGGTCGGCCGGGTCGACGGCCTTCTGCACCTCGTCGGCGGATGGCGCGGCGGCGGGGGTCTCGCCGGGCAGACCGAGGCCGACTACCGATTCCTCGAAGTGTCCTTCACCGCCCTCCGGAACGTCACACGGGCCTTCGACGCCGACCTGCGGGATTCGGATGCCGGGCGTCTGGCGATCGTCTCATCGACGGCCGTCGCGCGGCCCCTCGCCGGCGGGGCGAACTACGCCGCGGTCAAGGCCGCGAGCGAGGCCTGGACGCGCGCGGTCGCCCAGGGCTTCGCCAAAGCAGCTCGGGAGGCCGGCGAACCGCTGCGCGCGGCATCCGTCATCTTCCGGGTGAAGGAGCTGGACGGGCTCGAGCACACCCTCGCCGACGCGTTCGTCGGGCTGTTCGCCGAGGATGCGGGGTCCCTCAACGACACGGTGATCGACCTCACGCGATAGCCGGCCTTCAGCGGGTGGGAGGCGACACCAGCTCCGCCATCTTGTCGAGGCACTGATCGAGCCCGCCGCGCGACAGATCGCGGGCCGCTTCAGTGGTGTAGCCGTGCTCGGTCATCTCGAGCCGGGTGCGCCCGTCGCCGAGGTCGGTCAGCAGCACTTCGTGGTGACCCTCGGCCGGAACGCCCTCGATCGGGATACCCGCCTCGGCGGGCGTGATCGGCGTGCCACTCGCATCGGCGAACCGGTGCACGTAACGCAGCACGCTCGGCGGATCGATCTCGGTGATGTCCCACGCGCTGTGCTGCTCGAAGCCACCCCACTCGGCCGGTGCGCGCATCGTCACGAAGATACGCCCGCCCGGGCGGACGTCCGCCTCCGCATGCGGGCAGGTGAACCCGGTCGGTCCCCACCACGAGCGCAGATCCGCCGGGGTGGTCCACGCAGCCCACACCCGCGCGATCGGCGCATCGAATTCGCGCTGGACCTGGACATCGAACGTCTCGCTCGTCATGTCGTCTCCTCCGTCATCCCGCCTCGAAGGTAGCGCCGGCGGGGGACACTGTCGATGGATGGAGGGAGCGGATGCCGCGGCCGTAGGCTTGATCCCCGTGACCACCATCCACGACCCGAGCGTGCGCGGCTTCGCGTCCGACAACTACTCCGGCATCCACCCTGAGATCCTCGCCGCGATCGCAGCGGCCAATGACGGGCATCAGGTCGCGTACGGCGAGGACGCATACACCGCCCGCCTGCAGGAAGTGATGGTCCGGCACTTCGGCGAGGGCGTCGAGGCGTTCCCGGTGTTCAACGGCACCGGGGCGAACGTCACAGGGATCCAGTCGATGCTGCCGCGCTGGGGCGCGGTGGTCGCGGCATCCACCGCGCACATCAACGTCGACGAAGGCGGTGCGCCGGAGCGGGTCGCGGGCATCAAGATCCTGAACATCCCGACGGACGACGGCAAGCTCACCCCCGAGCTCATCGACCGCGAGGCGTGGGGCTGGGGCGATGAGCACCGCGCGCAGCCCCTCGCGGTGTCGATCACCCAGTCGACCGAGCTCGGCACGCTGTACACGCCGGACGAGATCCGCGAGATCGCGGACCACATCCACCCGCTCGGCATGCGCCTGCACCTCGACGGGGCGCGCATCGCCAATGCCGCGGCATCCCTGGATCTTCCGCTGCGGGCGTTCACCCGCGATGCGGGCGTCGACGTGCTGAGCTTCGGCGGCACCAAGAACGGCGCGATGGTCGGCGAGGCCGTCGTCGTGCTCAATCCCGAGGCGGCGACCGGCCTCAAATACCTGCGCAAGCTCAACATGCAGCTGTCATCGAAGATGCGGTTCGTGTCGGCTCAGCTGATCGCCCTGCTCGAGGGCGACCTGTGGCTGCGCAACGCGCAGCACTCCAATGCGATGGCCGCGCGGCTGCGCGCCGGCGTCGAGGCGGGGATCGCGGAGGGGCTGATCCGGGGGGTCGGCTTCACGCAGCCCACGCAGTCGAACGGCGTCTTCGCGACGCTGCCCGACGGCATCGCCGACCAGCTGCGCGAATCCTTCCGCTTCTACGACTGGGATGCCGCGAAGAACGAGGTGCGCTGGATGTGCAGCTTCGACACCGCACCGGGCGACGTGGACGCGTTCGTCGCCGAGCTCGCGCGCCTCACCAACCCCTGACCCGACGCAGGCCGATCAGGCGCCCGGCGTGAGCCACTCCCGGTAGGCGTCGAAGGAGTACGGGCGGCCCAGGAACGACTCGACCAGGTCGCTCGCGTCCCGGCTGCCGCCGGGCTCGAGGATCTGCTCGCGGTAGCGCGCCGCGACGGCCGGATCCATCAGGTCGCCGCCGAACGCCGACAGGAGGTCACGGGCGATCACGAGGCTCCACTGGTACGTGTAGTAGCAGGAGCCGTAGCCGGTGAGGTGCCCGAATCCCGCGTAGGGGTGCAGCCCGCGCAGAGGCTGGACGGGTGAGGACGTGGCGTAGATCCGCTCCGTCTCCGCCTGAAGGTCGTCGGGACGGTCGACATGGAGGTGGTACGAGACCCGTGCGTGCCCCAGCTGCCGACGCACCTCGAGCGCTCGGCCGAAGGCGTCGGCCGTGCGCATCCGCTCGACCAGCTCGGCAGGGATGGGGTCGCCGTCCGCGTTCGCGGTGAAGGTCGCGAGCACGGCGGGATCCCACGCCCACTCCTCCAGCAGCTGGCTCGGCGCCTCGACGAAGTCCCACTCCGTCGCCACGCCGGTGAACCGCGCCCAGTGCTGGGCGCCGCCGAGGATGTCGTGCACGAGGTGGCCGAACTCGTGGAAGAAGGTCACGACCTCGTCGTGGGTCAGCAGTCCCCGCGCGAAGTTGCACAGCAGCACGGCCTCCGGCAGGACCCGCCCGATCACTCCGGGAGCGAGCCCGAAGCATGCCGCGTGGTTGAACTTGCCCTCGCGCGGATGCAGGTCGAGATGGATGCGGCCGAGCACCTCGTCGCCGCGCAGCACGTCGTACGACTGCACGTCGTCATGCCAGGTCGCGACATCCGCCGGCACGTACCGGACGTCCAGCAGCCGCCCCGTCGTCTCGAGCACGCCGGGCAGCACGCGGTCGAAGGAGAAGTACGCCCGCACCTCCTGGGCGTCCACGTCGTACTGCTCGCGCTTGATCGCGCCGAGCACGTACCAGAAGTCCGCGATCGTCACGGCCGCGGCATCCGGTGCGTCCTGCCGCAGCCGGTCCAGAAGCTGCGGGTATTCGGCTGCGGCCGCGGCGGCGGATGCCTCGTCCAGCCGGGCGAGGAATGCCGGGATCGCAGGGCCCTCGCCGATCATCCGCGGCTCGGTCTCGTAGGCCGCCCAATCGGCATAGCCGAGGAGCCGCGCCCGCTCCTCGCGCACTTCGAGGAGCTCCGCGAGGATGGGCTCGTTCTCCGGCCAGGCGAGGTCGTTGAACGCGGCGACGATCGCCTCCCGCGTCGCGCGGTCGGACGCGTACTCGCGCACCGGCATCAGGTCGGTGTACTCGGTGGTGAGCACGACGAGCCCGTCGTCGCCCGGCGGGTGCTCGTCGATGAAGTCCTGCGGGAGGCCGGCGAGCGCGTCGGGGGCGACGCGGATCTCGCGACGGCCCTCGCGGACGTTGCGCGCGAACGTGAGGCTGAGCTCCGTGTCGCGGTCGGTGAGCACGCCGACGCGTTCCCGCGTCTCATCGTCGAGGTCGACGCCACCTCGGCGGAAATCGCGCAGCAGATGCACGAGGAGGCGCCGCGCGTCCGCGTCCAGCCCGGAGACATCGGCATCGGCGAACACCGTCCACAGGTCGCGATCCAGCAGGCGGGCAGACGAGAGCGACTCGAGCGCCTGCACCTGCTCCTCGGCGCGGGTGCGCACGGCGGCGTCGGGATGGGCCTCACTGAGGAGATAGGCCTCGCTGGTCGCCTGCCGCAGGGCGAGATCGGCGTCGTTCCACAGCTCGAGCCTCGCGAGCGTCGGGCGTGCGGCATCCGACTTGAGCTGCTCGTCGACGCCCTGGACGAACGCCGCGGCGCGGTCGGGTCGGTCGCCGGCGAAGGCCAGCCAGCCGTCGGGATCGGTGGGGAACGAAAGGGGCGCGGGAGCGGATTCGGTCGTCACGCTGAGAGCCTACGACGCGGCGCGGCCGCGGCATCCGGAATCGTCCCGATGCGGTCGAGAGTCAGCGCAGCGCGCCGACGCTCGCGAGCGCGAGGCGGATGAGCGTGCCTCGGCCGCCTTCCATCTCGGCGGCGAGGGAATCGGATGCAGCTTCCGCCGGTGGCATCCAGGTCACCTCGAGCGCATCCTGGCGCGGCTCGCACGTGCCGCTCACCGGGACGACGAACGCCAGCGACACGGCGTGCTGCCGGTCGTCGTGGTAGGCGCTCATGCCCGGGAGCGGGAAGTACTCCGCGACGGTGAACGGCACCGGCTGCGGAGGCAGCAGGGGGAAGGCCATCGGGCCGAGGTCGTTCTCGAGGTGGCGGAACAGCGCATCGCGCACGGTCTCGCCGTAGCGGACGCGCCCGCTCACGATGCTCCGGGTGATCTCGCCGAGGGGCGTCGCGCGCAGCAGGATGCCGACGTCGATCACCGCACCTACACCGTCGGTGCGCACCGGAACCGCCTCGACGTAGAGGATGGGCATCCGGCGCCTGGCCTCGGCGAGTTCGATGTCGCTGAGCCAGCCGGGGTTGGAGGCGCTTGCCGGCGTCGGCGAGCCGAAGGTGCCGTCGCCGAGCGGGTGCCCCGGCCGCCCGAAGGACGCTCCGAGTCGATCACGGGGGTTGCCCTGGCCGTCTTCATCGTTCGGATCGGGATCGGGGGTTCGCACCGGCATGTCTCCTGTATACCCTTCCCTCGGCGTCGGAGCATCCTCGCGCCGCACTCCTGGACCGCGAATCCCCTCCCAGAACGTCGGAGTGCCGGGGCATGATGGAGGCGTGCCCGCCACTCCACCTCTCGATGACGACGTCGTGCTCTGGTCGGCTCCCGTTGAGGAGCGCGCCGAACGACCCTTGCTCGTGCTGCTCCACGGCTATGGCGCCGACGAGAACGACCTGTTCGGACTCGTTCCGTACCTGCCGCCGGAGTTCGTGGTCGCCGCCGTCCGGGCGCCCCTGCCGCCGCCATGGCCCGCTCCCGGGTACTCGTGGTATCCCATCGAAGGCCTCGAAACCCGCGATGCGGCGCGCGTCACTGAGGCGGCAGCACGCTTCATCGAGTGGCTCGAAACCATCCCCGCGCACGGCCCGATCGGGCTGGTGGGCTTCTCGCAGGGTGCGTCCATCGCGATCCAGGCCATGCGGCTGGACCCAGGCCGTTTCGCATTCCTGGTGAACCTCAGCGGATATGCCGCGCCGGGGGAACTCCCCGGCGACCCGCTCCTGGCCGAGCGCCGTCCGCCGGCCTTCTGGGGCCGCGGCACGCACGACGACGTGCTCCCCGAGGCGCTCATCGAGCACACCATCCAGTGGCTGCCCGGGCACGTCGACCTCAGCGGGCGCGTCTACCAGGGGCTCACCCACAGCGTCTCCGACGAGGAACTGGCCGACGTGCGGGTCTTCCTCCAGAAGCGCCTCGAGAGCTCAGGCTGAGTCGCTCGCGGCAACGCGCCTGCGCCACGGCCAGCGGTAGCGCCCGGTGACCAGCCCCATGAGCAGCTCGATCGGGCCGGTGCCGACGAACCGCCACCAGACCCAGGCGACCGCCGTCGTGCCCCCCACCAGGATGAAGAACCAGCGGTAGCCGGCGCCGTACCCGATCCCGCTGTTCATCCACAGCGCGAGCACCGCGACGTGCAGGACGTAGAGGCTGAGGGCGAGGGACCCGAGCGCGCGCAGCGGCTGGAACACCGCCGCGACGACGCGGGCAGGGCCGGATCTTCGGATCCCGGCGAGCCAGATCACCAGGGCATACACGAGGAAGACGAGGCCCACGTCGTGAAGGGTGTCGGGGTACGAGCCCGACGCGTAGAGGGCGGTATCCGTGAACTTCGCCAGGAGTGGACGCACGGCGTAGGCCGCGACGCCGATGCCCGCCATCCAGATCAGCAGCCGGCTGCGAGCCAGGCCGCCGCGCATCAGCAGAGCCCCCAAAAGGAAGAAGGGCAGCAGGTTCGTCAGGCGGTAGTTGTAGCCCACGAACACCCACGCTTCGAGATACCGCACAGCGTCCGGCTGATCGAACCCGGCGCGCAAGACGGCATCGGCGGCCCAGCTGTTCAGCGGCGCACTCACGAGCGCGACCGCCGCCGCCACGATGGCGAGCGGGATCGTGGGCAGGAACAGCAGCGGCGCCCCGACGATCAGCAGCACGCCGAGGTAAGCCAGCACGACATCGACCCACGTCCCCCACGACGCCAGCCACAGTCCGAGGGCGATCAGGATGAACCCGCGGGCGATCTGCTGGACGAGCAGCACCCCCCAGGATCGACGAGGGGTGCGGGAGGCGACGAGCTGGGCCGAGATCCCCATCGTGAGGGCGAACAGGGGTGAGGCGATGTCGTTGAGCTGACCCATCGCGAACGAGATCGGGCCCTCCTCGCCGCCCGGGAGCAGCGGATGGGCGTGCGCCACCAGCATCCCGAGCAGCGCGATGCCCCGCAGCACGTCGATGACGACGATCCGCCCGAGCTGCACCCTCGGTGCGGACGCCACGCGCCTCGTCGGCACCACCAGCTCGGCAGTCATGATCCCCCACCTTATGGTCGGGCCGCGGCATCCGGTATTCTGGTCTCTCCTGTTCCCGACGTGAGGGTCCTCCCGTGACAAAGCTCGACGCATCCGCGCCMGCATCCGCGCGCTGACCCGTCGACGCTCCTCTTCCGTGAGCTGCGCCCGGCCCTGAGAAAGGGTCGAGGCATCCGGTGTCAGTGCATCTCTGACCACCAGGAGGCTTCATGCCCGCTCACTCCCTCACCCCCTCCGTCGTCCTCGATCGCGTGTCGTTCACGTGGCCGGACGGCAGCAGCGCGCTGGCCGATGTCTCCGGCGCGTTCGGCGCCGGCCGCACCGGGCTCGTCGGTCGCAACGGCGCCGGCAAGTCGACCCTGCTGCGCCTGATCGCGGGCGCCCTGTCCCCCGCGGCCGGGCACATCACCACATCGACGGATGCCGCGTATCTCCCGCAGCAGCTCACGCTCGACGTCGACCGCCCCGTTGCCGAGCTGCTCGGCGTCGCCGAGACACTCGGCGCGCTGCGCGCGATCGAGTCCGGCGACGTCGACACCCGTCACTTCGACGTCGTCGGCTCGGACTGGGACATCGAGGCGAGGGCGCACGGCGCGCTCGCCGATGCCGGCCTGTCGCCGGGCATGCTCGATCGCCGCGTGGGCGAGCTGTCCGGCGGCGAGGCGGTGCTCGCCGCGATCGCCGGGATCCGGCTGCGCGGCCCAGCGATCGCGCTGCTCGACGAGCCCACCAACAACCTCGACCGCGACGCGCGGGCGAGGCTGTACGGGATGGTCCGCGCCTGGCGCGGCACCCTCATCGTGGTGAGCCACGACACCGCCCTGCTGGAGCTCATGGACGATACCGCCGAGCTCTACGAGGACGAGTTCACCGTGTACGGCGGCCCCTACTCGCAGTGGCGCGCTTGGCTCGACGCCGAGCAGGACGCCGCCCGGCAGGCCGAGCGCACGGCCGTGCAGGCCGTGAAGCGCGAGAAGCGGGACCGCATCGAGGCCGAGGTGAAGATCGCGGTGCGCCAGGCGATGGGGAGGAAGGCGCAGTACGAGAAGCGGGTGCCGCCCATCGTCGCGGGCAACCTCAAGCGCGCGGCCGAGGTCTCGGCGGGCAGGCTGCGCACCGAAGCGCGCGGCAAGGAGTCGGCCGCCCGCACGGCCCTGGAAGCCGCCGAGCGGCGGGTGCGCGACGACGACCGCGTGCGCATCGACCTGCCCGATCCGAACGTGCCGGCCGGGCGCCGCATCGCGACGTTGAGCGACGGCCATCGCTCCTGGACCATCCAGGGCCCGGAGCGGGTGGCCCTGGTCGGTCCAAACGGGTCGGGCAAGACCACCCTGCTCGAAGTTCTCGTGGGCGGGGTGGAACATAACTCCTGCAATCCGGGGGAGGCGGACCTTGTGGTCGGCGGAATCGCGCAGACCTCCGTGGGCGTCGCTGAGGATTGCAGGAGTTACGGGACGGCAGTCCTGCACACCGACCGCGTCGGGTACCTGCCGCAGCGGGTGGACGGGCTGGATGACGCGGCCTCGGTGCTCGAGAACGTCGCGGCCGCGGCATCCGCTGTTCCCATCCCCGAGCTGCGCAATCGGCTCGCGCGGTTCCTCATTCGGGGCGACGCCGTGACGCGGCCGGTCGCGTCGCTGTCGGGCGGAGAGCGGTTCCGGGTCGCGCTCGCCCGCGTGCTGCTGGCCGACCCGCCGCCGCAGCTGCTGGTGCTCGACGAGCCGACGAACAACCTCGACCTCGAGACGGTCGACCAGCTCGTCGACGCCCTCGCCGCCTACCGCGGGGCGGTGCTCGTGGTGAGCCACGACGAGGCGTTCCTGGCGAGACTCGGAATAGACCTCGTCTTGGAGCTCACGGCGGAAGGGCTGGCCGAGCCGTGAGGCCCGCTCTTCCGCCGGGGCAGGATCAGCGGCAGGATGGGCGCATGGCCGCCCTCGTCCGTCCTCGCACCGACCGCATGATCGGCGGAGTGTGCGCCGCGATCGCGAACCGCTTCGAGATGAGCGCCACCATCGTGCGGGCCGTGATGGTGCTCGGCGTCGTCTTCTTCGGCCTGTCGATCGGGCTCTACCTGATCCTCTGGGTGCTGATCCCGCTCGACCGCCCGTAAGCAGGGTGGTCGGTCCGACCCGGATGTCGGCGACAGCGGGCAGGATGGACGGATGAGCGACGTGCTCGCGCGGTTCGGACCTGCGACGCAGGACTGGTTCCGCGGCGCGTTCCCCAGCCCCACCGACGCGCAGATCGGCGCGTGGAACGCGATCTCGCACGGCAGGCACGCGCTCGTGGTCGCACCGACCGGCTCAGGCAAGACGCTGTCAGCGTTCCTCTGGGCGATCGACCGGGTGTTCCACGAGAAGGACGCGGCGCCCGCGCAGGCCGCGGGCAGACGACGGCGGACGGATGCCGCGGCCTCCCCCACCCGCATCCTCTACATCTCGCCGCTCAAGGCGCTCGGCGTCGACGTGGAGCGCAACCTGCGGTCGCCGCTGGTCGGGATCGGGCAGTCCGCGCGGCGCCTCGGCATCTCGGTGCCCGAGGTGACCGTCGGCGTGCGGTCCGGCGACACGACCTCGAGCGACCGGCGCAAGCTCGTCACCGCGCCCCCCGACATCCTCATCACGACCCCGGAGTCGCTCTATCTGATGCTGACCAGCCAGGCTGGGCAGACGCTCGCGGGCGTGCACACTGTGATCGTCGACGAGGTGCACGCGGTCGCGGCGACCAAGCGCGGCGCGCATCTCGCGGTCAGCCTGGAGCGCCTCGACGCGCTGCGCGAGTCACTGAACCCCGGCGGCGCCCCGGCGCAGCGGATCGGCCTGTCCGCGACCGTCCGACCGATCGACGAGGTCGCTCGCTTCCTGGGCGGATCCGCGCCGGTCGAGATCGTGGCACCCCGCTCGAGCAAGGCGTTCGACATGCGGGTGATCGTCCCCGTCGACGACATGATGAACCCGCCTCCGCCGCCGGGTTCGTACGGCGTGGAGCCGTCGGCTGAAGAAGTGCCCGCAGACGAGGACTGGTTCGCCGACCCTTCGACAGGCTCAGGGACCGGGAGTGGCGCTCGACGCCGACCGGAGGCGACCGAGATGACCGGCTCGGTGTGGCCGCACGTCGAGGAGGCGATCGTCGACCGGATCGTCAAGCACCGGTCCACGATCGTGTTCTGCAACTCGCGGCGCCTGGCCGAGCGGCTGACCGCCCGGCTGAACGAGATCTACTCCGAGCGGATGGGGTTGGACCTTCCCGACGCTTCGACAGGCTCAGCGACCGGTGGAATGCCCGCGGCGATGATGGCCGGTCTCGATACGCAAGCTACTCGACCACCGGGTTCTGCGGAGGGCGCTGCCCCGGTGCTCGCGAAGGCGCACCACGGGTCGGTCTCGAAGGAGCAGCGCGCGCAGGTCGAGGAGGAGCTGAAGTCCGGCATCCTGCGCTGCGTCGTCGCGACGAGCAGCCTCGAACTCGGCATCGACATGGGCGCCGTCGACCTCGTCATCCAGGTGGAGGCGCCGCCGAGCGCCGCGTCGGGACTGCAGCGGATCGGGCGGGCAGGCCACCAGGTCGGCGAAGTGAGCCGCGCGGCGCTGTTCCCGAAGCACCGCAGCGATGTGCTGCACACCGCGATCGTCACCGAGCAGATGCTGGCCGGTCGGATCGAATCCATCACGGTGCCGCAGAACCCGCTCGACATCCTGGCGCAGCAGACGGTCGCCGCGTGCGCGGTCGGGCCGATCGACGTTGAAGGCTGGTACGAGACGCTCAAGCGGAGTGCCCCGTTCCGCGCGCTGCCCCGGTCGGCCTACGAGGCGACCCTCGACCTGCTCGCGGGGCGGTTCCCCTCCGACGAGTTCGCCGAGCTGCGACCCAGGGTGATCTGGGATCGCGATCTCGGCACGCTCACCGGGCGGCCCGGGGCGCAGCGGATCGCGGTGACCAGCGGCGGGACGATCCCCGACCGCGGCCTGTTCGGCGTCTTCGTCGCCGGCGAGACCGCGAACGCCCGCGTGGGCGAGCTCGACGAGGAGATGGTCTACGAGTCGCGGGTGAACGACGTCTTCACCCTCGGCACGACGAGCTGGCGGATCGTGGAGATCACCCACGACCGGGTCAATGTCGTGCCGGCATTCGGACAGCCCGGAAAGGTGCCGTTCTGGCACGGCGACGGCCTCGGCAGGCCCGCCGAGCTGGGCGAGGCGCTCGGCGCGTTCTCGCGGGAGGTCTCGGCCGCTACCCCCGAGAAGGCCGAAGCGCGGCTGCGCGACGCGGGGCTCGACGCCAACGCGTCAGGCAACCTGCTCGCCTACCTCGCCGAGCAGCGCGAGGCCACCGGCACTCTCCCCACCGACCGCGCGCTCACGGTCGAGCGCGGCCGGGACGAGGTCGGCGACTGGCGGGTGATCTTGCATTCCCCGTACGGCATGAAGGTGCATGCGCCGTGGGCGCTGGCCGTGAACGCGCGCATTCGCGAACGACTCGGCGTCGACGGGTCGGCGGTCGCGAGCGACGACGGCATCATCGCGCGGATCCCGGATGCCACGGCCGAGCCACCCGGTGCCGAGCTGTTCGTCTTCGACCCGGCCGAGCTCGAGCAGATCGTCACCGACGAAGTCGGCGGCTCGGCGCTGTTCGCCTCCCGCTTCCGCGAGTGCGCGGCCCGGGCGCTGCTGATGCCGCGCCGCAACCCCGGGCGACGGACGCCGCTGTGGCAGCAGCGCCAGCGGTCCGCGCAGCTGCTGGAGGTCGCTCGCCGCTACCCGACGTTCCCGATCATCCTCGAGACCCTCCGCGAAGTGCTGCAGGACGTCTACGACGTCCCGGCCCTGCTGCGGATCGCCGGTGCGATCGGCGAACGGCGCATCCGGCTCATCGAGACCGAGCCTGCCCAGCCATCGCCGTTCGCGCGGGACCTCCTGTTCGGCTACGTCGGCGCCTTCATGTACGAGGGCGATTCGCCGCTCGCCGAGCGGCGCGCCGCCGCGCTCTCGGTCGACCCGGCGCTGCTTTCCGAACTCCTCGGCAAGGTCGAGATGCGCGAGCTGCTCGACCCCGCCGTCATCGCGCAGTTCGAACGCGAGGTGCAGCGACTCGACCCCGAACGCCGCGCCCGGGGCCTCGAGGGCGTCGCCGACCTGCTCCGGATGCTGGGGCCCCTGGACGCCGGCGAGATCGCGGTGCGCCTGCAGTCCGTGGACGAGTCCGAGCACTTCGCGACCGAGGCCGAGGCATCCGCGTTCCTCGAGGACCTCGTCGCGGCGCGCCGGGTCATCCGCGTCACGATCGCCGGGGCGCCGCGGTTCGCCGCGATCGAGGATGCGGGGCGGCTGCTCGATGCGCTCGGGGTCGCGCTGCCTGTCGGAATTCCGACAGCGTTCCTCGACCCGATCGCCGATCCCCTCGGCGACCTCGTCGCCCGGCACGCCCGCACGCACGGCCCCTTCACCGCGGCTGCGGTCGCAGACCGGCTCGGTGTGGGGATCGCCGTCGCCCGGCTCACGCTGCAGCGCCTCGAATCGCAGGGGCGGGTGACGAGCGGCTTCTTCCTCTCCGACGCGGCACGAACGAGCGTTGACGGCGACGGGTACGCCACCGCGCGCGACGAGACCGAGTGGTGCGACACCGAGGTGCTCCGGCGGCTGCGCATGCGCTCGCTCGCCGCCATCCGCGGCACCGTCGAGCCGGTCTCGCAGGATGCCTTCGCGCGGTTCCTCCCCACCTGGCAGCACGTGACCCGGCCGTTGGAGGGCCTGGATGGGGTCGCGGCCGTCATCGAGCAGCTCGCTGGCGTTCCGATCCCAGCGAGCGCCTGGGAGTCGCTGGTCCTCCCGAGCCGGGTCGCGGACTACACCCCGGCGCTGCTCGACGAGCTCACGTCCTCGGGCGAGGTGCTCTGGTCGGGCCATGGCTCCCTTCCCGGCCGCGACGGCTGGATCGCCCTGCACCCCGCCGAGTCGGCGTCCTTGACCCTCGCCGAGCTCGACGATGCCCTGGCGCCGGCTGCCGGAAGCCTCGAGGCGCAGCTGCTGGCGTCGCTCGCCCTCGGCGGCGCGTACTTCGCCGGGCAGCTCCGGCAGCTCACCGGGGCGGAGAACGAGCAATCGGTGATCGACGCCCTGTGGGCTCTCACCTGGAGCGGGCGCGTCACGAACGACACCTTCGCCCCGGTGCGCACGCTCATCGGCGGCGGTTCCCAGGCGCATCGCACCACCCGTCGCGCACCTCGGGCCCGTCTCTACCGGGGCGCCGCGGTGCGCACGGTCGCGGCATCCGTCCCGCCTCGGCCGACCGCGGTCGGCGGACGCTGGTCGCTGCTGCCGACCCCCGAGCCGGATCCGACTCTGCACGCGACCGCGGCCGCGAGCCTGCTGCTCGACCGGTACGGCGTGGTGACCCGCGGCTCGGTGCAGTCCGAGGGCCTCCCGGGCGGCTTCGCGCAGGCCTACCGAGTGCTCGCCGGGTTCGAGGAGGCCGGCCACTGCCGCCGCGGCTACGTGATCGAGAAGCTCGGCGCGGCCCAGTTCGCGGCATCCACCACGGTCGACCGACTGCGAGGCTTCGCGGGCGTGCCCGATCCGGCGCCGCTCACAGCCGTCACCCTGGCCGCCACGGATCCCGCGAACCCGTACGGCGCCGCGCTCGCCTGGCCCGCGCTCGAGGGGGTCGGCCATCGGCCGGGCCGCAAGGCCGGCGGACTCGTCGTGCTCGTCGACGGCGCGCTCGTGCTGTACCTCGAGCGCGGCGGCAAGTCGGCGCTCGCATTCGACGACGACGCGCAGCGCGTCGCCGCGGCCGCCCGTGACCTCGCCGCGACCGCGCGGGCGAGGCGGCTCGACACGCTCACGATCGAGCAGGTCAACGGTGCGTTCGTCTACGGGACGGAGGTCGGCCGCGCGCTGCGCGATGCCGGGTTCGTCGAGTCGACGCGCGGACTCACCCTGCGGCGGGTGACCGCCGGCGACGAACTGCGAGCCGCCCGTGCCTGAGGGCGACACCGTCCATCGCCTCGCCCGCCGGCTGGACGCGGTGCTCGCGGGGCACGAGGTCACCAGGTTCGAGCTGCGCGTGCCGCAGGCCGCGACCGCCGACCTGCGCGGCGAGCCCATCCACAGCGTCGCCGCGCGCGGCAAGCATCTGCTGCACCGGATCGGGCCGTGGACGCTGCACTCCCACCTCAAGATGGAAGGGTCGTGGGACATCCATCGCCCCGGCGAGCGCTGGCGCGCGCCGGGGTTCAAAGCCCGCGCAATCGTCGGCACGGAGGACATCGAGACGGTCGGCTTCGACATCGCCGAGATCGAGCTCGTCCCGACCCGCGACGAGGAGCGGCTCGTCGGCTACCTCGGACCGGATCCGCTCGCCGACGACTGGGACCCCGCGGAGGCGGCGCGGCGTCTCGCCGCCGACCCGAGACCCGTCCACGTCGCAGTGCAGGACCAGCGCAGCATCGCCGGGTTCGGCAACGAATACGCCAACGAGATCCTCTTCGTGCGCGGCATCCTTCCGACCACTCCGGCGAGCGAGACGGATGCCGCCGCCATCGTCGATCTCGGAGCCCGCATGATCCGCGCCAACCGTGATCGCGTCGACCGCACGTTCACGGGCGACACCCGACCCGGCCGCACGACCTGGGTGTATCGGCGCGAAGGCAGGCCCTGCCGGCGGTGCGGCACCCTGATCCGCGGCGGAGCGCTCGGAGCCGACCCGACGCGCGAGCGCATCGTCTTCTGGTGTCCCTCGTGCCAGGTGGCACCGCCGACCGGAGGTTCGAGCGTCGGCTGACCCCGGCGGACAATCTGTCGCCACGACCTTCCTGTCAAGTGGCACACCCGCGATGCGGCCCGGAAACAGCCCGGTTTCCTGCTTGTTACATCGGTCCGGACAATCTGTCGCACCGGTCACCTAGGTCCCCCGGATCGTCCGGTTCGGCGAGCGTTGCATTGCATCCCCGCCGCTCCCGATATTGAATGACCGGACGCGCCACGGCGGCGCAGGAGAACGCGGGGTTGCACACGTGACATCGGCAGTCGAGGCCATCGGCCATTCCCAGGTCGCCAGCGCCCCCGACGCGAGCGGCGCGGTCGCGCTGGACCGCGTCACCAAGCGCTACGGCGATCAGCTCGCGGTCGATGACCTCTCCCTCACGATCGAGCCCGGCGAGTTCATCTCACTGCTCGGTCCCTCCGGCTGCGGGAAGACGACGACACTGCGCATGATCGCCGGCTTCGAAGAACCGGATGCCGGCGACATCCGCGTCTCCGGACGAAGTGTGCTGGGCACCCCGCCCTACCGCCGCAACGTCAACACGGTCTTCCAGGCGTATGCGCTGTTCCCCCACATGAGCGTGGCCGAGAACGTGGCCTACGGCCTGCAGCAACGCCGAACACCCAAAGCCGAGGTGCGTCAACGCGTGTCCGCCGCGCTCGACATGGTGCAGATGCGCCGGTTCGCGGACCGCAAGCCCACCCAGCTCTCCGGCGGCCAGCAGCAGCGGGTCGCGCTCGCTCGGGCCCTCGTCAACCGCCCGTCCGTCCTGCTCCTGGACGAGCCGCTCGGCGCCCTCGACCGCCAGCTGCGCGAAGAGATGCAGCTCGAACTCAAGCTCATCCAGGCGAGGCTCGGCACCACGTTCGTCTTCGTCACGCACGACCAAGGCGAGGCGCTCTCAATGAGCGACCGCATCGCCGTCATGCGCGCGGGGCGCATCGAGCAGCTCGCCGACTCCGACACGATCTACGGCGCCCCGGCTTCGGCGTATGTCGCAGCGTTCGTGGGCCAGCAGAACTTCTTCGACGGGCGGGTGACGCAGGATGCCGCGGCCGTCGACACACCGCATGCCCTGGTTCGTCCCGCCCGGCCGGTGAGCGGCGTCGTCGCGGGTGGCGCGGCGCGCGCCGCCGTGCGCCCCGAGTTCATTCAGCTGTCCGCCGCCCGCCCCGATGGCGACGCCAACGTCGCGGAGGGCCGGGTGATCGGCGTCTCGCATCTGGGCGAGACCATGCAGTTCCTGGTGCAGCTCGGTGGCGATCTTTCGGTGATCGCACGACGACCGACGCCCGACGCGCCGCGGCTGGCGCTGGGTGACACCGCGTGGTGCTCGTGGCGTCCCGACGCGGTGCAGGTGTTCGCCGCCGACGGCGCGGCCTCCGCGGCCGGCTTCGTCGAGCCCCCCACCGCTGAGCCCCTCCCGCACGCCTGACCCACGCACCACCGCACCCCCCGCACCTGACCCTCGCACCACCCGAGAGGACCCTCCATGGCAGAGCAGAATCCCGTCCGCATCCTTGCAAGCCGCGCCGCCGCACCCATCCTGGTGCGGGAGATGTCGCGCCGGCGGTTCCTCTCGTTCGCGGCGGCCGCCGGCGGCGCGGCCTTCCTCGCGGCCTGCGCTTCGCCCGGCGCGAAGCCCGCGCCCGCCGCCACCGGAGGAGAGCTGGAGAGCCAGCTGTCGATGTACTCGTGGGGCGACTACGACGCACCGGAGGTTCTCGAGGCCTTCACCGAGGAGTTCGGCCCGAAGTTCACCGTCGACTCCTTCGGGTCGAACGAAGAGATGATCGCGAAGCTCGTCGCGGCGAAGGGCACCTCCGGCTACGACATCCTTGTTCCGACGGGGGCCTTCATCCCGCAGATGGTGCAGAACAAGCTCCTGCTGAAGCTGAACAAAGACCTGATCCCGAACCTCGAGCACGTGGATCCCGCTTTCCTCAGCCGCGGGTGGGACCCCGCGAACGACTACTCGATCTGCAAGGCCTGGGGCACGACCGGCTTCGTCTACGACAAGACCGTCATCACGCGCGAGCTCAATACCTGGAACGACTTCCTCGATGCCGCGCAGAACGAGGCGAGCGGCAAGGTGAGTGTGCTGGACGACCCGGCAGAGATCACCGGCATGTATTACTGGGCCAACGGCATCGACTGGAACACGACCGACACCGCCGACATCGACGCGTGCGAGGACTTCATCGTGAACACCCTTGCGCCGCACATCGCCGCCTTCGACTCGTACCCCGGCCAGAGCGCGATCGTGCAGGGCACGCAGGCCCTCATCCAGGTGTGGAACGGCGATGCGCGCCAGGGCATCCTGAACTCCCCGGATCCCGACAAGTGGCAGTGGGTGCTCGGCTCGCCGACCACCGAGCTGTGGATGGACAACTGGGCGATCTCGGCATCCGCCCCCCACCCCGAAGCGGCGCACGCGTTCATCAACTACGTGCTGACGCCCGAGAACGCGCTCGCCGAGCTCGACTACATCGGCTACCACACCGGGGCCAAGGACATCCAGGCCGCGGCCGAGGCCGAGGGGGTCGAGATGCTCGACTTCGTCTTCTTCACTCCCGAGCAGCTGGCAACCATGAAGGACGGCGAGGTCAACGAGGCCCAGGAGCGCACCATCGACATCTGGAACAAGGCCAAGGCCGCCGCGGGTGCGTAGGGTCCGCCTCCCCGCCTTCGCCCTCGCGGTCCCCGCATGGGCGTGGCTGCTGGTGTTCTTCGTGCTGCCGGTCGCCGTGGTGTTCTGGTACAGCTTCGGCTACAAACCAGGACTGTTCGGCTCGCACGCGAACGACATCCTCTCGTTCGATCGCTATCTCGAAGCGCTCTCCCCGACCTTCTTCGCCACGTTCCTCAACACGCTGTGGATCGGGATCGCCGGCACCACGATCTGCTTCCTGATCGGCGCGCCGGTCGCCTACTGGATGGCGGTCAAGGCGCCCCCCAACCTGAAGGGGATCCTCATCGCCGTCGTGCTCGTTCCGTTCTGGACGAACTTCCTGGTGCGCACGATCGGCTGGCAGGTGATCCTGTCGCCGCAGGGCTGGCTGTCGCAGCTGTTCGAGTCGATCGGACTCGGGCCTCTCGACATCCTCTACACCCGCCCCGCCGTGCTGCTGGGTGTGGTGTACAACTACCTGCCGCTGATGATCCTGCCTCTGTTCGTCGCCTTCGATCGGGTCGGCCCTGCGCTCCGCGAGGCATCGAAGGACCTGGGCGCCGACCGCTGGCGCACGTTCGCGCAGGTGACCTTTCCGCTCGCCCGGCCCGGGGTGATCGTAGGTGTGCTGCTGGTCTACATCCCTCTGATGGGCGACTACATCACCGCGACGGTGCTCGGCGGCGCGAAGGGCAACATGATCGGGCAACTCGTCGCCAGCCAGTTCCAGACCGCCCAGAACTGGGCGCTGGGCTCGGCGATGGCGATCCTGCTCATCGTCATCATCCTGCTGTCGGTCGCGGTGATCGGCGGGGCGCTGTGGCTCATCTCGCTGCCGTTCCGCGCGCACAGCCGCCTTGTCCTCGGGGAGGCGACGCGATGACCGCCGTGCAGTCCGATGAGCTCCTGACTC
Source organism: Microbacterium sp. P5_E9 (assembly GCF_054049175.1). Classification (NCBI taxonomy): domain Bacteria; kingdom Bacillati; phylum Actinomycetota; class Actinomycetes; order Micrococcales; family Microbacteriaceae; genus Microbacterium; species Microbacterium sp. P5_E9. Next base: position 92,061 of record NZ_JBFUMV010000007.1, on the reverse strand, counting down.
CGGATGCCGGGGCCCGGCCGGCTGCGGCATCCGCACCCGTGCCGACGCACCGGCACCGGCGGCCCCTGACGGATCGGCTGCTCGTGGTGTGGAGCATCCTGATCTTCGCGTTCCTGTTCGCACCGATCGTCGTCATCGTCCTGTACTCGTTCAACAACGGGCGCCTGCTCGCGGCGTTCACCGAGTTCGGGTTCGACGGCTACACCGCCCTCGTGCGCAAGAGCGTGCTGAGCGACGCCGTGCTCGTCTCGATCCGCACCGGCGCGATCGCCGCGGTGCTCGCGACCCTGCTCGGGACGCTCGCCGGCATCGCCCTCGCGCGCAAGCCCGGAAAGTGGACCTACTGGTTCATCGGGCTGCTGCTGCTGGTGTCGGTCACCCCCGAGATCGTCGACGCGGTCTCGCTGCTTCCCTGGCTCGTGTTCCTGGGGCAGGACCTCGGCATGTCGGTGTTCAATGACGGCACCGTGCGCCTCGTGATCGGCCACTCGCTGTTCTCGGTCGCAGTGGTCACCTACATCGTGCGTGCCCGGCTCGTCGGTCTGCCCGCGAACCTCGAAGAGGCCTCGGCCGATCTCTACGCGACCCCGCTCCAGACGTTCCGCCGCGTGACGCTGCCGCTCGCGATGCCCGCCGTCCTCGCCGGCGCACTTCTCGCGTTCACGTTCAGCCTCGACAACACGATCGTGTCGTCGTTCGTGCAGGTGTCGGGCTCCACACCGTGGCCCGTCTATGTGCTGAGCTCGCTGCGCACCGGTCTTCGCCCGGAGATCGCCGCGGTCTCGACGATCATGCTCGTCCTCACCCTCGTCGCCCTCGCGGTGGTCGCCTGGGTGCTCAAGCGCGCAGGCGATTCGGCGACCGATATCGCGCGCACGATGGCCGGTGGCTGAGGCCGCCTCCGCACCCGCGAGACGTTTCGTCTCGCTTCGCTCGCTCAACGACCGGATCAGGAGTACACGAATGCCCTACGCCGACCTCGTCTTCACCGGAGGACCGGTCTTCACCGCGAACACGGTCCGCTCTCGCACGACCGCCGTGGCGGTCGGCAGTGGCCGGATCGTCGCGGTCGGCGACGATGACGTCCGCGACCTCGTCGGGCCGAGCACCGAGGTCGTCGACCTGGGCGGCCGGATGCTCGTGCCAGGCTTCCAGGATGCGCACGTGCATCCGGTCTCGGGCGGCCTCGATCTGCTGCGGTGCGACCTGAACGAGGGCACGACCGAAGCCGAATACCTCGACATCATCGCGGCCTACGCGGCGGCGAACCCCGACGTGGAGTGGATCTCGGGCGGCGGGTGGAGCATGTCCGCCTTTCCCGGGGGCACGCCCACGGCGGCCGCGCTCGATCGCGTGCTGCCCGACCGCCCCGCGTTCCTCCCCAACCGGGACGGTCACGGGGCCTGGGTGAACTCGACCGCGCTGCGCCTTGCCGGGATCGACCGCCGAACCCCCGACCCCGCCGACGGCCGAATCGAGCGGGCCGCTTCGGGCGACCCGACCGGCACGCTGCACGAGGGCGCCATGTCGCTCGTGAACCGGCTGCTTCCCCAGGTGACGCTCGACACCCTCACTCAGGCGCTGCTGCGCGGACAGGACTACCTCCACTCCTACGGCATCACCGCCTGGCAGGACGCGATCGTCGGCGCGTACGCCGACCTCGCCGACCCGGGTCCGGCGTACCTCCGCGCCGCCGCGGACGGCACCCTGACCGGTCGGGTCGTCGGCGCGATCTGGTGGGACCGCACGCGCGGGCTCGAGCAGATCCCGTCCATCCTGGAGCGGCGGGAACGCTACCGCGGCGGCCGGTTCGCCGCGACGAGCGTGAAGGTCATGCAGGACGGTGTGGCGGAGAACTTCACGGCTGCCATGCTCGAGCCGTACTGCGACGGGCACGGGCACGTCACCGACAACTCCGGCATCTCGTTCGTGCCACCCGAGATCCTCAACCAGGCCGTGCCGCTGCTGGATGCCGAAGGGTTCCAGGTGCACTTCCACGCGATCGGCGATCGTGCCGTGCGAGAGTGCCTCGACGCCGTCGAGCAGGCGATCAGCCGCAACGGCCGCGGCGACAACCGGCACCACATCGCGCACATCCAGGTCGTGCACCCCGAAGACATCGCGCGGTTCCGCGACCTCGGCGTGGCCGCGAACATGCAGTCGCTGTGGGCCGCACTCGAGCCGCAGATGGTGGAGCTCACACTCCCGTTCCTGGGCGACCCGCGCAGCGCCTGGCAGTATCCGTTCGGGGATCTCCTCCGCTCCGGCGCGGTGCTCGCGGCCGGCAGCGACTGGTCGGTCTCCACGCCGAACCCGCTCGCGGCGATCCACGTCGCCGTCAACCGGAAGGCCCCTCCCGGCTATGAGGAGGGCGAATACGACGCCTTCCTCCCCGAGCAGGCGATCGACCTGGCGACCTCGCTCACCGCGTACACCGCGGGGTCGGCGTGGGTGAACCACCTCGACGGCGGCACCGGGACCATCGAGGTCGGCAAGTACGCCGACCTCGTCGTGCTCGACCGCGATCCCTTCGCCGGGCAGCCGGACGAGATCGGCGCCACCCGGGTGCTCCAGACCTTCGTCGAGGGCGACCGCGTGTACGCCGCCGCGGACGCCTGACCTCACCGATAGGAAGTGATCCCCGTGGGAACGACCGTCTTCGAAAGACAGCCGCCGGCAGCATCCGTCGTCGCGCACAGCCTCGCCGAGACGCGGCACAGCGTCTTCTGGGTCGACGACCTGCCAAGCGCGCTGCGCCCGAACCGTCCTGCACTGCGCGGTGCACGCACCGCAGACCTGATCATCGTCGGCGGCGGGTACACGGGGCTGTGGACCGCATTGCTCGCGAGTGAGCGGATGCCGGGCGCGAAGATCGTGCTGCTCGAGGCGAATCGCGTCGGGTGGGCGGCCTCGGGTCGCAACGGCGGGTTCTGCGAGTCGAGCCTGACCCACGGCCACGAGAACGGGATGTCGCGCTGGCCCGACGAGATGCCGCTGCTGCACAGACTGGGAATGGCCAACCTCGATGAGATCGAGGCATCCGAAGCCCGCTACGGCATGGACTTCCACTTCGAGCGCACCGGGCAACTCGCCCCCGCGACGGAGCCGCACCAGATCGATTGGCTGCGCGAGGCAGCAGCCGGTGATCCGGATGCCGTGTACCTCGACGAAGCGGAGGTGCAGGCATCCGTCCACTCGCCCACCTATCTCGCCGGGGTGTGGGAGAAGCGCAACTGCGGGATGATCCACCCTGCGCGACTCGCTGCCGAGCTCGCGCGCGCGTGCGAGGAGCGAGGGGTGGAGATCCTGGAGCGGTCGCGGGTGCGCGCTCTCGATACGAACGGGCAACGCGTCGTCGTGCGGACCGCGGACGGACACGTCGACGCCGCCCGCGCTGTCCTCGGGACGAACGTCTTCCCGTCGCTGCTGAAGCGCAACCGCCTCATGACCGTGCCGGTCTACGACTACGTGCTGATGACCGAACCGCTGTCAGACGACCAGCTCGCGTCGATCGGATGGCAGGGCCGCCAGGGCATCGGCGACCTGGCGAACCAGTTCCACTACTACCGGATCACGAAGGACAACCGGATTCTGTTCGGCGGCTACGACGCGGTGTACCACTATGGCCGCAAGGTGCGGCCCGAGTACGAGAACCGTCCGGAGGCCTGGCAGCTGCTCGCGAGCCACTTCTTCACGACGTTCCCGCAGCTCGACGGACTGCGCTTCACGCACAAGTGGTCGGGCGCGATCGACACGTCGACGCAGTTCACCGCGTTCTTCGGCACCGCCCGGGAAGGGCGCGTCGCCTTCGCCGCCGGATTCACCGGGCTCGGCGTCGGGTCGACGCGCTTCGCGGGCGAGGTGATGCTCGACCTGCTGGACGGGGTCTCGAACGAGCGCACGAACCTCGAGATGGTGCGCAGGCGCCCACTGCCCTTCCCGCCCGAGCCCGCCGCCGCGATCGGCATCAACGCGACGCGCTGGTCACTCGACCGCGCCGATCACAGCGAGGGTCGCCGCAACCTCCTGCTGAAGACGCTCGACGCGCTCGGCTTGGGGTTCGACTCGTGAGCCGGCTCACTCCTGGAGCGGTGACGGATGCCGCCACCCTCGCCCTGCCGCACGAGCCGGTGCCGGCCGACCAGGTGGTGGCCGGCGCCCCGAGCACAGGCTTCATCGGGCTCGATGAGATCGGCGGCGCGGAGGTCGGCGTGTGGGAGATGGCCCCAGGCGCGATGCGCGATGTCGAGGCCGACGAGGTGTTCGTGGTGCTTGCGGGGTCCGCGACCGTGGCGTTCGAGCAGCCGGCACTGCCGGCGATCGAGCTTGGGCCGGGATCGATGGTGCGTCTTGCCGCCGGCATGCGCACTGTCTGGACGGTGCGGGAGACCCTGCGCAAGGTCTACCTCGCCGGCTGAGCGCGTTTCGTCTCGGTCGCTGCTATCCCTCGCGAAGCGAGACGAAACGCCCCGGCCTCAGCGCCCCGCCGCCCTCCGCACCAGGAGGGCGAGGTGCAGGGCGGTCTGCGTCTCGCCGTCGTCGAGATCGAGACCGAGCAGCTCCTCGAGCTGTGCGATGCGCTGGTAGAACACCGAGCGCGAGAGGTGGGAAGCGGATGCCGCGGCCGTCCGGTTGGCGGGATGCGCGAGCATCGCCCCGAGCACATCGAGCAGGTCGCCGCCGCGGGCGAGGTCATGGACGATGAGCGGCGCGAGCATCCGCTCGCCATGCTCGAGCACACGGTGATCATCCCGCAGTGCGGTCACGAGCTGCACGAGGGGGCGGTTCTCGGCTCGCCGCAGCTGCGGACCGCGACCGCTTCGGCGCCCACGCCCACGGGCGAGGTCGACGGCTTCGTGCAGTGACAGCAGTGCCGCGTCGAGGCCTTCGGCCGCGCGACCCACCGACATCACCAGTCCGTCGGCATCGCCACCCCGCCCGATCAGCCCGTTGGCGAAGCCGAGCGCGGCGGCGTCGTCGAACCGCACATCGGCCGGGAGTGACAGCAGGGTCGCGGTCGCGGGTGCGGTGACGCCGTCAGGCGCCGACCCGGTGAGCGCTCGTCCCCGCAGCGCCCGGGCGGCGGCCGCAATGGCATCGGCCGACACCGGCGCGCCCCCCACCACGACCCCGTACAGCTGCGCGCCGGACAGCGGCAGACCTGCGGCCTCCAGTCGAGCGGCCGCACCACCGACCCCGGCGAAGCGTCCCGCGAGCAGCCCATCGAGCAGCCTCAGTCGTCCGATCCGGCCCCACTCGTCCGCGTCGCCGTCGGCGAGCCGCCCCACCGCCAGCGCGATCGCCCCCTGCTCCAGCACCGCGGTCCGTCCCGCGGCATGGTCGGGGCCAGGCAGCGCGATGAGGTTTCCCCAGCGGATGCCGCGCGCCTCGACCGGCACGACGAGCCATTCATCGGCGCCTGGCGCTCCAGAGCGCGCGCGACGCTGCTCGGCGCGGCGGTGCGCGGATCTCGAGCGGAGCTCCCAATCGAGGAACAGCTCCTCCTCGAGCGCCAGTGGAACCTCGGCCGCGACCACCTCGTGCGCCAGGTTCTCGAGGAGGACCGGCGCACCCAGCGTCTGCGCGAGCTGGTGGACGATGAAGTCGGCGGGCGATCCGCGGAGCACGAGCGCGGTGAACCGTTCCCGCACCTCGTCGCGTGCGCGCAGCGCGTCCGTCTGCCCGGCGATGATCCGGCTGTGGACGGCCTCGGTGAGGGCGACGAACTTGACCTCGCGATGCAGCACGACCAGCGCGAGCCTTCGCTCGGCCGCCGCCTCGGCGACGACCGCCGGCACGTAGCGGTAGTGGGCGCCCAGCTCCAGGACCAGGCCGGAGAGCCCGGAGTCCGCGAGCTCGCCGATGAAGCGGCGCAGGTCGGCCGGTTCCGCCGGCCACGATGATCCGGTGGACAGCAGCAGTTCGCCGCCGTCCAGCAGTCGAGCGACGCCGGCGCTGTCGGACACGTGCAGCCACCGCACGCGCGCTTCGAGCGCATCGCCTCCGACCAGCACCTCCGGAACGCCCTGCGCCACGGCATCCAGCGCGATCACCTCTCGCACCGTGGGGAGCGTCTCGGCGGCCGATCCGCGCTCCGGACGATCCGTATGGTTCCCTCGATCTTCGCGACGATTGACCACCGTGTATGCCTCCTCCGCTCTGACATGCTGGGACTTCGCCAGCCTATTCGATGCCCGGTCGATCTGTCCGGAAGCCCCACAGGAGCCCCCATGACCCTCATCCGCCATCTCGTCGACGGTCGCGAATCGGGTGGTGCCACGCGCACCGGATCCGTCTTCGACCCCGCCACGGGCTCCGTCCAGCGCACTGTCGCGTTCGCCTCCACCCGTGAGGTCGATGCGGCGATCGCCGCGGCATCCGCTGCCCTTCCTGCGTGGCGCGAAACGGGGCTCGTCAAGCGCGCCGACGTGTTCTTCCACCTGCGGCAGCTGCTCGTCGAACGGCAGGACGAGCTCGCGGCCATCATCACGAGCGAGCACGGCAAGGTGCTCTCCGACGCCAAGGGCGAGATCAGCCGAGGCATCGAGAACGTCGAGTTCGCCGCCGGACTCGTACACCTGCTCAAGGGCGAGCGATCCGAGCAGGTCTCGCGCGGCGTGGACGTGCACTCCGTGAAGCAGCCGGTCGGCGTCGTGGCCGCGATCACCCCCTTCAACTTCCCGATCATGGTGCCGCTGTGGATGACGGCATCCGCCATCGCCTGCGGCAACACCGTCGTGCTCAAGCCCAGCGAGAAGGACCCGAGCGCCTCGGTCTTCCTCGCGAAGCTGTTCGAAGAGGCCGGGCTCCCCGCAGGCGTGCTCAACGTCGTGCACGGCGACAAGGAGGCCGTGGACGCCCTGATCGACTCCCCCGACGTGCGTGCGGTGAGCTTCGTCGGCTCGACCCCGGTCGCCCGGTCGATCTACGAGCGCGCCACCGCACGCGGCAAGCGGGTGCAGGCGCTGGGCGGTGCGAAGAACCACATGGTCGTGATGGCGGATGCCGATCTCGAGGCCGCCGCGGACGCCGCCGTGTCCGCCGCCTACGGCTCGGCAGGCGAGCGCTGCATGGCGATCTCGGTGCTCGTCGCGGTCGGCGACCAGGTCGCGGATGCGCTCATCGAGAAGGTGTCCGCGCGGGTGGCGGCACTGCGGATCGGACCGGGGACGGATCCGGCGTCCGAGATGGGACCACTCATCACGCGGGAGCACCGGGACAAGGTCGCTTCGTACGTCAGCGGCGCCGCGGCGGAGGGCGCGACCGTCGTCGTCGACGGCACGGCCGTGGACTTCGACTCCGACGGCTTCTTCATCGGCGTCTCGCTCATCGATCACGTCCAGCCGGGCATGAAGGTCTACGACGACGAGATCTTCGGTCCGGTGCTCTCGGTCGTCCGGGTCGGCTCCTACGCCGATGCGGTCGCCCTCATCAACGCCAACGAGTATGCGAACGGCACCGCGATCTTCACGCGCGACGGAGGCACCGCCCGCCGCTTCGAATTCGACATCGAGGTCGGAATGGTCGGTGTGAACGTGCCGATTCCCGTGCCGATCGGGGCGTATTCGTTCGGTGGTTGGAAGAACTCGCTGTTCGGCGACTCGCACATCTACGGCCCCGAGTCGGTGCACTTCTACACGCGCTCGAAGGTCGTCACGACCCGCTGGCCCGACCAGTCGCCCTCGCACGTCGACCTCGGCTTCCCGAGCAACCACTGATCCGGAGAATCCATGTCTGACACCCTTATCGCCCCGTACGACGCCCTCGACCTCGAGGCCGACGCGCGCGTGCGCGCCGACGACCGCGGGCACGTCTTCCACTCGTGGAGCGCGCAGGCGGTCATCGACCCCCTCCCGATCGCCGCGGGGCAGAGCTCGACGTTCTGGGACTACGCGGGCAACGCCTACCTCGACTTCAGCTCGCAGCTGGTCAACCTCAACCTGGGGCACCAGCATCCGGATCTCGTCGAAGCCATCCAGCGTCAGGCAGGGCGCCTCGCGACGATCCAGCCGTCGATGGCGAACGACGTCCGAGGCGAGCTGGCCCGCCGGATCGCCGAGGTGTCGCCTGCGGGGATGGAGAAGGTCTTCTTCACGAACGGCGGCGCTGACGCGAACGAGAACGCCGTGCGCATGGCCCGCATAGTGACAGGCCGCCGCAAGGTGCTGTCGATGTACCGGAGCTATCACGGCAACACCTCCACCGCGATCGCCCTCACCGGCGACCCGCGCCGCTGGCCGAACGAGCCTGCGGACGGCTCGGTCGCGAAGTTCTTCGGCCCGTATCCGTACCGCTCGTCCTTCCACTCCATCTCGGCGGAGGAGGAGTCCCAGCGTGCGCTCGAGCACCTCGAGCAGACGATCATCCTCGAGGGCGCGACGACGATCGCCGCCATCGTGATCGAGACGATCGTCGGGACGAACGGCGTGCTCATTCCGCCGCCTGGGTACCTCGCCGGGGTGCGGGAGCTGTGCGATCGGTTCGGCATCGTCTACATCGCCGACGAGGTCATGGTCGGCTTCGGTCGGGTCGGCGAGTGGTTCGCGTTCCAGGCCTTCGACGTGGTGCCGGATCTCATCACCTTCGCGAAGGGCGTGAACTCGGGCTACGTGCCGCTCGGCGGCGTCGTCATCTCAGACCGAATCGCGGCGCACTTCGACACCGTGCCCTTCCCGGGCGGCCTCACCTACTCGGGCCACCCGCTGGCCTGCGCCGCGGGCGTCGCGACCTTCGAGGTCTTCGAGCGCGACGGCATCCTCGAGCGTGTGCGCGACCTCGGCGCCCGGGTGGTCGGGCCTCGCCTGCGCGACATGGCGACGCGGCATCCGTCCGTCGGCGATGTGCGCGGCATGGGACTGTTCTGGGCGATCGAGCTGGTGCGCGACCGCGAGACGCGCGAGCCGCTCGTGCCGTTCAACGCGAGTGGAGCGGATGCCGCGCCCATCGCCGCGGTCGCCGCCGCGTGCAAGCGCGAAGGCGTCTGGCCGTTCACGCACTTCAACCGCCTGCACGTCGCGCCCCCGCTCGTGATCGGGGAAGACGAGCTCGTGCGCGGCCTGGAAGTAATCGACCGCGCGCTCACCCTTGCCGACGGGTACACCCGCTGAGGACCCGGATCCCCGAAGTGAACCTCGGGGAATCCGAATTCGTGTCACCTCCGAACAACCAGTACAGGGCGAGGCCTGACCGCAGGGAATGAATCACCTGGGAGCGGCGTTATTCATGTACTCGGCCCGGTATGGTGCCGCAGGAGGGGACCGTGGGTAAGAACTACGTCGACATCGAGAACGAACGTGGCGAGACGCTGCGCTACCGCAAGCACGTCAACGGGCGGGGTCTCATCGCGAATGGAGCCCGGGTTCACCCGAGTGCCGTCGTCGAAGCGGGTGCATACGTCGAGCCCGGGGTTCAGATCGCGGCGGGTGCCCACGTCGGCCGCGGAGTGTGGGTCGAGTCGGATGCCGTGATCGGCCCGGAAGTCGAGATCGCTCCGCACGCCCACATCGGACCTGGTGCCGCGATCGGCGCGAGCGCCAAGATCGGCGTCCGCGCCTCGGTCGGCCGAGGTGCCCGCGTCGCGGTGGGTTCGCTGATCCGCGACGACGAGATCGTCGGCGACGGAGAACTCGTAGCCACCGACCGGCGAGGTCTGCGGCTCGCCGCCTGACCCGGTCTTCAGGCGCGTTCGGCGGCCCTCTTCAGCCCGTCGAGCATCGTCTGCCAGTTCGCGGTGGAGTGCTCCGCGGCCTCTTCGCTCGCGTTGCCGTCCTGAACGAGCGTGACGCGCGTGCCGGAGGTTATCGGCTCGAGATCGAACACCAGGCGATGGTAGTTCTCCGGGCTGTCCGGCTCGCCCAAGAGTGGACTGTAGTGCGTCACCGCGAGTCGTGAGGGCGCGTCGATCGCGATGATCTCGCCCTTGTCCTCGAACGTCTTGCCCTCCCACTCGCCCTTCCAGACGATCGGCGATCCCACCGTGAAATCGCTGATCACCTCGGCTCCGAACATGATGTCGGGGTCAGGTCCGCGCTGCGTCAGAAGCTGCCACACGCGGTCGGGCGGGGCGTCGATGTCGGTTCGCGCGCGCGAGATGTGATCTGTCATGCCAGCACGATAGGTCGGGTCCGCGCCATGGCCCACCCGCTTGACACGCGCCCTGACGCTGTTCCGGGCGAACGGAGGGCCCTCGCGTCAGGCGAAGAGGAACAGCGCGAAACCGATCAGCGGCAGCGTTCCCTGGATGAGCGCGGCCCGCAGATAGCTGCGGCCGGTCGTGAGCAGCACGAGCGCCGCGGCGACCATCGACCCCAGGGTGAACAGCGCGAGCGTCCGTCCCGCGACAGCCGCGACCGTTCCCGGGTCGCCCACCAGGAACAGCACGACGCCGATGATCGCCCCGATGGCGAGGAACAGGTTGTAGAAGCCCTGGTTGTAGGCCATCGGCTTGATCGTGTCGGCCGCCGCCTGGTCGGGCACACCGAACCGCTTCCAGACTCGAGGCTGGCTCCACTGCACGCTCTCCATCACGAAGATGTAGACGTGCAGCACGGCCGCGAGGCCTCCGAAGACGGTTGCGAGGATCGTGATCATGTCCGAACGATATCGCTCCGCGGCTACGCTGGCGGAATGGCGAAATCGGGCGGTTCCCGCGGCGCGCGCGGGCGACCCCTCCGCCCGGGACGCCCGGCCGCGTCCAAGGGATCAGCCAAGCGACCCGGCAAGCCGGGCAAGCCGGGTTCCGGGGGCAAGCCCGCCAAACCCGCCGCCCGCAAGCCCGCCGAAGCACCGGCATCCGACACGCCCGTCGTCGTGGGCCCGTTGGCGCTCGGCGTGATCCCCGGTGCGACGCCCGGCAAGTGGATCGATGCGTGGCAGGAGCGGATGCCGGGGGTCGAGCTGAGCCTGCACCCGATCTCGGTCGCCGAGCAGGACGCGGCCCTGCGAGACGGTGGGCTCGACGCCGCACTCGTGCGCCTGCCGATCGACGCGGAGGGGCTGCACGTCATCCCGCTCTACGACGAGCGGCCCGTCGTCGTGGCTGCCGCCGACTCCCATCTGATGGCCGCGGACGAGCTCGACTACGCAGACCTGGCGGGCGAGATCGTCGTCGTGCCGCGTGACGATGTGCTGCATTTGGCGGTGCCCGACGCGATCGCACCGTCCTTCGCCCCGCCGGAAGACACCGAATTGGCCATCGCGACGGTCGCTGCGGGAATCGGCGTCGTGATCGTGCCGATGTCGCTGGCGCGCCTGCATCATCGCAAAGATGTCGACTTCCGGCCGCTGTGCGACGGGCCGGTGTCGACCGTGGCGCTGGCCTGGCCTGCCGATCGGACGACGCCGGCGGTGCAGGCCTTCGTCGGCATCGTGCGCGGACGCACCCCGAACTCCTCGCGCTGAGCAGGATCGAGAGCGGGGGATGCCGCCGGCCTGAGGCCCTGCGACACCCCCCGTGGGTCCGACTCAGGAGGCTGCGTGTCCCGAACACGCCCTTGCGTTGCCTCCGGCCCCCAAAAGTGCCCGTCAGTCCCCCGATCCGGGCGGATGCGAGTCTTCACCGAACAACAGGAGCACGCCCGGGCCGTTCTGATACATCGATCTTCAGAATCCGATGCCGTGGGCCTGGAACGGCGAGACCACTCCGGTCTGCGCGGCGGCATGAGCGAGCGCGATCGCGGGCGCCTCGCCGGCAGCCAGGCCACCGTGCATGGCGCCGAGCAGTTCGCAGGCGGCGTCATCCGCCACGACGACGGACGCGGCGATCACGCAGCGCGCACCGCCGTGGAGCCAGACTCGCGCCATGCCCACCGCCTCCTCTCCCCAGCGCACTGACGATCGCCCGACCTCGCACGATGAGAGCACCACGGTCTCGGGCACCGACTCCATGAGATCGATGTCGTAGCCGAAGAGCGCGCCGTCGGCGAGCTCGAGACCCGAGAACAGGGGATTGTCGGCGGCGTGGCGTCCGTGGGCGGCGATATGCAGCACGTCGACCTGCGATGCCATGCGGGTGACGGCATCCACCGATGCGGCCTCGCCGTGGAAAGCTCTCGCGTCGGTCCAGCCGGATGCCGCTGCGCTCACCTCCTCTTCGCCTCGCGCCACACGGGGACCGACCGCGAAGCCCGCCGTCTTCGGCGCCCGGGCGCCGCGCCGACGCTCGTGCATCCACCCCGACGCCGACGACGCCACCGTCAGCGGGCGCGCACGCAGGGCGGGCAGCATCGTCCACGGGAGCCCGGAGAGCACGCCGGGGGCCGTGAGGACGATCCGCGCGGCATCGTCGAGCGACGCGGCCAGGGGAGCAACGAGAAGGGTGGACAGCACGGCGAGGCGGTCGTCTCGACTCGCCCGCACGGCCTTCGCCATCGGGCCGGAGGTCAGGGTGGCCGACACCTCGAGGTCCGCGCGAATGCCGTTGAGAGCGGCGCGGACCGCCGGCCAATCGAGGTCCGCCAACTGCACTCGATCCGGTGAGACGGCGAGCGCCGCCAGACCGCGCCCGTCGAACACGTAGGAGACGAACGCTTCGCCGTGGGTGAGCTCGCCTCGCACCTCTTCGAGACTCGCGCGACGGCGCAATTCCCCCGCACCCGTTCCCGACCATTGCCGGTCCCGCGCGCGATCGCGAAGCAGCAGCGCCCGAGGACTGGCGAGCCAGTCGCCGTCCGGCTCGGCGGAGCGCAGCACACGCAGCTCGGAGAGGTCGGCGGCAAGTGCCGGATCCGGCGGCGGCCGGACGGGCAGGATCTGCTGGTTCACGAGTCGTGCTCGCTCCGACCAGTCGAACACCACGTCGTGGCGCCGCGACCGCACGGCGGACGAGAGGCCGGACACGGTGAGGCTCACACCGCGCATCGCCCCCGAGGCCTGCAGGTCGAGGCTGCCGGTGGCGAGCTGCGTGCGCACCAGCAGATCCAGACCTCGTGCCGCCTGTGCCCGCACCTCGGCTTCTCGGGCATGCCTGGCTGCGTCGGCCGCGCGCACCTCGTAGATCAGCAGCGCCACCTCGAGCGGGGTCCGTGCTCCCACCTGCAGCCGCGGAACCGTCCTGATCGAGTTCCGTCGGATGCGCGCAAGCATGTCGGTCACCCGGAGCGCGTCAGCTTCGAGAAGGAACCCTCCCGCGCGAAGCTCTTCGACGACGTCCTCGACCTGACGTGCGGAAGGAAGTGTGCGGGGCACCCGGACGGGCTCCCCTGCGCGGTCGATTCGTCCGACGGCCAGCCGTGCGCGCAGCCGGATCGCTTCCGCGCGGACGGCCCACCCCTGGCTTCCGATGCGCTGGAACCTTCGCCGGGAGGCGGCCGCGACAAGCGCCGCGTGTTCCGGGTCGTGGTTGAGCAGCGACCTCGCCAGGTGGTAGTCGGCCGTGGCACGCTCGCGCGGGGCGCGATGCCGGCCCAGTGCGACCGAGACGCTCGCGAGGCTGCGCTCGGCCTCGGTGACGAGCCCCGCCTCGCGCAGCACTTCGGCGCGGTCGAGCTCATTGATCGCCGCCCACAGCTCGGACTCGCCGTCCAACGGCTCGCGCACCGACTGCATCGTCTGCAGCGCTGCGACGAGGTCACCCTCGAGCATGAGGGCGTACCCGCGATTGTGCACCGCGAGATTCGCCTGCGAGGTAAGGCCCGCCTCCCGGTAGGCGGCTTCCGCCGCTGCGAGGTCGTCCATGACTTCGTCCAGCCGGCCACGTTGCATGTCGACCACACTGCGGTTCAACCGCATGTTCGCCTGCCGCACGGGATCGTGGCTCAGCCCTCTGATACTGCGCGTGAGCCAGGTCGCGGCGTCGTCGAGCATGCCTCGCTCGAGCGCCAGCGAGCCCAGCTGACCCTGCAGCTGGGCGACGGCGTCACGCGACAGCCCGCCGCGTGCGAGAGCATCGAGGCAAAGCCGCTCACCGCCATCGACGTCGCCGAGCCGCGCGAGCACATACGCTGTCGTTCCCGCGATGCGCGCTTCGAGCTCGCCGTCCCCTGCAGCAGCGGCCTTCTCGGCCGCGGCGGACAGCGTCCGGCGCGCGTCGGGGTACCGGCCTCGATTGGCCTGCACACGACCGCGCTCGTACAGGTCCCCGGCCTCGAGCGTCACCCTGTCATGATGGCCTCGTCGGCCGGCGTGCGCCATCTCTCCCACCGGACCCGGTCGCCGCGCCAGCCGCGCGGAGACCGATCACGGCTGCGGCGGCTGGTCCATCCTCGACTGATCGAGAGTCGCGAGCGCGTCCATGGCCGCCTTCACCGCGTTCTCTTTGACGACGGCCGCCGCGGCGAGGGCGGCTTCGGGCGAGGGTGGCGCCGCGACAGGCGCCGGTGCCGACATCAGCACGGGTGCGAGTTGAGCCGCGATCGCGCCGGCCACGTAAGGTGCCGCGAACGAGGTGCCGCTCCAGATCGCGAAGCCACTCGAGTAGTCGTCAGGATCAAGGCCCTGCCGCCGGTGGGGATAGATGTCGTCCTTGGAACCCGCCTGAACGCCCCCCTGGAGCTTGGGGAACGTGCTCAGAATGGAGGTGCCCGGCGCGAACGCCGACACCCAGGGACCGATGTTGCTGTAGAGCGCGACCGATGTGCGCTGAGGGTTGAGTGCTCCGATCGCCAGGTGCCGGGCCAGAGTCTCCGTCTCCGTGAGATTCAGGCTCGGCTCCCCACCCGCCCAGAGGGCCGCGGGGAACGTCGGACGATCGGTGGAGTCGTTTCCGGCCGAGCACACCACCACGCATTGCCGTCTACGGAGCCTGAGGAGCGCGTCATACAGTCGGAGACTGAATCGACCGTCCTCAGGAGTCTCGTGGTAGTAGCCCATCGAGACATTCAGCACGTCGATGTGGTGGGGGTCATCGTCGGTGCCGCTCTCCACCCACGCGGCGAGCTCTTCAACGGAATCGATCAGTTCGCTCTCGAGCACGGTGCCATTGCTGTCGGCAATGCGGATCGAGATGAGGTTGGCGTCGGGGCACAGCTGACGGACGATGCCGGCCACGAAAGTGCCGTGACCCGAGGCGTTGTCCAGATAGCCGTCCAGCGGACCTGCCTGGTCGCCGTACACCTCGGGATTCGTGCTCTCGTCCTCGATGCCGATGACCGTGCCTGCACGAGTAGGCGACGGTGGCCGACGACGCACGACGTCGCCCGCTGCTTCCGTGCCTGCGGGCAGCCAGCCTTCGAGAACTCCGCAGCCGGTGTCGACGATGGCCACGACCGGCCGCCGGGCTCCGACTGGGAGCGGGTCGGGCTTCCGGGCGGGTTCGGCACCGATATACGACACAAGCTCCAGTCCGCCGCCGCCGGGATACGCGTAGCCGACAACGCCCGAGGGATTCGTCTGAGTGTGCGGGTTCGTCTGAGTGTGGGGGTTCGTCTGAGTGTGCGGGTTGAGCCCGATGGGATCGACCAGGAGGACGTGATCGAGCCCGACGCCCCGGAGTTCTGGGACATCTCCATCAAGGGAGGCATAGGGATCGTCCTCGCTGTCGGAATCGGCGTCGGCGGCCGCCTTCAGCCAGCTGCGATCGACGGAGCGGGCGGCGCCGCGTGCGATCCTCCGCCGCGCTTGAGAGACCTCCGAGCCGCGCTTCTTCTCCTCGTCGTCCTTGTTGAAGCCCCTCGCCTCCGCGGTGCCCGGCGCGGGGAGCGGGATGTCCGCGACCGGACCGACCTCTGCCGTCAGCAGCGCCTTGCGTCGTGCGTGCTGCAGCAGGCGCCAGGCGTCGACCGGTGGTACGGGCTCGTCGTCGCGATCCGGCTTGGGCGCCTGGATGATGCGTGCCCAGCTCAGCAGATCGCCGGAGTCCGAGCCGTCGCGGATGGTGTCGATCTCGACGTCCCACCCGAGCTCGTCGCCGGCAGACCTCAGCAGGCTTTCGGCGTCGAGCGTCTGTCCGGAGATGAGCAGGTGTCCCGGTGCATAGACCGTGTCGAACGCGCGCAACCCTGGGACGGGCTCACGCCTCGGATCGAGGAAAACGCCCCGAGGCTCATCCGCTGCTTCCCGGTCGCGCCACGTCTTGCCTGCCATCTGTCGTGCCTTTCGTTCACAGGAGGAATGACGCGGCCTGAGGGTCGCGGCATCCGATCACAATCAGAGTTCGAATTGCGGGGTCTGGAAGTCGTGCAGCTCGCCATCGGCGCCGCGCACGACGAGGCGCAGCTGCGTGAGCCCGGCGGGCACCGAGTCGAACGCGAAGCGTCCGTGCTCCCCCGCCTCTGCTGACCAATCGCGGTCGCCCTGGACGAGGCGGATGGCGAGGGTCACGGCATCCACCCAGCCGTCGACGCGGCGTGCGCCGTCTTCGGTGACGGTGACGTGCACGAGCACGTTCGTCTCGCCGTGGCTGAACTGGATCGTGGCGGTGTCGCTCTCCCCGCGCACGGCGGCGAGGGCGGACTCCTCGACGAGCGTCAGGAGCGCGTACTCGCGGGACAGATCCTCGACGGCGACCGCGGCGACCATACGATCGACGAAGTCGGCCGGCACGGGATCCATCTCGTCCCATACCTCCCGAAGTCGCGCGAAGAGCGCCGCATCCGCGGCGAAGTCCTCAGTGTCCATCGTCGTCACCTTCCCATCCGTCGCCCTCGAGCAAGGCGCGGAGCTTGGCGAGACAGCGCTGGCGCGTCGGTCCGATGGACCCGACCGGCATCGCGAGATCCTCAGCGATCCGCGCGTAATCGGGCCGATCCTCGAACGCGACGATCCGCAGCAGGCGCTGGCATCGCTCGTTGAGCACTCCGACGGCGACCCACAGGCGACGGGAGTCGTCGTCGGTCGCCGCGGTCTGCTCGGCGGATTCGTGAAGGGGGAGATGGGGCTCGAGCGACTCGGCCTCTTTCGCCTCGTCGAGGCGGTGCTGCTTTCCGACGCGCCACGCCTCGCGGCGGGCGCACATCGTGAGCCACCCCGACACAGCCTGGGGGTCGAGGATGGTCTCGTGCCGGCGCACGAGGGTCAGCCAGGTGGTCTGCACCACGTCCTGCGTCAGCGCGTGATCGAGCCCATAGGCCCGCACCACGTGCCAGAGGAGGGGGGACATGAGGCGGACCAATTCGTCCATCGCCCGGCTGTCACCGTCGCGCCAGCGCAGGAAGAGGTCAGCGGCGTGCTGCCATCGCGTCGGCTCCGCCGCGTCGACGGATGTCTCGGCGCCCCCATGCGTCATAACGCCCATTGTGTCCACACTGAGCAGAGAGCGGTAGAGCGCTTCTGATACATGCCGCACGAACTTTTCTTCCGGGGGATTCGGCGGCGGCCCTGATTCGGGTCACGGCGGATGACGGCCGCCTCGCGCCGGCCCGCCGCGCCGCTTTAGAATCGCGCCATGACGAGCCCGCCGCTGCTGTACGTGTGCGTGCGACCACAGCAGGGGGCCGCGGCGGCGGAGTACGAGTCATTCCGCGCGGCCGCCCACCTCGACGAGTCGCGACTGGCGCAGCACGACCTCGTGCGCGAGCCGCTCCCCGACGACGTGTTCGACCGCTACAGCGGCTTCTTCGTCGGCGGGAGTCCGTTCAACGTCACCGACCCCGAGTCCACCAAGACCGTCGTGCAGCGCCGTTTGGAGCGCGACCTCGAGCGCATCGCCGAGCGTGCGGTCGCGCGCCAGACCGCGGCCCTGTTCACCTGCTACGGCATCGGCGTGGTCACCCGTTTCCTGGGCGGCCAGGTGAGCCGCGCCTTCCCCGAAGACACCGGCCCCGCTCCGGTCGAACTCACGCCGCAGGGCCGGGCAGACCCCCTCCTCGGCGGCCTCGCCAGCCGGTTCACCGCCCTCACCGCACACAAGGAGGGGTCGGCTGTCGTCCCCCCCGACGGCGTGCTGCTCGCGACGAACGACGGATGCCCCGTCCAGGCCTACCGCGTCGGCGACCGGCTCTACGCCACCCAGTTCCACCCGGAGCCGACGACCCACGCCTTCACCCGGCGCATGGCCGTCTATCGCGACGACGGCTACTTCGCGGCGAGCGAGTACGACCTGATCGCCGGCCACGTGCTCGCGGCATCCGTCACCGAACCGGTGCGACTGCTGCGGGCGTTCGCGCGGGCGTTCGGGTCGACCGCCTGAGGCTCACGCCTCGGCGTTGCGCATGTCGATTGCGCGAGCCGCCAGGGTCCCGATCACCGGCACCGCGATCACGACGATCGCCACCACGGCAGCGGTGATCCCGATCGGCTGGCTCGGCGGCTCACCGTGCAGGCGCCCGACCGCGATCCAGGCAAGGCCCCATCCCATCGCCAGGCCGGGCGTGACCCGCCATTCGCTCGCCGACGCGATCGTCACACCGATCACTCCGACCAGCACGAGCGTCGTGATGCCCCAGACGTCGGCGGTCTCCGCCCACCACGATGGACCCAGCGTCGTCAGCCAGGCAGAGATGTTGGCGACGGTCGCCAGCGACACCCAGCCGAGGTGGAGCCCCGTCGCGCCGTCGATGAGGATGCTGTCGGCGAAGCCCTCGGCGGGAAAGCGGAAAGTCTGCACAAAGGTCGCACACAGCGCGATGAGGAGCACCACGATGCCGACGACGGTCAGGATGAGGTTCGCGAATTGGGCCAGGACGAGCCAGGTCCCGTTGAGCACTGCCGTGGCGGCGATCCACCACCCGACCGCGCGCTGGCGGGGACGGCTGCGCTGCGACGGCAGCGCCTGCCAGACCGCATAGGCGACCAGCAGGAGGTAGATCAGGCTCCAGATCGAGAATGCGGGTGAGGCCGGCGCGAGGTACGAGCCATCGGCCGCGAGTGCGCCGCCCTGCAGGTCCTGCACGGAGGTTCCACCCAGCGCTCCGGTTCCGACGGCCGCGGCGATCAGCATGTAGACGGTGGCCGAGATCACGACGATCTGACGGACGAGATCCTTCGCGGTGGGTTCCATCACTTCACGCTATGGAAGCCTGGCCCCGATCAGCCAGGGGTTGACATCCCGCCCGTCACGCCCCCGATGGCGGCTCGAGCAGCAGCGCGATGCGCTCGTCGAGGTAGCGTCGGAGCGGCATCCAGCCGCCGGCGGCGCTCCACCGCACGCTCGGGATGCCGTCGCGCAACGCCAGGGGACCGGATGCCTCGCCCTCGGCGTTGGCGTCGGGGTGCAGCATCCGCCATCCGACGTGCACCGCCTCGCCCTCGGCGAATCCGCCGCGCCGCGCTGCGGCGGCGAGCTCGGCTCGCGTGCGCTGCGACTCGGCGGTGAAACCCCGTGGGGCCTCGGCGCGGGCGCGCACGATGTCGCCGGTCGCGTACACGGCATCGACGCCGATGAGCAGGACGCCCAGGTGCCACGCACCGCCGACGCGGACGATCCGGGGCGCCCGCGACATGCCGAGCACGCGGCGCGGGGTGCGCAGCTCCCCCAGCGGCTCCTGCGGCGCAGCGGCCAGCGCGGCGCGGGCATCGGCGAACAAGGTCTGGAACGGCGCTTCGGATGAACTCGGGCTCGTCACGCCAGATCGTCCTCGAGCGGGAGGGCCGCCGACGTGCTGCGCTCACCGCGAACCGCCATGGCGACAAGCGGGAAGAGGAGCACCGAGAGCATGCCCGCGCCGACGAGCAGCGCCGCATTCGCCGACGAGATGATCTTCTCGTCGACCCCGATGGCCGTCACGGCGACGATGATGGGCAGCGCGGTGGCGCCCAGCAGAACGATGGATACCCGATCCCGCCCGGTCGATCCCGTTGGGGCCGCCAGCATGGACGGAAGGCCGCGCACGAGCAGCAGTGCGACAAGTGCCACGGGAAGCACAAGGAACAGGGTCGGCTGGGCGAGGAGGGCATCGAGGTCGAACGTCAGCCCGGTGTAGATGAAGAAGATCGGCACGAGGAACCCGAAGGCGACAGCCTCGACCTTGCTCTCGACCGCCGCGCGATCCGACTCTGCTGCGTCGCGCATGATGAGGCGCCAGACGATGCCGGCGGTGAAGGCGCCGAGCAGGATGTCGAGGTCGAGCACGATGCTGAGGGTGAGCAGGCCGGCGAGGATGAACAGCACTACGCGGATCGCGAACTGCCCCGAGGTGTGCAGGCTCGAGTTGACGAAGCGGTGCATCGCGCCGCGCGGCAGTTTGAAGGCGAGCCAGATGGCGAGTCCCGCGACCAGCGCGAACACCGCGAGCACGAGCGCGGAGATGTCGGGGGCCCGGCTGCCGAGGAAGATCGAGATCGCGATGAGCGGGCCGAACTCGCCCACGGCGCCGACTGCGCCCATCGCGCGGCCGAACGGGGTGCGCAGCTCGCCGGCATCGCGCAGGATCGGGAGGATCGTCCCGAGCGCCGTGGAACTGAGCGCGATGCCGATGATGACCGCCGCCTCGCCGGGGGCGATCAGCCAGCCGACCCCGATGCCGATCAGGAGGCTGAGCAGCCAGCCGATCACGGCGTTGCGGCCCATCCGGCCGCGGAACACGGTGAACTCGACCTCCGAGCCCGCGACGAAGAACAGCATCGCGAGGCCAAGCTGCGACAGGGTCACGATGAACGCGTGTGGGACTGCCCACCCGAGGACGCTCGGCCCGAAGACGATGCCGAGCAGGAGTTCGAAAACGACGATGGGAACCCGCACCCAGCGCCCGAGGCCCCGCGCGAGCAGCGGGGCGAGCAGAGCCAGCAGCGGAACGATCAGCAGCGTCGGCTCGAGCGCATCCACGCACTCACCCTAGCGACGCGCCCGACCTCCCGTCCGCGCCGGTTCAGCCGGGTTCGAGCGCGGAACGTGCCGCCTCTGCCTGCTTCACAGCCGCACGGGCACGGGATGCCGCCTCCGCGCGCTCCTCGGCGAGCCGGTCGGTCTCGTGCCCCGACTTCTTGGCCTCCGCCTCGAGCCGCTGCAGGTCGGCGCGCAGCCCATCGATGCGCTCGGTCAGCAGGTCGGAGCGTTCGCGCGCCTTGGCGAGCTTCGCCTCGATCGCACCGAGCTCGCGCGTCGCCTCCCCGGCGGCGCGCTCGGCCTCGCGCGCCGCCCGCTCGGCGGCCTTGCGGGCGCGCCGCTCGGCCAGCTCGTCGCGGTTCGGCGGCGCCGCGTCGGGAACGCCCGGCAGGCTCCCGCCGACGGCGTCCGACACGTCGACGGGATCGAACCCGGATGCCTCGAGGGGCCGGGTGAGTCGCGCGGTCATGACGGCGGCGGCGGCCGCGGCATCCATCACAGCCRCATTGACGGTCTTCTGCACGTCGTCGCGCGCGGCCGCGCTCACCGCCACACCGCGGTCCTTCGCGAGGTCGACCGCCTGACTCGCGAGGGCCGAGACGAGTGCGCGCCGCTGGCGGCTGAGCCGAGAGAGCTCGGCGGCGTCGAGGTCGTCCTGCGCTTCGCGAAGGGCGGCGGCGAGCTCCAGCGCATCGCCGAGCTGGCCCTCGCGGGCGAGGAGGTTCACCGCCCACGCGGCGACCGTCGGCTTGCGGAGCGCCTTCAGCCGCGCGGTGAGGTCACGCTCAGCGGCGGCCCGGGCATTGCGCTGCGCGGTGAACTGCTCGGGCGGGAGCGCATAGAGCTCGACCGCGATCGCATCGAACTTCTCGGTCGCGGCGTCGGCAGAGGGCACGGGCCCATTCTCGCCCCGGATGTCGCGATCCGGCGTGTCCGGCGGGTTCGGTGTGTGCGGCGGGGGCTGTCGAGTCCACGAGCCGATACGTTGACCGCGAGCCGATACGGCGATTACGTGTCGGCTCGCGCGGAACGTATCGGCTCGACACTCTATTCGGCGGGGGCCTCAGGCCCGCTGCGCGCGGGACGTGCGAGGGCCGTGCAGCTCGCGGTGGAGCCGCTCCATGCGGTGGTCGAGGGCGGCGGCGGAGTCCGCGGCATCCTTCAGCTCCGCCACAAGACGGTCGGGCACCTGGTTGTCGTACTTGTAGTAGATCTTGTGCTCGAGGCTCGCCCAGAAGTCCATCGCGATGGTGCGGAACTGCACTTCGACCGGCACGATGACGCGGCCGGTCGAGAGGAAGACCGGCACCTCGACCACGGCATGCAGGCTCTGGTAGCCGTTGGGCTTGGGCTGGGCGATGTAGTCCTTGACCCGGCGGACCGTCACGTCGTCCTGGGCGGTGAGCAGGTCGAAGAGCCGGTAGACGTCGGTCACGAAGCTGCAGGTCACCCGCACGCCCGCAATGTCGGTGATGCGCTCGCGGATGGTGTCGAAGTCCGGGTCGATGCCCTTGCGCGCGACTTTGCCGACGATGCTGTCCGGCGACTTCACCCGGCTCGAGACGTGCTCGATCGGGTTGTAGTCGTGCATGTGCTGCAGCTCGTCGCGCAGGATCCCGACCTTGGTCTCGACCTCCTGCATGCCGAAGCGGTACTCGAGCAGGAACCGCTGCATCTGATCGCTGAGCGCGCGCAACTGGGAGGGGGAGATGCTGATGGGCGTGTCGTCCACGGTGCTCGCCATGGATTCCACGCTACGGATGCCGCCTCTGCGGCACCTGTGAGCCCGGCCTGTGCCGGGGTCAGGCCTGCAGGATGCGGGCGGCCTGGCGCGCGGCGCCGAGCGCGACGTACTCGCCGGGCTCGGGCACGACCACGGGGACCCCGAGCACGAGCGGCGCGATCACGCGGACCGCCTCGGACTGGGCGCTGCCGCCGATCAGCAGGGCCCGCTCGAGCGGAACACCGAGGTCGCGCACGGCCTGAAGCCCGGCGGCGAGGCCGCCGAGCATGCCCTCCACCGCGGCGCGCGCGAGGTTCTCGCGGGTCGTCGAGGTGAGCGTCATGCCGGTGAGCTCGGCCGTCGCGTCGGGGAGGTTCGGGGTGCGCTCGCCCTCGAAGTAGGGCACGAGGGTGAGTCCGCCGGCGCCCGGCTCGGCGGTGAGGGCCAGGCGGCTGAGCTCGTCGAAGTCGACGCCCAGCAGCCGGGCGATCGCGTCGAGGACGCGCGCCGCGTTCATGGTCGCCACKAGCGGCAGGAAGTGCCCGCTCGCATCKGCGAAGCCCGCGACCGTGCCGGTCGGGTCGATGGTGCGCTGCTCGGACACGGCGAACACCGTGCCGGACGTGCCGATCGACACGACGACGTCGCCTGGCTGCGCGTCCAGCCCCAGGGCGGCGCCCGCGTTGTCGCCTGCACCAGGTCCGACCCGGCGTCCGTCGGGGTCGGCGACCCACTCGTCGGCGCCGAGCACGCGCGGGAGGAGCGCGTCATGGCCGAGCGCCGTGACCAGGAGGTCGCGGTCGTAGCCGTTGGTCTCGGGGTTCCAGTAGCCGGTGCCCGAGGCATCCGATCGATCCGTCACGAGCTCGTCGAGCACCGGCCCGAGCGGCGACTCGTCCGACGGGCCGAAGCCCCGAAGGCGCCAGGTGAGCCAGTCGTGCGGGAGGGCGACCGCCGCCACGCGGGCGGCGTTCTCGGGCTCGTGGTCGCGCAGCCAGCGCAGCTTCGTGATCGTGAACGACGCCACCGGCACGAGGCCGGTGCGGCGAGCCAGCTCGTCGGCGCCGAACTCGGCGATCAGGTCGGCGGCCGCTCCGGCCGAGCGGGTGTCGTTCCACAGCAGCGCGGGACGGATGACGCGACCCTCCGCGTCGAGCACGACCATGCCGTGCTGCTGCCCGCCGATCGCCCAGGCCTCGACGTCGTCGAGTGCGCCCGCATCGATGGCGAGTCCCTGCGCCGAGTCGCGCAGCGCGACCTGCAGGGCGCTCCACCAGGCGGCCGGATCGACCTCGGTGCCGTCCGGGTGCGACGCACGGCCGGAGCGCACGACCGCGCCGGTCGCGGCATCCGTCACGACGACCTTGCACGACTGCGTCGACGAGTCGACACCGATCACGAGTGGCATGTCGCTGCCTTCCTTGAGGTTCGCACTCTCGCGAATCCACCGATTTGGTGCGAATCCACTCAGTCCGAGCGCGCGAACTGCGTGGTCTCGGGTGGAATCGGTGGATTCGCGGGTTGTGGGACCGGGTCACCGGTCAGAGGAGCCCATCAGCGTGCGGCGCCGCCCTTCGGGTGGGCGGCGCCGGCACGTGACGGGCTGGGTGGGAGCGGGATGCTCAGCGAGCGCCGAGCAGGTGCTCGGTGGCCAGCTGCTGCAGGCGGACGAAGCCGAAGCCCTTGCCGCCGAGGTACGCGTCGGTGTCGAAGTCCTCGTACGAGGCGCGGTCGGCGATCAGGTCGTCGTAGGACTCGCCCGGGTTGAGGGTCGGAACCGACAGCTCGGGGACCTTCGAGGCGGCGAGCGCCTCCTGCACCTCGGGGTCGGCGCGGAAGGCCGCGGCGCGCTCCTTGAGCAGCAGGTAGGTCTGGATGTTCGCGGCAGCGGAGTCCCAGACGCCCTTCTCGTCCTCGGTGCGACTCGGCTTGTAGTCGAAGTGACGGGGACCCTCGTAGGCCGGAACGCCGCCGGGGCCGCCGTTCTCGAGCAGGTCGACGAGCGCGAACGCGTTGTGCAGGTCGCCGTGACCGAACACGAGGTCCTGGTCGTACTTGATGCCGCGCTGACCGTTGAGGTCGATGTGGAAGAGCTTGCCGTGGTACAGCGCCTGGGCGATGCCGGCCGCGAAGTTGAGGCCCGCCATCTGCTCGTGTCCGACCTCGGGGTTGAGGCCGACGAGCTCGGGACGCTCGAGCGAGTCGATGAAGGCGAGCGCGTGGCCGAGCGTCGGCAGCAGGATGTCGCCGCGGGGCTCGTTCGGCTTGGGCTCGATGGCGAAGCGGATGTCGTAGCCCTTGTCGGTGACGTAGTCGCCGAGGAGGTTGACGGCCTCGCGGTAGCGCTCGAGCGCCTGGCGGATGTCCTTGGCCGAGTCGTACTCTGCGCCTTCGCGGCCGCCCCACATGACGAAGGTCTTGGCGCCGAGCTCAGCGCCGAGGTCGAGCTGGCGGATGACCTTGCGGAGGGCGAAGCGGCGGACGTCGCGGTCGTTCGAGGTGAAGCCGCCGTCCTTGAAGACCGGAGCCGAGAAGAGGTTGGTGGTCACCATCGGGATGATGAGGCCGGTCGCGGCGAGCGCGCCCTTGAGGCGGTCGATCTGCGACTGGCGCTCTGCCTCGGTCGAGCCGAAGGCGAACAGATCGTCGTCGTGGAAGGTGAGGCCGTAGGCGCCCACCTCGGCGAGCTTCTCGACGGCGTGCACCACGTCGAGGGGCTTGCGGGTCGGGCCGCCGAACGGGTCGGTGCCGTTGTAGCCGACGGTCCAGAGGCCGAATGAGAACTTGTCGGCGGGCGTGGGGGTGGGCATGACGCTCCTTTGCGGATGGTCGAGATAATTGTTGTTGGACACAACCTATACCATTCCGGATGCCTCGTCCACTGGCTCGGGTCGCGTCAGAGCCGCGCCGCCTCCCGGATTGTTGTCGATCGCAACGTATACTGCTTGCGTGTCCCGCTCCGTCTCCCGGCCGCCCACAGAAGTCAGCTCTGCCGTCATCTCATGAACGAGACGGTCGGCAGCCGCCAAGCGAATCTCGCGCGACTGCTGCGCCTTGCGCACCTCGAGGGACCGGTCTCCCGTGCGACCCTCACCGCAGAAACGGGTCTGAATCGCTCCACGATCGCTGACCTCGTCGGCGATCTCGTCGCGCTCGGCGTCGTCGAGGAGCGCGCACCGGACCCCAGCCGGCGCGTCGGCCGCCCTTCCCCGCTTGTGAGTGGGCACCCTCGGGTCATGGCCATCGCGGTCAACCCCGAGGTCGACGCCCTTACGCTGGGCGCCGTCGGGCTCGACCGCACGGTGCGCCGCCGGGAGCGCATCGAGATGGCCGGCCTCATCGGTCCCGAGCAGACCGCGCACCTCATCGCCGAGCGAATCCGCGCGTGGCGTGCCGAAGACCTCGCCGATGCGGCCATCGCCGGAATCGGCGTCGCCGTGCCGGGGCTGGTGCGCGCGTCGGACGGGCTCGTCCGCGATGCCCCGCACCTGAGGTGGACCGACGTCGCGCTGCGCGAGCTCATCGAAGAGGCAACAGGACTGCCCACGGTGGTGGGCAATGACGCGACGATGGGCGTTGTCGCTGAGCACCTCTTCGGCGCCGCGCGCGGTGTGGACGACGTCGTGTACCTGAACGGCGGCGCGAGCGGCATCGGCGGCGGCCTCGTCGTGCAGGGGATGCCGATCGCGGGCGCGTCTGGCTACTCGGGCGAGTTCGGCCAGAACCGGCCGCGCATCGCGTCGGCCGCGGATCGGCGAGCGTCCGATGGCGTACTGGAGGACGAAGTCAGTCGCGCGCGCCTGCTGGCAGCGCTGGGCCGCCCGAATGCCGACGAGCCCACCCTGGCGGAGCTGCTGCGCACCACGAGTGCGACCGAAGTCCTCGACGAGATAGCGCGACAGCGCCGCATCCTCGCGACCGCACTCGCCAATGCCGTCAATGTGCTCAACCCGTCCGTCGTGATCCTCGGCGGATTCCTCGGGATGCTGGCCGCCCACGATCTCGACGACCTCAAGCAGGCCGTCGTGGCGCAGACGATGCCGGCCAACGGCGAAGACGTCGAGATCGTCCCCGCGGCACTCGGGGAAGATCGCCTGCTGATCGGCGCCGCGGAGGCCGCCCTCGCGGAACTCCTGCGGGACCCGGCCGGCGTCACGCTGCACTGAGCGCCGGAGCCCCCGAGATCACGCGGGCGGCGCTGTCGTGGCGCGCGGCACGAGTCGAGTCGGCAGTTTGAGGTGCGTTGCCGCCGGCGCCTCACCCCGCATGAGCGCGAGCAGCATCCGAGCGGCCTCGGCGCCGAGCCGCTGCATGGGCTGACGGACCGTCGACAGCGGCGGGTTGGCGGCGGAGGCTTCGGGCACGTCGTCGAATCCGATGATCGACAGATCCTGCGGGACAGCGAGCCCGAGCTCGGCAGCGACCTTCACGATCTCGAGTGCGGAGATGTCGTTCGCGGCGAACACTGCCGTCGGGCGATCCGCGCGACGGAGCATCTCGAGGGCGGCGATCCGCACCGCGTCCTGGCGGTAGCTGCCGGACCCGACGAGTGCCGGGTCGACGGAGAGTCCGGCATCCGCCAACGCCCTTCGGTAACCGGCGTCGCGAGCGATCGAGGAGCGCAGGTCGGTTCGCCCTGCGATGAAGCCGATGCGGGAGTGGCCGAGTTCGATGAGGTGGCGCGTCGCCTGGAGCGCCCCGCCGAAGCTGTCGCACTCGACGGTCGGCACATCGGCAGGGCCCGTGTGCGGGTCGATCGCGACGACCGGGACCTCGGTGCCGACGTTGACCACCGTCGGAGTCACGATGATCGCACCGTCGATGAGGGTTCCGCTCAGCCGCGACAGCGAGCGTCGCTCCCAGCCCTCGGCCGCTCCATGAGAGCCCGAGTACGCGAGCAGGTCATAGCGTGAGTCGCTCAGCGCCTGCCCCACGCCCTTCAGGATCTCGGCGCTGAACGGCTCGAAGTC
This sequence comes from Microbacterium sp. P5_E9, assembly GCF_054049175.1. Lineage (NCBI taxonomy): Bacteria > Bacillati > Actinomycetota > Actinomycetes > Micrococcales > Microbacteriaceae > Microbacterium > Microbacterium sp. P5_E9. Next base: position 64,730 of record NZ_JBFUMV010000007.1, on the reverse strand, counting down.
CGCCACGAGCACGCCGATCACCCCCGTGGTGCGTGAGCGCATGCTGCTCGCGATGAGGCTGGACTCGTAGCCGAGCTCTGCCACGACCGCCAGCACCCGGTCGATCGTCTCAGGGGCGACCCCGTACCGCCCGTTCACAGCCTTCGAGACGGTCGCCACGGAGACGCCGGCCGCGGCGGCGACATCGGTGATGGTGGGACGTCGGTCCATGATCTCGAAAGCATAACGGGTTGAAAAACGTTTTCGAAAACGTTTGACAGATATTTGTTGCGCGCACAGACTTTCCCCGCTCGGTTCGCACGCCGAGCATGCGCGGTCCCGAACCGCGCCGACCACGGCACCCCGGAGGATGGGGGTGCACCTCAAAGAAGAGAACGGGAATCACATGAAGCGCAACAGGATCCTCGCCGGGTCCGCCGCACTCGTCGTGGGCGCGCTGGCGCTCGCTGGCTGCAGTGCCGGCGGCTCCGGAGACAGCGGCGACGGGAACGTCGAGATGACGCTGTGGCAGAACTCCACCACGGGGCCCGGCCAGCAGTACTGGAAGGACGCGATCGCCGCGTTCGAGAAGGACAACCCGAACGTCACGATCAAAATGCAGTCGATCCAGAACGAGGACATGGACGGCAAGCTGCAGACCTCGCTCAATGCGGGCGACCCGCCGGACATCTTCCTCCAGCGCGGCGGGGGCAAGATGGCCGCCATGGTGCAGGCCGGCCAGCTGATGGATCTCACCGGCAAGATCACCGGCGAGGCGAAGGAGAACATCTCGGCGGGCTCCTTCAAGGCGGAGACCTACCAGGACAAGGTGTGGGCGATGCCCCTGTCGGTGCTTCCCGGCGGCATCTTCTACAGCCAGGACCTCTACGACGCCGCCGGGGTCACTGAGAACCCGACGACGATCGACGAGCTGGTCGCGGCGAACGACAAGCTGAAGGCGACCGGCGTCGCGCCGCTCGCGCTCGGCGCGAAGGACGCCTGGCCGGCGGCGCACTGGTTCTACTGGTTCGCACTGCGCGAGTGCGCGCCCGCGACGATGGAGGAGACGGGTGACTCGAAGGACTTCAGCGACCCGTGCTGGCTGAAGGCCGCCGAAGACCTCGACGACTTCGCCAAGACCGACCCGTTCAACGACGGCTTCCTGACGACCGCGGCCCAGCAGGGCGCGGGCAGCTCCGCGGGCCTGGTCGCGAACCACCAGGCGGGTGGCGAGCTGATGGGCGCGTGGGATCCGGGTGTGATCGCTTCGCTCACGCCGGACGAGAAGCCGCTTGCGGATCTCGCCTGGTACCCGTTCCCGGAGGTCTCGGGCGGCAAGGGTGAGCCCGGCTCCATCATGGGTGGCGTCGACGGCTACTCCTGCTCGGCGCAGGCGCCGAAGGAGTGCGCCGACTTCCTGAGCTTCATCGGTTCGGACGCCCAGCAGACGGCCTACTACGAGGCCTACAACTCGCCGCCCGTCAACACCGTGGCGCAGGCGGGTGTCACCGAGCCCTACCTGGTGCAGATCCTCGAGGCCTACAACAAGGCTCCGTTCGTCTCGCAGTGGCTCGACACCGTGCTCGGCCAGAACGTCGGAAACGCGCTCAACGTGGCGGTCGTCGAGATGCTCGCCGGACAGAGTTCACCGCAGCAGATGATCGACGCCGCCAACCAGGCCGGCGCGAAGGGCTAGGAACACTCCGCAATGAATATCAGCGAGACACCGAAGACGGACGATCGCCCGGAAACGGATCTCGCGCAGCGGACCGGGGGCGGCGGCGACACACCGCCGCCCTCGGCGCCGCCGCGCCGCCGGCGCCGAGGAATCGGACGGTCGGGCCGTTGGGAGATCGCACTGCTGGCCGGGCCCGCGGTGATCTTCTTCGTCGGCTTCGTCATCATCCCCGTGATCTTGGCGGCGTACTACGGCTTCTTCAACTGGCACGGCTATGGACCGGCGACGGACTTCATCGGACTGAAGAACTACGTCACGATCCTCACCGACCCCGACTTCCAGGAAGCGCTCGGTCACAACGCGTTCATCGTCCTAATGTCGCTGCTGATCCAGGGACCAGTCGCCCTCCTGCTCGCCCTGCTGCTCAACCGCAAGATGCGCGGGCAGTCGCTGATCCGAGTGCTCATCTTCGTGCCGTACGTGATCGCGGAGGTGGTGGTCGGCACCGGCTTCAGCCTCATGCTGGCGACCAACGGCGCACTCAACGGGCTGCTCGAGAATCTGGGGCTGTCAGGTCTCACGCGAGAGTGGCTCTCGGATCCGAGCATCGCGATCTGGACGCTCATCGCGATCCTCACGTGGAAGTACGTGGGCTTCGCCGTCATCCTCTTCCTCGCGGGCCTCCAAGGCATCCCCGAGGAGCTGCATGAGGCGGCCGCCATCGACGGCGCCAGCTACTGGCAGATCCAATGGCGCATCACGATCCCGCTTCTCGGCCCGACTCTGCGCATCTGGGCGTTCCTGTCGATCATCGGCGCCCTGCAGCTGTTCGACCTGGTGTACATCATCTGGGGGCAGTACATCGCCCCCGTCGCCGGCACGTCGACGATGGCGACCTACATGGTCTCCAACGGTCGCAACGCCGGCAACTTCGGCTACGGCAACGCCGTCGCCGTCGTGATCTTCCTCATCTCGCTCGTCGTCGCCTTGATCTATCAGCGCTTCGTCCTGCGCCGCGACACCGCGGGCGCGCTCACCGAAAGGACCACCCGATGACCGCCGCCCTGGCGACCATTGAGCTGCCCCCACCCCGACCTCACCGGATGCGGGCGGCGACACCCGTCGTCTACTTCGTCGCGTTCATCGTGGTCGCGCTCATGCTCGGCCCCGTCCTCTACATCATCATCGGTGGATTCCGCACGAATTCGCAGATCACGACCAACCCTGCGGGGATGCCCGATCCGTGGGTGTTCTCCAACTACATCGATGTGCTCACCGAGCCGACGTTCTGGATTCTGGTGATGAACTCCACCATCGTCGCGGTCGCGACCACCGTGGGGGTGATCCTGCTGGGTCTCATGGCCAGCTACGTGCTGGCGCGATACCGGTTCCGGGGCCGAGGGGTGCTGTACGCGCTGTTCGCCGCCGGGCTCATGTTCCCGATCACGGTCGCCATCACACCGCTGTACATCGTCGTGCGCGACCTCGGGCTCATCAATTCGCTCGCCGGCGTCATCCTGCCCCAGATCGCCTTCGGGCTGCCGACGACGATCATCATCCTGGTGCCGTTCCTGCGGGCCATCCCCGACGAGATCCAGGAGGCCGCGTTCATCGACGGATGCAGCCGCCTCGGCTTCTTCTGGCGCATGGTGCTTCCGCTCGCGGTCCCCGGAGTCATCACGGTCGGCATCCTCGCCTTCATAGGCAGCTGGAACAGCTATCTGCTGCCGCTGTTCCTCCTCAACGACAACGCGAACTTCACGCTGCCGCTCGGCGTACAGGCCTTCTCGTCGCAGTATTCCGTGGACACCGCGAAGGTGCTCGCCTTCACGTCACTGTCGATGATCCCCGCGCTCGCCTTCTTCAGCCTCTTCGAGCGGCRCATCGTCGGCGGTCTCACGGGAGCGGTGAAGGGATGAGTGAACTTCGGCTCCCGGCGGTATCGGAGCGGGTTCAGGGCCTGCATGCCCAGATGACCCTGGAGGAGAAGCTGGGCCAGCTCGTCGGCTACTGGGTCGACCAGGGCGATGAGCTCGTCGCCCCGATGGCGGGCGAGATGGTGACCTCGACGAAGTACGAGGATGCCACGACGCATGGCATCGGGCATCTGACCCGGGTGTACGGCACCCGACCCGTCGATCCGGTGGAGCGCGCCACGTGGCTGTGGAACGAGCAGCGGCGCCTGCGGGAGCAGACTCGGCTCGGCATCCCGGCGATCGTCCACGAGGAGTGCCTCACCGGCCTCGCCGCGTGGAAGGCCGCGACCTTCCCGACTCCGCTCGCGTGGGGGGCTTCCTTCGACCCCGCTCTCGTGGAGGAGATGGGCCGGCTCATCGGGGACTCGATGCGACAGCTCGGCATCCATCAGGGGCTCGCGCCCGTGCTCGACGTCATCCGCGACCCACGCTGGGGGCGAGTCGACGAGTGCATCGCCGAGGACCCCTACGTCGTCGGCACGATCGGCACCGCTTATGTGCGGGGGCTGCAGGATGCCGGGGTCCATGCCACTCTCAAGCACTTCGTCGGCTACTCGGCTTCGCAAGCCGGACGCAATCATGCGCCGGTGCACGTCGGCCGACGCGAGCTCGCGGACGTGCTGCTCCCGCCGTTCGAGATGGCCATCCGCGACGGGGGTGCACGCTCGGTCATGAACTCGTACGCGGCGATCGACGGTGTGCCGGTCGCTGCATCGGCGGAACTGCTGACCGGCCTTCTGCGGGAGCGCTGGGGCTTCGACGGCGTCGTCGTCTCCGACTACTTCTCCGTGGCGTTCCTGCATTCGATGCACGCTGTCGCCGAGGATCTCGGCCACGCGGCCGCCCTCGCGCTCGAGGCCGGCATCGATGTGGAGCTGCCGACGGGCGACGCCTTCACCGCGCCGCTGGCGGCCGCCGTGCGCGACGGCCGGGTGCACGAAGCTCTCGTCGATCGTGCGGTGCTGCGCGTGCTCGCCGAGAAGGAGGAGCTGGGCCTGCTCGACGAGACGTTCGAAGAGGCGCCCGCCGAGATCGACCTGGACACGCCCGCTCATCGCGAGGTCGCACGTCGCCTCGCGGCCGAGTCGGTCGTGCTGCTCTCGAACGACGGGACCCTTCCGCTCGAACTCGGTGCGCGGGCACGCGTCGCGGTGATCGGTCCGAACGCCGACGCGCCAGAGGCCCTGATGGGCTGCTACTCCTTCGTCAACCATGTGCTGGCGCATCACCCCGAGGTCCCCCTGGGCCTGGAGATCCCGAGCCTTGCGACGGCACTGCGCTCGGAGCTGTCGGATGCCCTGATCGAGGTCGCAACCGGCTGCGACGTGACCGGCGACGACGCGACCGGCATCGCGGCGGCCGTCGCCGCGGCACGCGCCGCCGAAGTCGCCGTGGTCGTCGTAGGGGATCGCGCGGGACTTTTCGGACGCGGCACCGTGGGCGAAGGCAACGACGTCGAGGATCTGGAGCTGCCGGGTCTGCAGCGCCGGCTCGTGGAAGAGGTCGTGGGCACCGGCGTGCCGACGGTCATGGTCGTGCTGTCCGGGCGCCCCTACGCGATCGGGTGGGCGATCGACGGTCCCGCCGCTCCGGCCGCTGTGGTGCAGGCCTTCTTCCCCGGCGAAGAGGGCGGCACGGCGATCGCCGAGATCCTCACCGGCCGCGCGGCCCCGTCCGGTCGGCTTCCCGTCTCGCTGCCCCGCTCGGCGGGAGCCCAGCCATATACCTACCTGCACCCGATTCTGGGGGGCCCCTCAGAGATCACGAGCGCCGACAGCACTCCGGCCCTGCCGTTCGGGCACGGTCTGACGTACACGAGCTTCGAGCACACCCGGCTGACCGCACCGCCCGAGTCCGCGACCAGCGCGGCCTTCAGCGTCACTGTCGACGTCGCCAACACCGGCGGGCGCGCAGGGGTCGACGTCGTGCAGCTGTATGCGAAGGACGTGTATGCGAGCGTCACCCGTCCCGTCGCTCAGCTGGTGGGCTACGCGCGGGTCACCCTCGAGGCCGGCGAGCGAACCGTCGTCCGCTTCGAGGTGCCGTCGGCGCGTCTCGCGTTCACCGATCGCCGAGGGGTGCGCATCGTCGAGCCCGGTGACGTCGAACTCTGGGTCGGCGCCTCGTGCGACTCGCAGGAGACCCGCGCAACAATGCTGCTCAGCGGGCCGATCCACGAGGTGACCACGGCCGACAGCCGCACCGTCTCGGTCGACGTCGCGGCGGTGCGCGCCTAGCGAGGATGGTGCGCCGGTCGACGACGCCGATATGGTCGAGGCATCCGTCACGGGAGGTCTGCCATGTCCATCGCCACCGGAACCGCCTACGATCAGGTCGCCCTGCAGGCGAAGGCCCGCGATCACCTGTGGATGCACTTCGCCCGCCAGTCGGTGATGACCGAGGGTGACGGCGTGCCGATCATCGTGCGGGGCGAGGGGCATCACATCTGGGATGCCTCGGGCAAGCGGTACTTCGACGGTCTCTCCGGGCTGTTCGTGGTGAACGCGGGTCACGGGCGCCGGCGCCTCGCCGAGGTCGCGGCCCGGCAGGCGGAGGAGCTCGCCTTCTTCCCGATCTGGTCGTACGCGCATCCGGCCGCGATCGAGCTCGCCGAGCGGCTGGCGCACTACGCCCCGGGCGACCTCAACCGGGTGTTCTTCTCCACGGGTGGCGGTGAGGCCGTCGAGACCGCGTTCAAGCTCGCCAAGCAGTACTGGAAGCTCGTCGGCAAGCCGGGCAAGCACAAGGTGATCTCGCGCGCGGTCGCCTACCACGGCACCCCGCAGGGCGCGCTCGCGATCACCGGCATCCCCGCGATGAAGGAGATGTTCGAGCCGGTCACCCCCGGTGGATTCCGGGTGCCCAACACCAACCACTACCGCGCCGCCGAATCGGGCTTCGTGTGGAGCGGCAAGGGCGACGAGCTCGAGGAGTTCGGCGTGTGGGCGGCCGACCGCATCGAGCAGGCCATCCAGTTCGAGGGCCCGGACACCATCGCCGCGGTGTTCCTCGAGCCCGTCCAGAACGCGGGCGGGTGCTTCCCTCCGCCGCCCGGATACTTCGCCCGCGTGCGCGAGATCTGCGATCGCTACGACGTGCTGCTGGTCAGCGACGAGGTGATCTGCGCCTTCGGGCGGATCGGCGAGTGGTTCGCGTGCGATGCCTACGGGTACGTGCCCGACATGATCACGTGCGCCAAGGCGATGACGAGCGGCTACTCCCCCATCGGCGCGACCATCATCAGCGACCGCATCCACGAGCCCTTCTCACGCGGGCAGGCGAGCTTCCCGCACGGCTACACGTTCGCGGGGCATCCGGTCTCCGCGGCCGTCGCGCTCGCCAATCTCGACATCTTCGAGGAGGAGGGCCTGAACGAGCGGGTCCGCGAGAACTCACCCGTGTTCCGCTCGACGCTCGAGCAGCTCACCGACCTCCCGATCGTCGGTGACGTACGAGGCGACGGGTACTTCTTCGGCATCGAGCTGGTCAAGGACAAGGCCACGAAGGCCACCTTCGACGACGACGAGGCCGAGCGGCTCCTGCGCGGGTTCCTCTCCAAGGCCCTGTTCGAAGCGGGGCTCTACTGCCGCGCCGACGACCGCGGGGATCCCGTCATCCAGCTCGCCCCGCCCCTCACGATCGGGCCGGCCGAGTTCACCGAGATCGAGCAGATCCTCCGCGGCGTGCTGACCGAGGCCTGGGCCCGCCTCTGAGCAATCTGCCGTAACAGGGGGAATGCCCGGGTGCCGGGTGGGCTTTACCTTCGGCATGACACGAGTCGGAATCATCGGAGCAGGACACATCGGATCGACCCTCGCGCGGGGTCTCGTCGACCACGGGTACGAGGTCGTGATCAGCAATTCACGCGGGCCGGAGACCCTGGCCGAGTTCGTCGCCGAGCTCGGGCCGAAGGCAACGGCGGGGACGACGACGGATGCCGCGGCATCCGGTGACATCGTCATCGTGACGGTGCCGCTCAAGGCGTACCAGGAGGTGCCGGTCGAGCCGCTCGCCGGCAAGATCGTGCTCGACACCAACAACTACTACTGGGAGCGCGATGGGCACATCGCCGCCCTCGACGAGAAGCGGGCGACGACCGCCGGGCTGCTTCAGGAGCACCTGCCGACGTCGCGGGTCGCCAAGGCGTTCAACCACATCCAGTCCAGCCAGATCCTGACCGACGGAGCGCCGGCGGGCTCCAAGGACCGTCGCGCGCTCGCCACCTCGAGCGATCACGCGGATGCCTCTGCCTGGGTCACCGACCTCTACAACGCCTTCGGCTTCGACACCGTCGACGTCGGACCGCTGGCGGAGAGCTGGCGCGTGGAGCGCGATCAGCCCGCGTACGTCGTCCGCCAGAACAAGGAAGAGCTCGTCGCGAACCTGGCTCGCGCCACCCGCTGACGAACGATCGCGCTCCGCGCCGGGCCACTCGGGTGTCCGGTGCGGAGCGCGGTGATCGGATCCGTTCGATCGAGGGTTAGGGTGGGCGCGTGGGCACCATGTATTACGGGGATTCGGGCACGCCGATCCATATCGAAGACCGCGCTCTCGCGCACCTGAAAGTCGTGATCGCGACCAAGCTGCGGCGGGACGAGAGCTTCACCGTGTCGTGGCGCCACCCCGACGATCAGCCACGCGGGCGGAGCACCGTCTGGATGCACCCCTCGATCGCGCTCCGGTTCGTCTTCGACGAACCGGAACCGCCGGAGCTGAGCCGGTCCTGGCTCGAAGATCTCGCGAACTCGGCCAACTCCTCCGGCGGGATCATGCTCGTCGCCGAGCACTTCGACACCGGTCCGGTTCCCACGATCGAGGGTTCCGACGCCGACGGCGTCTCGCTGGGAGATTCCGTGTCCCTCGCCAACGTCGAGGTCGCCCACCTCGAGATCGACCGGCTGACCGTGAGCGGCACCGACCTCACCGCCGGAACCGACGCGGCCGACATGGAGAGCGTCGCCGGAGCAGCGCTCGACGCCCCGCCGGTCCAGGACGACTGACGGCTCGACCCGCGTCGGTCAGGCGGCGGAGATCGCTTCTCCGGCCGCCGCAGGCTCTTCGGACAGGGGCGATTCCTCGGCGGGCTCAGGAACGATGCTGAGGCCGTTCGGCCCGCTCGCGGCCTGCATGAGCTCTTCCACCCATAGGCGGTTGATGCGCGGCTGACGGCTGCCGAAGAAGTGGAACTGGATGGGCACGGAGGGGTTCATCCAGAAGCTCCGGCGCCCGCTGCCGTCGCCGATCTCGACATCGAACATGAACGACTCCGAGCGGCGGAGCTTGTTCATGACGACGATGCGCAGATGGGCGAGCGTGCGGTCGTCGATGTCCACCGAGTTCGCTGCCGTGTCGTAGATGAATCTCCCCATATGAGGAGCATACGTCCGCCGTCAGCGTGGTGCGAAGGCGTTGTGGAAAAGCGCTCGGGCGCGGACGGCGGCCTCGGCGCGAAGGGCAGGAGGGGTCCGGGCGAGCTCGGTCGYCAGCATCCCCGTCGCCATCGCCACGTCTTCCGGTTCGACGTGGCTTCCGATGCGTCCTGCCGCGCGTTCGCGGACGACGAGCCGCGACACGAGGCCGTTGAATCGCTCGCCGAGCGGCACGACCCGCGGGTCCTGCAAGTCGGCGGTGACCAGCTCGATGAGGGCGGTGGAGGCGACCGCCTGCTCGACGACGCGGCCGAGCAGGTCGTCGACCGTGCGGCCCTCGGGAGCAGTGAACTCCTCGAGGTCGATCACGTTGTCTTCGAACACGGCGACCGCGAGTGCGGTGCGGTCGGGGAAGTGCCGGTAGAGGCTGCCCTGTCCGACGCCGGCGCGCTTGGCGATCGCGCTGAACGGCGCGCCCAGCCCCGATTCGGCGTAGACGGCACGCGCGGCGGCGATGAGCGCCCGACGGTTTCCGGGGCCGGCGGCCGGGCCGCGGTTGGTCTTCGTCGGGGGATTCTGCTGGGTGAGCACGGGTGTAGCCTAGTACCGGACACTGCTGTCCGGTCGAAAAGGAAAGAGAAGCATCATGGCTACCACCAAGGCCCTCTCGGGCGACACCTCGATCGCTGACTGGCTCGCAGATCCTGCGGGCAACGCGATCCTGACCGACATGCTGGCCCAGAGCGGTCAGACCCCGGACGCGTTCAAGCCCGTCCGCCGACTCGCGATCAAGCGGCTCGTGAAGCTGAGCCAGGGTGCCTTCACCCAGGACATGCTCGACGGCCTCGTCGCGCGCGCCGCCGCCGGCGACGTGCCCGCAGGCGCCGCTGCCGCGCCGGCCATCAACACCGAGGGCGACGACGAGGCATCCGTGTCCGCCGTCCCGCTGCGCGAGTGGACCGAACGCATCAACGAGGGCCGCTTCACCGGCCAGACCGTCATCGTGACCGGCGCCGGCTCCGGCATCGGCCGCGCCACCGCCTCGCGCGTCGCCCGTGAGGGTGGCCGCGTCATCGCGGTCGACGTCAGCCAGGAGCGCCTCGACGAGTTCGTCGCCGAGCACGCCGGAGCCGACATCGTCTCGCTCACCGCGGACATCACCGACGACGCCGGCGTGGCCGCCATCGTCGAGGCCGCCGGCGACACGATCGACGGCCTCGCGAACATCGCCGGGATCATGGACGACATGACCCCGGTCGGCGACCTGTCCGATGCCGTCTGGGAGCGCGTCATGCGCGTCAACGTCACCGGCACCATGAAGCTCACCCGCGCCGTCATCCCCACGATGCTGGCTCAGGGCGGCGGGTCGATCGTCAACACCGCCTCGGAGGCGGCTCTCCGCGGTTCGGCAGCCGGTGCCGCCTACACGGCGTCCAAGCACGCCGTCGTCGGGCTCACCAAGTCGAGCGCCTTCATGTACGGCCCGAGCGGCATCCGCGTCAACGCGGTCGCCCCGGGACCCACCATCACCAACATCGAGGCGAAGTTCGGCTCGCCCCTGGGCGCCGAGCGCGTCCAGTTCGGCATGCAGATCCTGCCGGACGCCGCCGAGGCCGAGGCCCTGGCCGCGTCGATCACGTTCCTGCTGAGCGATGACGGCGTCAACGTCAACGGCATCGTGCTCGCCAGCGACAACGGCTGGTCGGTCGCGTAGCCCCTGCGAGACCGCAGACTGCGGCCCCGGAGCATCCGCTCCGGGGCCGCAGTCTCGTTCGGGGCGGATGCCGCGGCAGGGGCGTCAGAAGGGCCAGACGAGCGGCACGTAGAAGACCGCGAAGAGCAGGTAGATGATCGCGAGCGGCAGCCCCAGCTTCCAGTAGTCGCCGAACCGGTACCCGCCGGCCTCCATCACCATGAGGTTCACCGGCGTGGCGATGGGCGTGAGGAAGGCGGCGGCGGCGACCACGGTCAGCGCCATCATGAACGGCTGCACGGAGACGCCCATGGCGCTCGCGAGCGAGACCGCGATGGGAGCGACGATGAGCACCGTCGCCGTGTTGCTGATCAGCTGGCTGAGCACGAGCGTCAGCACGCACAGCAGCGCCAGCGCGACGTAGGCGCCCGAGTCGCCGATCACCGTGAGCAGCCAGCCCGCGACGAGGTCGGCGGTGCCGGTCACGGTGAACGCGGTGGACAGCGGGATCATCCCCGCGATGAGCACGACCGTCGTCCACGAGATGGAGCGATAGGCCTGCGCAGGACTGACCGTGCGCGTCACCACGATGGCACCGGCGGTGAGCAGACCGGCGATCGCCGGAGGAACGAACCCGGTGGCCAGGAGCAGCACCATGGCCGCGAGGATGACGAGCGCGCGCTTCGCGCCCTTCCCGAGGGGCACCGCCCGGCGCATCAGGCTCGGCGCATCGACGACGAGGACTCCGGGGGCGTCGGTGTGGCGCGTGAGCTCGTCCCACGTGCCCTGCAGCAGCAGAGCGTCGCCGGCGTGCACCGAGATCTCCTGGCCCTTGAGCTGCTGGTCGCCTCGGCGCGCGGCGAGGATCGCGAGCTCGCCGTCGGGCGTCGCCATCCCGGGGTAGACCTTCGTGCCGATGAGCGGCGAGCGCGGCGGGATCACGACCTCGGTCACGCCGTTCTGCGGACCCATGATCATGCCGGTGTCGAGGCTCAGCGAGTACTGGTCCCGCAGCAGCCGCGCGTGACGCACCAGGTCCATCGGCATCGACGCCCCGTTGCGCTTGGGCAGCAGCGGCGCACCGAACAGGACGATGAACGCGACAGTGACGATGACGATGGGCACGCCGACGAGGGCGAACTCGAAGAAGCCGAACGCCCGTCCGCCGCTCGCGGCGGCCATGTCCGAGACGATGATGTTGACCGGCGTCCCGGTGAGGAGCAGCAGAGAACCCGCGGATGCCGCGAACGCGAGCGGCATGAGCAGCTGGGAGGTCTTGATCCCGGCGCGTGCCGCGACCACCACGACCAGCGGAAGCAGCGCGGCCACGGCGCCGTTGATGCTGATCAGCGCCGAGGTCGCCGCGACGAGGCTGCAGATCACGATGAGCAGCGGCATCCGCTTCGTGCCCGCTCGTGCGATCACCTTATGGCCGGCCCACGCCGTCACGCCGGTCGCATCCAGGGACTCGCTCACCACGAACAGTGTCGCGATGAAGATGACCGTCGGATCGCCGAACCCCGCGAGGGTCTGCTGGAGCGTGAGCACGCCGGTGAGGAAGAGCGCGAGCGAGACGCCGATCGCCACGATGCCGAGCGGGAGCCGATTGCTCACGAAGGCGACGATCGCCAGGACCAGGATGACGAGGGTCGCGGCGATCGGGTCCACGGTGATCTGGTCCATGGCGTTCAGCGTAGCCACGCAGGTCTCCGACAGGTGCGAACCCGGACTCCTGGCCGGACAGGCCGTATCCTCAGGGGGTGGCTGACCGGCGGAGAGTGCTGTCGTGGTGGGTGAAGGACTACGCCTTCGCCGCGCACTGGCAGATCCAGTCGTTCCTCGGTTCCCGCGACGGCGAGAAGTTCCGCACCGGCACGGGACGGCCGGTGCTCATGCTCCCGGGGATCTGGGAGACCTGGGGTTTCCTTCGGCCGCTCATCGAGCCCCTGCATGCCGCCGGACACCCCGTGCACGTGCTCCCGGCGCTGCGTCGCAACGGCCGGCCGGTCGCCGACACGGCGCGGCTCGTCGCCGGGTACCTCGAAGAGCACGACCTGCGCGATGTCGTCATCGTGGCGCACAGCAAGGGCGGGCTCATCGGCAAGTACCTGATGACCGAGCTCGACCCGCAGCAGCGCATCCACAGCATGGTCGCCCTGGCCACGCCGTTCGCCGGTTCGATCTACGCCCGCTTCATGCTCAGCCCGAGCCTGCGGTCGTTCTCGCCGACCGACCCGACCACCCTGCATCTGCAGAAGATCATCGACGTCAATTCCCGGATCACCAGCATCTCGGGGGTCTTCGATCCGCACATCCCGGGGCTCTGGGAGCTCGAGGGCGGCACCAACCACACGATCGACACCGGCGGGCATTTCCGGGTGATCGGGCAGCCCGAGACGATCCGGCTCGTGGTCGAGGCCGCCGCGGCGTAGTGGTTCTGCCCGGACGTCGCCGGGGTCAGGCGAGGCCGACCAGGATGCCGCCCACCGCACCCACGATGACGACGCCCCATGCCGGCATCCGCCATGCCATCAGCAGCACGAAGCACAGGAGCGCGAGCAGGAACGACGCCGGGTCGATGATGGCGCCGACGAAGACCGGGTCGTAGAGTGCAGCCGCGAGGATCCCGACGACCGCGGCGTTCGCCCCGCGCATGACCGCCTGCGCGAGCGTGCTGGTGCGGAAGGCGTTCCAGAACGGGAGCACGCCGACCAGCAGCAGGAACCCGGGCAGGAACACGGCCACGAGGGCGACCGCCGCGCCGACGATGCCTCCTGGACCGACAAGGGCGAGCACCCCCAGATAGGCCGCGAAGCTGAACAGCGGCCCGGGCACGGCCTGGGCCGCGGCATACCCGGAGAGGAACTCGGTGGGGGTGACCCATCCGGTCTGGACGACCTCGGCGTCGAGCAGGGGAAGTACGACGTGTCCGCCGCCGAATACGAGGGCCCCGGCGCGGTAGAACGCGTCGAACAGGCTGAGGGCGCCCGATGAGACCGCCGCCGCCGCGATCGGGACGCCGATGAGGAGCACCGTGAACACTCCGAGCGACAGCCAGCCGGCCAGGCGGCTGACCGGGAAATCGACCCGCCCCACCGGCGGCGCGGCGGTGTCCCGGCAGAAGACCAGGCCGGCGAGCGCACCGACGATGATCGCGACGACCTGACCGGCCGAGCCCGCCATCAGCACGGCGAATCCCGCGGCGACGACGGCGATCGTGGCCCGCTGCGGGTCGGGGGTGAGGGTCCGGGCCATCCCGGCCACCGCCTGGGCGACGATCGCGACGGCGACGATCTTCAGACCGATCAGGATGCCGGAGCCGATCACCCCGCGGAAGAGCGAGGCGCCGTAGGCGAAGCCGACCATGAGCACCGCCGATGGCAGCGTGAATGCCAGGAAGGCCGCGAGCGCGCCCAGCGGACCCGCCCGGAGGAGTCCGAGCCCGAATCCGACCTGGCTCGACGCCGGCCCCGGGAGGAACTGGCAGAGTGCGACCAAGTCGGCGTACGCCTTGTCGTCGACCCACTTGCGGCGCACCACGAGATCGTCGCGGAAGTAGCCGAGGTGGGCGATCGGCCCACCGAACGACGTCAATCCGAGGCGGAGGAAGGCGAGGAAGACTTCGCCGACCGTGCCCTCCGGCGCTGCCCGGCTGGGCCGCGGTGCAGTGCTCATCGTGGCTCCGATGCGAGTGCGAACCGGGCAGGGTGCCCGCGATCGCGAGCCGGCTGCTCGCGGTGCCCACTGTATCGGCGGGCGGCGGGTTCCTTGACGGCGGGCCCTGCATCTGGCACCGTGCGAAGGGGGAGCGCACGCCCGGAACATCACCGGTGGGCGCCGCTCGGAAGGGGGAGGAATGCCGGACTCAACCCGCAATGCTCGACAGGCGAAGCACATCGAGCGGCGCACACCGCGGCACCCGGCATCCGCTCTCGCTGAACGCTGGACGGTCGTCGACGGGGTCCCGATCTTCTACCGCGAGTCGCCCGAGAAGCCGGACGCCCCGGCCATGATGCACGTGCACGGCTTCGGGCTGTCGGGACGATACCTGCTGCCCACCGCCGAACTGCTGCGCGACGACTTCCACACCCTCGTGCCCGATCTCCCGGGATTCGGACGCAGCGGCAAGACCCGCGGCGGACTCGACGTGCCGGACCTCGCGCATGACGCGATGCGGTTCCTCGACGATCGCGGAGTCGAGCGCGCCACCCTCGTGGGCAATTCGATGGGGTGTCCCGTCATCGTCGAGTTCGCCCACACTTTTCCCGAGCGCATCGAACGGGCTGTCCTCGTCTCCCCTGCCGGCGGCCTCTACAACCAGCCGCTGGGCCGCGCCATGGGTCAGCTCGCCCGTGACGGCGGCCGCGAGCCCCCCAAGCTGGTCACGGTCGCCACCCCCGACTACGTGCGCTTCGGCGTCCCCAGCACGTTCCAGATGTTCCGCGCGCTCACCAAGTACCCCACGCTGGCGCGGCTGCTCGAGCTGCGCATCCCGACTCTGGTCGTGGTGGGGACGAAGGATCCGCTCATTCCGGGGCCCTCGCGCGTCTCGGAGATCGCCGAGCAGACCGAGAGCCACGTGCTGCTCGTCATGCTCGAGGGCGCGGCGCACGCGATCAACTTCAGCCACCCGAGGGAGCTCGCCCACCTGATCCGGCTCTTCATGGCCGATCAGCCGATCACGGATCTTCCCGGAGGGAAAGGGCATTCGCGGGTCTTCGAGCTGCACCGCGGCATCCACCATCCGCGTCCAGCGAGCCCGCCCGCGTGATCCAGCCCATCTGGGTGCTCGGCGGCGGCGGTGTTGCGGGGATCGCGTGGGAGATCGGCATCCTCACCGGTCTCGCCGACGAGGGTGCGGTGGTCGCCCCGGACGCGGTGGTGCTCGGCACGAGCGCCGGCGCAGTCGTCGGAGCCCAGGTCACCAGCGGCATTCCGCTGGCGGAGCTCTATGCACGACAGGAAGCCGGCGTGCCGTGGGCGCGCATCGCCAGACAGCGAGCACTTCTCGCTCCCGATCGCCGCGTCGAGATTCTGGTGCACGACGCCGACTCCCGGCGCGCCGCCGGACGCGACGTCATGGATCGCTCGGTCGCGCCCGAGCTCGTGGCAGCCGGGCGTGCGCAGGGGCGGCGCGAGGCGGAACGCGTGAGAGCCGCCCTGCAGCGGTGAGCCGCTGCCGCGTGTGAGTCCCTTTTCGCGGAGGAGCCGGTGTGGGGCACGATGGAAGCCGGCATAGGGCGACGACGGGATGGACGATGACCGACACCTACACGGTCGCAACCGACGGCGCATGCAAGGGCAACCCCGGCCCGGCCGGCTGGGCGTGGGTCGCCGAGGATGGACACTGGGCTGCCGGCTCGGTGGTCGAGGGAACCAACAACATCGGCGAGCTCCTCGGCCTGCTCAACGCGCTGCGCGACCACGCCGCGGTGGCGGATCTCACGATCCAGGCTGACTCCCGGTACGCGATCGACACTTATACGAAGTGGATGTCGGGCCATGCGCGGCGCGGCTGGAAGACGGCATCCGGATCCCCGGTCAAGAACCGCGAGATCCTCGAGCAGCTCATCGAGCAGCGCGACGCTCGCCGTGCCGTAGGACTCCCGGATGCCGTGCTCGAGCATGTGCGCGGGCACTCGGGTCACGTGCTGAACGAGTGGGCCGACGAGCGCGCGGTCCGAGCCTCGCAGCACGCGGAGCGGGGGCTCGAGAGCGCCTGGTCGTCGCACGGCGGACAGGAGCGTCTCGACGTCGGCGCCGCGCCGCCGAAATCGGCCGGCGACCGGAACGCGGCACGCAAGCGCGCCTGACCGACTGCTCGGGGGTCTCCGGAAGGGGCATCCACGGCGTGTCGCCGGACCCCCGGCGCGCACGCGGCGAAGGATCACCCGGAGTGGTGGGTTGCGCTTCCGTTCCCGAGCGCGGCCTGCGACGATTCAGGTCGGAGCCGGCTTTGAGCGGGCGGATGACGGACCGCGGGCCTCGCGCCCTCCGGAGGAGGTTTCATGTCGGGCAATCGGACGGCGGAGCGCGTGCGGCGCGGCATGGCGATCGTGGCGATCGCCGCGGCGGGGGCGCTGCTCGCGGCCTGCGGCAGCGGCATCACCCTGCCCAGTCCGACCGGCACCCTCCCGACGCCGACCGCGACGATCGAGCTGCCGACCCCGACGATCACCCTCGAGCTGCCGACCCCGACGCCCCGCCCGACGCGGACGCCCATCGTGCGCCCCAGCCTCACACCCAGCATCGCGCCGACCGTGGCCCCGACGACGGAGCCGACCGTCGCCCCCACCACGGCACCGACCGTCGCCCCCACCACGGCACCGACTGTCGCCCCCTCGGTGGCTCCGACGGTCGAGCCGAGCGCGACGCCGACGCCTACCCCGACAGCGACTCCCACGCCGACCCCAACCCCGACCGCGACCCCAACCCCGACCGCGAGCACGTCACCGAGCCCGGAGGCGGGCGCGCCTACGGACGAGGCCACCGGGGCATGGCTGCCGTGGGTGATCCTCCTGGGCCTCGGAATCATCGGCGCCGTCGTCTACCTGCTGGTGCGACGCCCGAGGCCAGGCGCCACGCCGTAGCGCGCGGCCGCGCGGCCTATTCCGCTGCCGCGAGCCGGCCCAAGCGCGCGGATGCGGGGGCGAGTCGCTGCGCGACGTTGACGGCGGAGCGGATGGCGCTCTCAT
Source organism: Microbacterium sp. P5_E9 (assembly GCF_054049175.1). NCBI lineage: Bacteria > Bacillati > Actinomycetota > Actinomycetes > Micrococcales > Microbacteriaceae > Microbacterium > Microbacterium sp. P5_E9. Next base: position 47,340 of record NZ_JBFUMV010000007.1, on the reverse strand, counting down.
GCGAGTCGGCGTCGTCCATGTAGAGTCCGGCGAGCCACAGGCCGTGCGCTCCGTGCAGCGCCTTGAGTCGGCCCTGGGCGTCGAAGTAGTCCGCATCGACCATGCCGTGCTCATACTTCGCGACGGCGTACAGCGGCTCGGGAAGCTCCTGGTCGAACGTGACCCAGCTCTTGAACACCGGCAGGCCGCGCTCGGGATTCCAGATCGACAGCGAGCTGTGGCATCCGTCCCACCGGGCATTGACGACCGACCATGCCGACTCGCTCCGCGGCATGAGCCGCCGATCCCCGTGGATCGCGATGGTGGTGTCGAAGTACTTGAGGCGCCGCAGCTGCGCGCAGAGCTCGTCCGCCTCGGGGGATGATCCGAGGAGGTGCAGCGCCTGACGCGCGTTCGTCGCCACAACCACCTGATCGAAGGACTGGCGCCGACCGTCGGCGTCCTCGATGGTCCAGCCGTCGGGGTCGCGGGTGAGGCTGCGCACCGCGGAGTCCCGGCGGAGCGTCGCTCGCTCCAGCGACCCGACGAGCGCGTCGACGTAGACCCTGAGACCGCCGTCGATCTCGCTCTGGTCGGGGGCGCGCAGGCCCGTCGGCATGTTCGCGCCCAGGTAGTACAGGGCGTTGTAGGCCGTGAACCGCTGGAAGTCGGATGGCTCGACGCACCAGAACGCGAGCAGGAGAGGAAGCAGGAAGCTGTCGACGAACTCCCGCGGCAGGCGCTGCCGCTCGAGGTATTCGCCGATCGTCAGGGTTCGGTCGTGCTGCGCGAGGAACGCGGGCACGTCGACGAGGAACCGGCGGAACCGGATCAGGGTGCGCAGCGCCCGGGGGGTGAACGAGGCCCATACCGGCCGGCCCGCCCGCAGCGGCGGCATCACGACGGGGCGCTCGCGCGCCGTGCCGTAGACCGTCAGCGTCGCCGGATACGACCGCCGCGGCACGTCGAGGATGTCGAGCAGCCGGTTGAACGTCGCATAGGCCGCGCCCGGCGCGAAGAACTGGAACCCGGCATCGATGTCGAGGCGGTGGCCGTCCGCCTCGATCGTGATCGTGTGCGCGTGGCCGCCGAAGCGGTCGTCCTGCTCGAAGAGCGTGACGTCGTGCTCATGCTCGAGCAGCCACGCGCTCGCCAGGCCCGCGGCCCCGCCGCCGATGATGCCGACTCTCATCTTCCTAGGCCGACTCGCGCTGGATGATCTGGGTCGGCGCCGGGCTCGCGTCGCCGACCGGAAGCCCGAGCACCTGTCGTGCGGTGCGCCGTCCGTAGGTGCGCGCATCGATGCGGATGGTCGTGAGCGCCGGGCGCCACAGCGCCGCCTCCGCGGTGTCGCCCCAGCCGATCACCGCGACCTCGTCCGGCACGGTGACGCCCTCGTCGTGGAGCGCAGCGAGCACCTCGAACGCGATCGCATCCGTGAGCGCCGCGATCGCGGTGGCGTCGCCGATCCGGGCCCGCACTCCTTCCGATCCGGCTCCGACCGTCAGCACGATGGGCTCCGCCATCTCGAGTCGGGATGCCGCGGACCGGATGAAGTCGACCATCAACGGGTACATCAGCCCTTCGCCGGAAGGGGAGGCGATGGCGATCCGGTCATGCCCGCGGCTCTGCAGATAGCGGACCTGCGCCAGGTAGTGCGCGGCCATCCCGTCATTCCAGCCCCCGTCTGGGACGCCAGCCTCGGGGTGGGCGTAGATGCCGGCGAGATCAACCGTGGCACGCGGGTTCACGGCGGCGACGGCCGCCTGGGTCGACGCATGCCCGGCCCCGGCGAACGTGACGAACAGGCCGAACCCCGCCGCTACGAGCTCTTCGTCCATCCCCTGGATGAAGCCGTCGAGCACCGGAGTGCGCGGAAGCCCGCCGAGGTCGAGAACGATGATGCGCGACGCCCCCTCGCGCAGGGCCCGCGCGATCGGGTGGGCGGTGTAGCCCAGTTCGGCCGCGGCGCGACGCACCTTGGTGCGGGTCTCGGGCGAGATGGTCTGCCCAGGGGTGTCGTTCATGACGAAGCTCACCGTGGCCGGAGAGACCCCGCTCGCGCGGGCGACATCTCGCATGGTCGCCCTGCGACGCTCCATGAGTCTCCCCCTGGGCCCGAATCTTCGGATGCTGCGTTCAGACTCCGCTGCTAGTCTAGACACTAATCCGAATTAGTTCCCGATCCGATGGAGCATCCCATGCAGACCCTGACCACCATGAAGTCACTGACCGTCACCGGCCCTGGAGTGGCCGAGTTCGTCGAGACCGAGCGCCCGCCGGTCGGTCCCCGCGATGTCGCGGTGAAGATCAAGGCGTGCGGCATCTGCGGCTCGGACGTCTTCTACGTGCAGCGCGGCGGCATCCCTCCCCGCGACAGCCACACTCCGCTCGGCCACGAGCCCGCCGGCGAGATCGTCGAGGTCGGGGCCGAGGTGACCGGCGCCGCCGTCGGCGACCACGTCGTCATCAACCCGATGGCGAACCGCGACGGCATCATCGGCAACGGCGGTGCGCAGGGCGCCCTGTCGGACGAGGTCGTGCTCTTCGATGCCGAGGCCGGCGTGCACTTCCGGGTGATCCCCGACGAGGTGCCGTGGGCGGTCGCGGCGCTGAACGAGCCGATGGCGGTCGCGTACCACGGCGTCAATCGCTCTGGCGCGGGCGAAGGCTCGAAGGTCGTCGTCTTCGGCGCGGGACCGGTCGGCCTCGGCGCCGCGATCGGCTTCAAGTCCAAGGGTGCGGCACACGTCGTCGTCGTCGACATCCAGCCGAGCCGCCTCGAGCGTGCGCTCCTGATCGGAGCGGATGCCGTCATCAATTCCGCCGAGGAGGATGTGGCCGAGCGGCTCAAGGAGCTGCACGGCGAGGTTCCAGGATTCATGGGCCGGGGCTCGAAGGCCGCCACCGACGTCTACTTCGACGCGGCTGGTGCGCCGATCGTGATCGACACGGCGCTCAAGGCCATGCGCAACCGCGGCGTGCTCACGATCGTGGCCGTGCACAAGAAGCCGGTCGAGCTCGACCTGCAGGAGCTGCTCACCACGGAGCCCGACATCCGTCTGGCGATGGGGTACCCGACCGAGATCTTCGAGGTGACCGACTCGATCATCGAGCACTGGGACAAGTACCAGCACATCATCAGCGACATCGTTCCGTTCGCCGAGGCCGAGCGCGCGATGACCCTCGCGTCGACCCCCGGCGCGGCCGACAAGGTCGTGGTCGTCTTCGACTGACCTCAGGGGGTGAACGCGTCCAGGAAGCGGTCGCGGAAGCGGTCCATCCGCCAGACCGGAGCGTCCGGAGACGGCAGCACGCCCGGCTCCCAGTGCCACTCGGCCAGCGCCGCGAGCACGGCCGGGTCCTTGGAGATGATCGAGATCGGCACGTCGTAGTCGGCATCCTGGCCGCTCACCACCCTCGACGGCTGATGGTCGCCGAGCACGACGAGGACGAGGTTCGGCTGGTCGTAGGTGTGCAGGAACGAGAACATCGTGCCGAGCGTGTACTGCACCGACTGCCCGTACAGCTGCTGCACCCGCTTCGGGTCCTGCCAGGCGACGACCGGCGCGATGCCCTGGGCAGGCTGCGGGTCGAACACCGACCCGTCGCCGAGCTGCGACCAGGGCACAGGCTGGGGCAGCGGCGTCCACGGCGTGTGCGATGACACGAAGTCGATCTCGGCCATGACCGGAGCGTGCGGCTGGGCGAGCTCGGTGTCGTAGAAGTGCTGCCAGGTGAACTGGTCGGGGATCCGGGCGTAGCTGAACGTGGGCCCCGCATAGCCCATGTTCAGGGAGTTCACCATCGAGTCGTAGCCGTAGAAGCTCTTCCCCTCGTCCCACGGCTCCTTGTTGGACGGCACCACCGAGACGGTGCGCCAGCCCGCATCGTGGAACGCGCGCGTGAGCGAGAGCCGGTCTTCGGTGAGCAGCCGGCTGTAGTTCTGCTTCGAGTCGACCCAGACGCCGGTCTGCAGCGTCGAGTGCGCGAGCCAGCTGACCCCGCCGAACGTGGGCGACGTGAGGAACGCGCTCTGCGCCGAATACCCGTCCTGGGCGAGCAGCGCCCCGCCAGCGCGCAGCACGCGAAGAACCCCGGGCGAGAAGGTCGAGTCCTCGACGGCGACCCTGCCGTAGCTCTCCAGGAATGCGAAGACGACGTCCTTGCCCCGCAGCGCCGCGAGGAGCTGATCGGAAGGGATGCCGCGCATCGCGTCCGTCGCGACCGCGCGCTGGAACTGCTGCTGGTCCCGGATGCCCTGAGCGGTGCGCACCGAGGTGGCGGCGAGCTCGGTCGAGGCATCCGCTCCTGCCAAGGGGACCCCCGGGATCAGCTGCGCCCCGACGGCGGCGCCGAGGATCCAGATGCCCGCGACCGCGACGGTCGCGACCCGCCCGCTGCGCTCCGAGGCGCGGGTCACGCGCCCCGCGCGCAGGGCCGCACGCGCGAGAGCCACCACGGCGGCGGTCACCAGCGCGACCAGGAGAGCGACGAGCAGGAAGGCGTTGCCGGTTCCGGTCGCGTCACTCACGACCCCGAAGGCGCTGACGAGGCTGGACGCGTCATCGGTGAGGCTGAACGCCCGGTCGACGGTCGCCTCGAAGCCGAGGTCGAGCGCCGTCAGCACGGTCGCGGCGATCACCAGCGCGGCGAAGACGCCGGCCACGACCCCGCGCAGCCACCGGGTCGGCAGCGCCACGAGCAGCACGACGACCGCGATCGACTCGACGGGCAGCGCCAGCAGCGCGGCCGGTGTGCCCGCGGCGAGCGCACCGGGAAGCAGCGGCACAACGAGGAGCGCCGCGAACGCGACGATCGTCGCAGCCGATGCCCGGCTGCGCGGGAGAAAGGTCGCCGATTCCCGGCGATTCTGCCCCATTCCCTCGAACATCGGCCCGCTCACGGCTGGCGGAGGGACCCCGCCGAGGCGGACTCGGAGTCCGACCCGGCCGGCAGCGACCGGCCATCGAACCGGTCCGAGAGCGCGTAGCGCAGCAGCACGACGTCCGCGATCGCCCGCGACTCAGCGAGCCGCGCGCGCCGAGATGCCGTCCACGGGAATCGGCCCGCCTCGACGAAGCGCGGCGCCCCCGGCTCCCCGACGAAGAACGGGGCGATCACGAGCTGCAGCTCGTCGGCGAGCTCGTCCACGATGAACTGCGTGTGCAGGTGCCCGCCGCCCTCGACCATGAGCCGGCGGACGCCCCGGTCGCCGAGGTCGCGCACCACGGCGCCCATCGACACGTCCCCGCCGACGCCGATGACGGTCGCCGCGCCGCCCAGCTTCGCCGCGATGCGGCGCGCGGTCGCCTGCGGGCAGTACACGAGCTTCTCGACGTCCTCGTCCGCAAAGAAGGCGGCGTGCGGCGAGAGGTCGCCGGTCGCCGTCACTGTGACCTTGATCGGCGAGCACGACCTGCCCGCGGCGAGGCGCAGGAGCCGGCGCTCCTCGCTGCGCACCATCAGGTGCGGGTCGTCGCGCCGAACGGTCGACGCGCCGACCATGATCGCGTCGCTCTCAGCCCGCAGCTGGTCGACCCGATCGAAGTCCGCCGCGTTCGACATGGCGAGCTTGCACGGGGTCGCGCGGTCGAGGTATCCGTCGATCGACATCGCACAGCTGAGCAGCACATAGGGCCGGGTCACGATGCCCTCCCCCCGTTCCGGGCGACCAGCCGGCGGCGACGGAGAGCGGATGCCGCGACCACGGCCGCGCCGGGCAGCACGGCGATCATCGCCAGCACCCCGAACGCCGTCGAGGCCGCGACGCCGGTGGCAGCTCCCAGGCCGGCCGTCCCGAACGCCCACGCCGCGATGCCTTCGCGCGGGCCCCAGCCGCCGAGGTTCAGCGGGATCGATCCGGCGAGCACCACGATGAGCGCACCGGCGGTCAGCCGCTCCGGCGACGCGTCGATGCCGACGGCGATGCAGGCGACGACGAACGTGGCCACATGGCACAGGACGACCACGATCGACGCGACCACCACGATGAGCACGGTGCGGACGGTTCCGAACGCCTGCCGCAGCGCGGCCAGCTCGCGCCTGATCGCGGCCCGGGCGCGCCGACTCGTCGTCGCCGCGATGACGATGGCGGCGCAGGCGACGACGACCACGAGAAGCGCGGTGCCCACAGCGGGAGCGTAGGCCGACATTCCGAGAACCGCCAGCACCACCGCTGCCAGGACGAGCTGCACCGCCTGACCTGCTGAGCGCTCCGCCGCGACCGCGCGCGACGCCTGCGCGACGCGACCCTGGTCGAGGCCATGCGCGACGGCCCGGTGCACATCGCCCACGACCCCGCCCGGCAGGACCGTGTTGAGGAATTGCGAGCGGTAGTACGCCCCCATCGCCTCTCGACGCCCCAGCGTCAGACCGAGCCGCCCGGCGAGCACGCGCCACCGCCAGGCCGCGGCGGTCGTGGCCAGCGCGGCGAGCGCAAGCGCCGCCGCGACCGCGGGCAGCGACACCGAGGCGAGGCCTCGCAGGAACGGCTCCGCGCCCACCGCGAGCGCGAGCGCGAGGAGGATGCCGCCGCCGACCGCGACCCGCACCCACACGCTCAGCCGCGGCGACGCGAGGACCGCCCGCACGCCGGTCGGCGGCCGAGCCTCGGTCACCGATGAGGCGCCGGTCACCGACCGGACGCCGGTCTTCGGCGCTACGCCGGTCGCCCGCACCAGGAGGGTCACCGGGCCTCCTCGAGGCTCGCGCCGATCCGGGCGACGGTGTCGCTCCACTGCGGGAGCCGCGCCCCGGCTCGCTGGGCTCCGGCCTTCATCCGCGAGCGCAGGCCGGGGTCGATCATCCAGTACTCCAGCGCCTGCCGCAGCGCAGCAGGCTGGTCCGGCGGCACGAGCACCGCCGCGGCAGGGGAGACGGTCTGGGGCACCCCGCCCACACTGCTCGCGACGATCGGGATGCCGCGGCGCAGGGCCTCGCCGATCGCCATGCCGTAGCTCTCGGCGCGAGAGGGCGCGACGAGCAGGTCGGCCCGGCGGTAGGCGGCGTCGAGGTCGTCCCGGCCGAGCACGCCCGCCATCGTGATCCGGTGGGCCACACCGGCCTCGTTCGCGCGCGCCGTGATCCGCTCCGCGAAGTCCGGCCGCGCGTCGAGCGACCCCGCGATCGTGCAGGTCCACTCCGGCTGGGCGGCGAGTGCCGCGAGCGCCTCGACCAGCGTGTCCTGTCCCTTGTGCGGGGCGACGACGCCGACGCACAGCAGCGCGCGGCCGCTCGGAGTGCCAGGGGAGAAGACGGCGGCATCGGCGCCGGGGGTCGCGACATCGATCCGGTCGGCCGGCGCGAGCCCGCGGCGCACGAGTTCGCGCTTGGTCCACTCGCTCGTCGCGATCACCCGGTGCGCCGCCCGCAGCGCCCTGCGCTCCCGGTCGATCCCCTGCGGGTCGGCGTCGGGGAACGCCGCCGACACCATGTGGGCGAGCACGACGATGCGCAGGCGTCCGGCGGCGGACTCGACCGCCTCTGGGGAGCCGGTCGCGACGAGGCCGTCGATGAGCACGAGCGCCCCGTCCGGCAGACCGGAGAGCACCGCATCGGCCTCGGGCGCGGCATCCGTCTCCACCTCCGTCAGCTGCACGTCCCACCCTGTCCCGGCGAGTCCGTCGCGGATGTGCCGGTCGAAGATGTTGCCGCCGCTCACCCGATCGGGGTCGTCGATGCCCGTGGGGACCAGGAAGTGCACGCGCCCCGGTGCCCCGCTCACGATTCCGCCCCGCTCACAGCGCGACCTCGTACGTCGCCCACGCGATGTGCGATTCGTGCAGCGTCACGGCGATCCCGGTGAGGGAGGCTCCGCCGGCGCCCAGCTCCCCCGCGCGCACCGCCGCCACGAGCCGGTCGGCGATCACCCCGCACAGCCGCTCGGTCGTCGTGTTGACCCCGTGGAAGTCAGGGTCGTCGTCGAGGTTGCGATACGACAGCGGCGCCAGGATGCCGCGCAGCGCGTCGGACGCACGCCCGATGTCGACCACCACGCCGTCACCGTCGAGCGCCGCCGCCCGGAAGGTCGCGTCCACCACGAAGGTCGCCCCGTGGAGGCGCTGCGCCGGACCGAACATGTCGCCGGTGAAGCTGTGCGCGATCATGATGTGGTCGCGCACGGTGACGGAATAGGTCATTCGGCGTCCCTCCAGTCGATGGTGTGGCAGAGCCCGGGCGATGACCCGKACGCGATCGCCGCCATCACGGTCGGCAGCTCCCGCCACGACGAGGTGCGGGTCACCAGCACGTCGAACGCAGGATCGCGGAGGAGGTCGAGGGCCAGGGTGAGGCGGTCCTGGGTGGTGCGGCTGTGCCGGCGGCGCGGCGAGACCATCCCCACCTGGCTGGAGCGGATCGTCAGGCGCCGGGAGTGGAAGTCGCCGCCGAGGTTCAGCCGCACCGGCCGGTCGCCGAACCAACTCGCCTCGATGATCTCGCCCTCGGTCGCGGCCGAGCGGAGGGCGAGCTCCAGCCCTTCCTCGGAGCCGCTGGTGTCCACGACGATGTCGCGGTGGTGCGGCGCATCGTCGGGGTGGGCGTAGTCCAGGCCGAGGATCCCGCATACCGCCGCCTTCGAGCGGTCGACGTCCACGACGACGACGTCGATGCCGGGGATGTCGCGCATCAGCCGCGCGATCGCGCAGCCGATCATCCCGGCCCCGATGACGCTGACGCGATCGCCGACGAGGGGAGCGGCATCCCACAGCACGTTGATCGCCGTCTCGACGGCCCCGGCGAGCACCGCACGCCGAGCGGGTACGCCGTCGGGCACCGTCGCGATCGCCGACACCGGCACCACGAACGCGGACTGGTGGGGGAACAGGGTGAACACCGTGCGGCCGGCGAGGCCCGGCGCCCCCGCCTCGACGAGGCCGACGTTGAGGTAGCCGTATTTGACCGGGCCGGGGAAGTCGCCGGCCTGGAACGGTGCGCGCATGCGGTCGCGCTCCCCCGCCGGCACCTCGCCACGGAAGACCACCGATTCGGTGCCGCGGCTGATGCCGGTGAACAGGGTGCGGACGAGCACCTCACCGTCCTCCGGAGCGCGGACGTCCTCGGCCCGCAGGGTGCCGGTGCCCGGCGAGTCCACCCAGAAGGCCGTCGCCCGCGTCACGACCGCGCACTCCGGGATTGAACCAACGGGGGCGCGACATACGTGTCATGAGTGGTACCCATGTGGAGAGAACGGATGGCACTGTGCGAAAGGTTCAACTCGCTCCACTCTGGTCGGTCGCCGGTGGCCTGATCGGACTGGCCTTCGTCGCCTGGTTCGATGTGCTCTCGGCGGCCGGTTGGCTCGCCGGGTTCCTCTACCTTGTCGTCTCGAACGCGCTCCTGGCGAGGGGGTTGCGCCGAGGTGCCGCAGTGCGCTTCGGTCCGGCGAACGTGGCGACGTCGGTGCGATCCACGCTCGTGGGGATCATCACAGCGCTGGTCGCGACATCCTTCACCGCTCCCGTTTCCGTGCCGCTCCTGATGGGGCTGACCGTGCCTGCACTGGCGCTGGACGCGGTGGACGGCTGGATCGCGCGCCGTACGAGCACGGTGAGCGAACTGGGCGCGCGGTTCGACATGGAGGTGGACGCCTTCCTCATCCTCGTGCTGGGCGCGGTCGTCGCCCCGGACCTCGGCTGGTGGACGCTCACGCTCGGGCTCATGCGCTACGCGTACGTCGTCGCCGGCTGGGCGCTCCCCTGGCTCCGGATCACGGTGCCGCCCCGCTACTGGCGCAAGGTCGTGGCCGCCGCCACCGGCATTTCACTGGCGTTCGCGGCCTCGGGGCTCGCGCCGCAGTGGGTCGGCGCCGCCGCGGTCCTGATCTGCCTCGGGCTGCTCGTCGAATCCTTCGGGCGGGATGTGGTCTGGCAGTTCCGTCAGCGTCATGCCGCACCGATCGCGGTGGCGCTGCGCACCGAGTCCGCGGCCGGGACTTACCAGGGCTGAGCGCGGTCGTTGTCGCGCTGCGAGTCGTCCGGGAAGTGCGGCAGCTCGTAGCCCCCGGCACGGATGCACAGCCAGCGCAGCTGCTCCGGGCTGTCGGGCACGCACCGCCACGTGCGCCAGACCCCTTGCCCGACGCGCACCACCGTGCCCGGTCCGACGTCCACGACCTCGTCGTCGAGCCCCATCTGACCACGCCCGGCGAGGAACACGTACAGCTCCTCGACCCGCGCGTGCGCGTGCCAGTAGCCCGCCTCTTCGCCCGGCTCGAAGGCGTTGGCGGTCATGCCGATGAACTGCATCGTGATGTCGTGGTCGATGACCCGCCGCCCGTCGCGGGAGCTCTCCGGGCGGAAGCCACCGTAGTGCGCCCGCCAGTCGTCGAGTGCACCCATCTCCAGCACCTGATAGTCGGTCATGTCGTCACGATAGCTCCCGAGCCCCTGCGACGGCAGGGCTCAGCGTGGCCGTTGCGGACGTCGGCGACCGTGCCTAGCGTGACGTGAGACGGGATGCCGGTCGTCGGCGTCCGATCGGAGGTGCGCGTGTCCGAGTTCACGGTCGAGGCCGTCGACGCCGATCGCTGGGCCGACCTCGCCGCCCTGTTCGGGCGCGCGGGCGCCGACAACGGATGCTGGTGCCAGTACTGGCTGATCGGCGCCGAGTACCACCGCCGCGACCGCGCCGAGAACCGTCGTGACCTCGAGGCTCAGGCTCGTGCCGGAGACGCCGGGCTGCTCGCCTACCGCGACGGCCTCCCGGTCGGCTGGGCACGCCTCACCCCGCGCTCCGAGCTGTCCTGGCTCACGTCCCGCTTCTCGACGTTCGAGTTCGAGGGCGATGACGCCTGGGCGCTGCCGTGCTTCTTCATCGCGCGCAGCGCGCGCGGGGAGGGTGTGATGCAGACGCTCATCCGGGCGGGAGCCGACCACGCTCGCGCTGCGGGCATGCCGATCGAGGCCTATCCGATCGACGCCGATGTGCCTGGGGCCACCCGAAACCGCTACACCGGGGTGCTGTCGACGTTCCTCGACGAGGGCTTCACCCTCACCGGGCGGCTCGCCGCTGACCGCGCGGTCGTCAGGCGGGAAGTCGCTCCCCGGTGAGCGACTCGGCGAGCGGCCAGAGCTTCTCGGCGAGGCCAGGTTTGCGCGCGCTGCGCGGCAGGCCGACGCGGACGGACGGTCCGACAGCGCCGCCCATCTTGCTCGGGCCGTAATAGGCGCCCTGCTCGGCGGCAGGGTCCGCGGCGGCGAACAGCAGCGGCTCGGCGCCCTGGTCCGGCAGCTGGGACGGCATGATCGTGCGGCTGCTGGGTGGGAGCGGCGTCTCGCGGCCGAGGTTGCGGCCGGCCGTCTGCAGGTTGGTGTGCGTGTAGCCGGGGTGCGCGATCGTGCTCACGAGCTCCCATCCCCGGTCGTTCGCGACCGCCGCGAGCTGCAGGCCGAGGAGCAGGTCGGCGAGTTTGGACTGCCCATAGGCCTTCCACGGGCTGTACCCCTTCACGAGCTGGGGGTCGTCGAAGTGGATCCGACCGAAGTTCGCGACGAGGCTGCTCATAGTCACGACCCGCGGCGCCGCACTCTGATTCAGCAGCGGCAGCAGGCGCACGGTGAGCGCGAACGGCCCGAGGTAGTTCGTGCCGAACTGCAGCTCGAACCCGTCGGCCGTCGTCAGCCGCTTCGGCGGAGCCATCACGCCCGCGTTGTTCACGAGCACGTCCAGGCGCCCGTCGGTCAGGACCGAGTCGGCGAAGGCGCGCACGCTCGTCAGATCGGCGAGGTCCAGCGCGCGCACCTCGAGCTCGGCATCCGGATGCACGCCCAGGATGTCGCGGCGCGCCGTCTCACCCTTGCCGGTGTCGCGCACCGCCATGACGACGGAGGCACCGGCGCCGGCGAGGCGCTTGGTCGCCTCGAGGCCCAGCCCGGAGTTGGCGCCGGTGACGACGAAGCGCCGACCTGTCTGATCGGGGACGTCATACATGGGCTCTCCCAGCGTGGACGGCAGCGGTGGTGCCGCCTCGGCGAGTCTAGGTCGCTCCGGCGGCGCTTCCCTCACCGCAGGTAGGCGTCGACGAAGAGGCTGCCGCGGATGTCGCGGAACGCGTCGAGCAGTCGGTCGAGGCCTTTCCTGCCGAGGGAGGGGAGCTGCAGGTCGTGCGGGCCGAGCTTCTCGAGCTTGCCGGTGCGGATCCGCACGACCTCCCAGCCCGCCTGCCGCAGCAGCCGGTCCTTGCGCCGGTCGGCGTCCTCCCGCGGGCCGACGTGCTCGAGCCCGAAGCGTCCCGTGCTGTCGTACTCGACGGCGATCCGCAGTTCGGGCAGCAGGATGTCGGGCCACACCTCGACATGCTCGAAGAAGGGCCGGCCGACCCGCACGGCGTTGAACCGCGGGGTCACAGCGAGGCGGGCGAAGAGGTCGGCGCGCAGCCGCGCCTCGACCGCGGACGCGGGCTTCGGGGCGCAGCTGCTCGCGAACGGCTCGCCGACGGGCAGCGCCGGCGTCTTCGGACAGAGCTTTCGGACGGACTTCGGCGTGCGCGATCGGGGCGATGCTCGAGGCGGCCCCGCGGCGAGCGGCGGACTCTCGGCTGCGACGCGGAGCGGCCGCTCGTCTCGCTCAGGGCAAGGCTCGTTCGATGCCCGCACCACGCCGAGCAGCGCCCGCGACGGCTCCGCCGGGGCTTCAACCACCACAGCCTGGAGGGCGGCGGGCCGGATCCGCGGCGGATTGGCGAGCGACGAGCACTCCGGGCACCAGGCCGAGCGGCGGCGTTCGCGTCCTGGCCGGTCCCGCTGCTCGCTCGGCGTCGCCGCGAACAGGTGACCGGCCTCGCATTGCCACAGCAGCAGCACATCGGCGGCTGGCGGGATCTGGGTCAGCGTGATCCCCGCGTTGAGCTCGGGGTGGTACTGCCGGATGAGCATCGGATAGGGCGCCCACGCCTCCCGGTAGGTGCCGACGGGGTACGGAATCTGCATGCCGCGGGAGAACTGGCGACGCGCCCACCACGCCTGCACCCGCTCTGCCATGCACGGAACGGTACGCGGACCCACCTACATCGCAGCCCGTTCGCGCTACGCCTGCGGGGGTAGCGCGGATGCCTCCGCCGGGGGGATGCGCTGGTGCCGCCGGGTGAGGACGATGGACGGATGACGATCACACGACGCCCCTTCCGCTTCGGCGCCGTCGAGGCTCTGCGCGGCCCCGCGGCGGTATGGACCGAGGCCGCCCGACGCCTCGAAGGCGACGGCTACGCCACGCTCGTGACCCCCGACACACTCTGGACGCCGTCGCCGTTCCTCGCCCTCGCCGCCGTCGCGGCAGGCACGACGACGCTCAGACTCGGTACCTGGGTCATCGCGTCTCCGCTCCGGCGGCCCGCCGAGGTGGTCCGCGAGGTGAAGACGCTGCAGGAGCTCTCCGGCGGCCGGTTCGAACTCGGCATCGGGGCAGGGCGACCCGGCGGCGAGCGCGATGCGGAGGCCCTCGGCCTCGAGTGGGGTACGGCCGGCGAGCGGGTGAGCCAGGTCGAAGCGGCGCTCATCGCGGTGCGCACCGGCGTCGACCCGGTCCCCGGGATCGTGCTCGCCGGAAGTGGAGATCGGATGCTGCGGATCGCCGGCCGTCTGGCCGATACGCTTGCGCTCCCGATCGGACCCGACGCCGATCTCGCGGCCATCACCGAGCTCGCGGACCGCGCGCACGGCATCGCGGGCGATCTCGAGCTCGCCCTGCAGATCACCGGCATCGGTGACGACATCCCGGACTGGCTGCGGCATCGGCAGGGCCTCACGCCGGACGGTCTGCGGGACGCGGGCGCGGCCGCCATGCTCTCCGGCGACGTCGAGCGCGACGCCGAAGCGCTCGAGCACCTGCGGGATGTGACCGGCGTGTCCTACCTCACGGTCCCCGGCGAGCTCACTGCCCGACTCACTCCGCTGGTGGCGCGACTGTCCGGCACCTGAGCCGGCTGCACCACATCGGCGGCAGCCGGGCCGCCTCCTCGAATCCACCGACTCTGCGCCAGTCCACCGACTTCGGCGCGCAGAACTAAGTGGTCTGGCGCGAGGTGGGTGGTCTCGGCACAGGGCCCGCTCAGCGCCGGAATCGCGACCGACGCGGCCGCGGCATCCGTCGGCCAGCAGTCTGAGACGCCGGCGCGCGGCTACTCGTCGCGCATGCCGAGCGCGACCGCGGAGTCCACGGCCGAGAGCCGCATGAGCGCCAGCATGCGCTGCTCGGCGAGACCGGGATCGCGCGCGATGATCGCGTCGTACACGGCGCGATGGTCATCGAGGAAGTCCAGGCTCGTCATGTGCCCGTGCGTGAGCTTGTCGCGGGCCTGGAGCGCGGGGGCGAGCACAACCTCGAACCGTTCCAGCAGCTCATTGCCGGATGCCGCGAGCACGGCACGGTGGAAATCGACGTCGGCGATCGCATGGTCGGGCCGACCGGGGTCGTCGCTCTTGTAGGAGCGCTCGAGTTCGTCGATCGCCACCCGGAGGCGCTCGGCCTGCTCCTTCGTGTGCCGGAGGGCGGCCATGCGCGCCGCGGCGGGCTCGATGACGAGCCGCACTTCGTCGAGCTCGAGGACGAGCCGGGGGTCGGGCCGGCCGGCGGCGCGCCACGACATGACCTCGGCGTCGAGGAGCTGCCAATGCGAGCGGTCGGTGATGGACGTGCCGACCCGGGGGCGCGCGTCGATGAAGCCCTTGGCCGTCAGCACCTTGAGCGCTTCGCGCATCACCGTGCGGCTGACCTCCATCTCGTGAGCGAGGCCGTCCGGGTCGAGGAGCGTGCCCGGGGGCAGCTCGCCGCGCATGATGCGCGTGCCAAGCTCGTTGACGACCTGGCCGTGCAGGCCGCGCCCTTTGAAGGTGCTCACGACGCCGAGCCTAGTCAGGCCCGCGCGAGTGCGTCCGGCTCCGCGCCGACGGCCGTCCCGTCCTGCGCCTGCGCGCCCACTGCGGACGAGGCATCCGACACACCGATCGCACCGCTCGCGGCTGCCGCGGCGACGCGCTCGTCGGTCCAGCCCAGGTCGGCGAGGATCTGGGCGGTGTCCGCGCCGAGCTGGGGCGCTCCGCGACGGATGGCCGGCGGCGTCTCGGAGAGCGTCAGCGGCGGCCGCACCGTTCGCACGCTCGCGCCGTCGCTCCCATAGGGCTGCTCGACGATCATGCCCGTCGCGAGCACGTGCGGATCGTTCGCGACATCCTCGTAGTCGTAGACGGGGCCGGCCCAGACGTTCACCGCATCGCAGCGTGCGAGCCAGTGTGCGGTGGTCTCGCCTTCGAACGCCGGGCGGATATGCGCGTAGACCTCGTCGCGATAGGTGTGTCCGTCGTTGTAATCCGTCAGTGATCGCAGCCAGTCGTCGTCGAGCACCTCGCCCAGGGAGGACAGCGGCGCCATCGCCAGGGTGAGCCACCCGTCGCTCGTCCGGTAGACGCCGTACGGCGCCGGAATGAACGCATGAGCGGATGCTTCGACCGATCGCTCGGGCTGGCGGCCGGTGTTGAGGTAGGTCACCACCTCCTGCAGCTGGGCATCGAGCACGATGGAGAACATGTCGACCTCCACCTTCTGCCCTTGGCCGATCCGGTCGCGGGCGGTGAGCGCCGCGAGGATCCCGATCGCCGCCTGGTAGCCGGTCATGACGTCGGCCGCCCAGAGGGCTCCGGGTTCCGGGGCGTCCCCGGCGCTGCCCACCGAGAACATCGATCCGGAGTAGCCCTGCACGACGAGGTCCTGCCCCGGCCGATCCCGGTACGGTCCGGTCGAGCCGTAGCCGGAGATCGAGCAGTAGACCAGGCGCGGGTTGATTTCGCGCAGCTGCTCGTACCCGACGCCGAGCCGCTCAGCGGTGCCGTGGCGGAAGTTCTGGATGAAGACGTCGGCGCTGCGGACGAGGTCCTCGATGACCTCGCGGGACGCGGGGTCCTTCAGGTCGACGGCGAGCGACCGCTTGTTGCGATTGACCGCCATGAACGTCGTCATCTCGCCGTGCACGCGGATGTCGTCGAACCCGTGGGTGCGGTTGAACTCACCGCCCTTCGGGGACTCGATCTTGATGACATCCGCGCCGAGGTCGCCGAGCCGCGTGGCGGCGAGGGGTCCGGCGAGCATCTGCGTAGCGTCAAGGACCCGGATCCCATCCAGCGCCCCAGCGGTGTTCTCATCGACCACGTGCATCTCCTTTGATAAGTACGATAATACTATTAGACTACGAACGGACGAAAGGCAAGTCGATGACGATTGCGCGGATCGAGACGTTTCTCCTTCCGCCTCGATGGCAGTTCGTACGGATCGAGACGGCGGACGGGATCGTGGGCTGGGGCGAGCCGCTGCTGGAAGGGCACGCCGAAGTCGTGCGCTCCGCGGTGGAGTCCTTCGCCGAATTCCTGATCGGCGCCGACGAGCGCCGGATCGAGGATCTGTGGCTCACGATGACCAAGGGCGGCTTCTATCGCGGCGGGCCGGTGTTCGGCAGCGCGGTGGCCGGCATCGACCAGGCACTCTGGGACATCGCCGGCAAGCGCCTCGGCGTCCCGGTGCACGAGCTCCTCGGCGGGCACGTCCGCGATCGGGTGCGCGCGTACGCGTGGGTCGGCGGCGACGACCCCGCGGAGCTCGAGGACGGGATCCTCGCCAGGATCGGGCAGGGCTTGACCGCGGTCAAGCTCAACGCCTCCGGGAAGACGCCACCGCTGGGATCCGCCGCGGACACCGCCGCGATCGTGGCGCGGGCCGAGGCGGCGCGCACCATCCTCGGCCAGGAGCGCGATTTCGCCCTCGACTTCCACGGCCGGCTCTCGCTCGCCGCCAGCCGCCGGGTGCTTCCGCTGCTCGAGCCCTCGCACCCGCTCTTCGTGGAGGAGCCCGTGGTGCCCGAGGCATCCGCTCATCTGCACCGCGTCGTCGACGCCACGACGGTGCCGATCGCCACCGGCGAGCGCCTCTACTCGCGACAGGAGTTCCTGCCGGTGCTGCAGCAGGGCATCGCCATCGTGCAGCCCGACGTCTCCCACGCGGGCGGCGTGTCCGAGATGCGACGGATCGCCGCCCTCGCCGAGACCTTCGACGCGCACCTGGCTCCGCACTGCCCCCTCGGTCCCCTGGCGCTCGCCTCGAGCCTGCAGGTCGGCTTCGCCAGTCCGAACATGCTCATCCAGGAGCACAGCATGGGGATCCACTACAACGAGGGCGCCGACCTCCTCGACTACGTCGTCGACCCCGCGCCCTTCGACATCGTCGACGGGCACTTCCGCCGCAGCGCCGCTCCCGGCCTCGGGGTCGACGTCGACGAGGCCGCGGTGCGCGCGGCCGACCGTCGCGGTCATTCGTGGCGCTCTCCGCGCTGGCGTCACGACGACGGGTCATTCGCGGAATGGTGAGCGACTGCCAGCTCGACGCTGAATTCGTCGAGCAACCACGCGATGGCGTGCGGGGTTGATATGAGCCATATTATATGTTTATAGTATGAATGGCTCGGCGGAGCGAAGATCCGCCTGCCAGATCCCATGTCGCAAAGGAGCACCATGAAGTCACAGCACAAGGTCGCGCGGAGGACGTCGATCCTCGCGGCCACCACCATTCTCGGCCTGAGCGTCGCGCTCGCCGGCTGCGGGTCGGTCGACGACACGTCGTCCGCCGACAGCGGCTCAGATGACGGCGTGATCCGCATCGCCTACATCCAGAAGCAGGGCGACCAGCAGTACTTCATCGACCAGGCGCAAGGTGCAGCCGACATGGCGAAGGAGCTGGGCGCCGAGGTCACCGCGATCAACGTCGGCGACGACGCGAACGAGGCCATCAGCCAGCTCGACACCGTCATCGCGCAGGGCTACGACGCCGTCGCGATCGTCGTCCCCGACCAGAAGATCGGTCCGCAGGTCATCGACGCCGCCAAGAAGGCCGGAATCCCGCTCGTCGCGACCGACGACGCCATCTCGGACGCCGACGGCAACCCCGCCCCGTTCGTCGGCTTCAACGGCACGGCGATGGGCGAGAAGGTCGGCGGCGAAGCCGCCCGCCTCTTCGGGGAGACCACCTGGACCGACGCGGACACCAAGATCATCCGCGTCTCGAAGGAAGACCTCCAGACCTGTGAAGACCGCAACGAGGGTGCCCTCGATGTCTTCACCAAGGACACCGGTGTGACGCTCGACGTGGTCAAGGTCGGCACCGACGCCAGCACGATCGACGCCCAGGACAAGACTGCTGCTGTCGTCACGGCCAACCCCGGTGTGACGAACTGGGTGGTCTGGGGCTGCAACGACGAGTCCGAGACCGGTGCCGTCACCGCACTGCAGAACGCCGGCTACACCCCCGACCACATCCTCGGCGTGGGCCTCGGCGCATACCTGACGTGCAAGGACTGGAAGGCGGGCATCGAGTCCGGCAACAAGGCCGCGCTGTTCATCAGCGGCGTCGATGTCGGCAAGGCCGCCGTCCAGGTGCTCGTCGACAACGTGAAGGATGGCAAGGAGCTGCCGGCGAACACGATCGCGGACACGAAGATCGTCGGACCCGACAACTGGGAAGCCGAAGGCGTCGTCTGCACCTGATCCATCTCTGATGTGGGGCGGGCCGGTCGCGGCCCGCCCCACATCTCGCCCGAAAGCCCCACATCCCCGACACGATTCGACGAGGAGTCGTCACATGACCACGACGGTCACGGTCACCGGACTCACGAAGTCCTTCACCGGCGTCCGCGCGCTGCGCGGCATCGATGTGGAGGTCCGCGCCGGCGAAGTGCTCGCCCTGCTGGGTGAGAACGGCGCAGGCAAGTCCACGTTCCTGAAGATCCTCAGCGGCGATTACGCCCCGGATGACGGCACGATCGAGCTCAACGGCGAGGCGGTCGAATTCCATTCGGCGACCGACGCCCGCCGCCGCGGCATGCGTGTCATCGCACAGGAGCCCGAGATCCTCACCCACGTGTCGGTCGCCGAGAACATCTTCGTCGGCAGCCTGCCGCACCGCGGCCGCCTCTACTCCGCGTCGGCCGTGATCAAGGCCGCGCGCGCGGCGCTCGTCGAGTTCGGCTTCGACGAAGTCCTGGATGCCGCAGCCCTCGGCTCCACGCTCTCCCCTGCCCAGCGGCAGGTCGTGGAGATCATGCGCGGGCTCGTCGCCCGGCCGAAGGTCATCGCCTTCGACGAGCCGACCTCCTCGCTCACCGAGAACGAGGTGGCAGCGGTGTTCCGGCTCATCCGGCGCCTCCGCGCCGACGGCGTCGCGATCGTCTACGTCTCGCACCGCATGCACGAGATCTTCGAGATCGCCGATCGCGTGGCGGTGCTCCGCGACGGCGCGCTCGCCGGGGTGCGCACACTCGCCGAGACCGACGAGTCCGAACTCGTGCGACTGATGGTCGGGCGCGACCTCGGCAGCCTCTTCGCGCGCAACCGCGTGCCGGGCGGACCGGTGATGCTGCGCGTCGAGGGTCTCGAGAACGACCACGTCCACGACGCCTCGCTCACCGTGCGCGCCGGCGAGGTCGTCGCGATCGCCGGGCTCATCGGCGCCGGACGCTCTGAACTCGCTCGCACGATCATCGGAGACCTGCCCCACCGCGCCGGCACGGTCTCGGTGGACGGTCAGCCGGTGGTGCTGCGCAGCCCCGCCGACGCGATCCGCGCCGGGATCGGCCTCGCCCCCGAAGAGCGCAAGGCCCAGGCCCTGCTGATGCAGCGGACCGTCCGCGACAACGTGAGTCTCGCCATCCTCCGTCGCATCTCACGGCTGCGAGTCGTGCGACGCAGCGAGGAGCGCAAGATCGTGAACGCGCTCGTCGAGCGCATGCGGGTGCGCACTCCGAGCATCGAGACCGAGGTGCGCACCCTGTCCGGCGGCAACCAGCAGAAGGTCGTCCTCGCGCGGTGGCTCGCCCGCCGCCCGAAGGTGCTGATCCTCGATGAGCCGACCCGCGGCGTCGACGTCGGCGCCAAGGCGGAGATCTACGCCCTCATCGACGAGCTCGCACAGTCCGGCGTTGCGGTCCTCGTCATCTCCTCGGAGCTTCCGGAGGTGATCGGCCTCGCCGATCGCATCCTCGTCATGCAGGGAGGTCGCCTCGTCGGCGAACTCGACCACGCGAAGGCCACCGAGGAAGCCGTCCTCGCCCTCGCACTGCCCCAGTCCGAACCACTTCACACAGCATGACCGCAGCGAAGGAGCCCCGCGTGTCCACCACCACCCAGCCCGCGCGCGTCGAAGAACCGGCGCCCGCCACCCCCAAGCGTCCGAGCGCCTGGCGCCGGTTCATCGCCTGGATCGGGGTGCAGAATCTCAGCCTGATCATCGCGCTGATCGTTCTCGTCGCGATCATCGGCAGCCAGGACCCGAACTTCTTCCGGGTGCAGAACCTGATCGCGATCGGCACCTCGATCACGGTCTTCGGCATCCTCGCCATCGTGCAGACGCTGGTGATCCTGCTGGGCGCGCTCGACATCTCGGTCGGCAGCGTGGCGGGCCTCACCTCTGTCGTCACCGCGATGGTCTTCACCGCGACGGGGTCGTCCGGTGCCGGCATCATCGCCGCCCTCGTGGCCGGGCTCGCGTGCGGTCTGCTCAACGGCGTCATCATCATCTACGGTCGCGTCAACGCCGTCATCGCGACGCTCGCGACCCTTGCCGCGTACAAGGGGCTCGCGCAGATCCTCTCCGGCGGGCGATCCCAGGGCTACACGGGCAACGACTCGGTCTTCACCGCCCTCGCCCGCGGCACGTTCATCGGCATCCCGGTGCTGATCTGGATCTTCGCGGGCGTCGCGCTCGTCACCGGTCTGGTGCTGAAGTACACCGACATCGGCCGGAACATCTACGCCATCGGCGGCAACCCGACCGCGGCGCGCCTGTCCGGCATGAACCTCAACCGGTACATCATCGGCGTCTACCTCATCGTGGGCACGGTCGCCGGTCTCGCCGGCGTGCTGCTGACCGCACGCACCGGCAGCGGCCAGCCCGTCTCCGGCAGCGAGGGTCTCGAGCTCGAGGCCATCACGGCCGCTGCGCTCGGTGGCGCAGCGCTGACCGGCGGCAAGGGCACGATCACCGGCACGGTGCTCGCCGTCATCCTCCTCGGCGTGCTGTCCAACGGCCTCACGGTTCTCGGGGTCAATCCGTTCTGGCAGAACGTCGCCAAGGGCGCCCTCCTCGTCGTCGCCATCGTCATCCAGCAGCGTCGCAGCGGCCAGCGCGCCGTCGGCCTGCCGGCCTGATCCCCCCTCAACCCCTGAAACTCTGGAGCATCACCATGAGCGGACACACGGACGGCGCCGTGCGCCTCGAGCGCCACGGCCACGTCGGCCACCTCATCCTCGATCGCCCGGCGAAACTCAACGCCATGACCGTCGCCATGGACCACACCATGAACGACCTGGTCTTCGAGATCAACAACGATCCCGAAATCMGCTCTGTCCTGCTCTACGGCGCGGGCGACCGGGCCTTCAGCGCCGGCAGCGACATCACCGACCTCGGTGAGTACGGCGACAACTGGAGCTACCGCAACAGGTTCGACAACCGGACCGACTATGCGCGCGCGGTGTGGCTCATCCGCAAGCCGGCGGTCGCCGCCGTGCAGGGCTACTGCATCGGCGGGGGACTCGAGATGGCCAGCGCCTGCGACATCCGCATCGCGAGCCCGGACGCATCCTTCGGCGCCGGCGAGATCCGCTGGGGCTGGCACGGCGGCTCAGGACAGACCCAGCTCCTCACCCACCTCATCGGCCCGGGCCACGCCTCGCGGATACTCCTCACCGGCGACCGGATCGACGCCGAAGAGGCGCATCGGATCGGCCTCGTGCAGCAGCTGGTCCCTCACGAGCAGCTCCTCGAAACCGCCGAGCAGCTCGCCGTCACGATCTCCGAACGAGGACCGATCGCCACCCAGCGCACCAAGCACATGGTCCGCCTCGCCCAGAGCCTGCCGCTCGACACCGCCCTCATGGTCGAGAACGACTCCTTCGCGTACCTCATGATGACCGAGGATGCCGCGGAGGGCCAGGCGGCGTTCGCCGAGAAGCGCGCACCCGTCTTCAAGGGGCGCTGAGCATGGGTGCCGCACCGGCTGTCGAGGTCGCACCAGGGGTCCATCGCATCGACACGCCGCTCGGCGACCGCTTCGCGAGCCTGTACCTGCTCATCGGCGACGACGCCGCCCTGCTGTTCGACACGGGGGTGGACGGCACGATCCCTGCCCACGCGCTGCCTGCGCTTGCGCAGCTCGGCGTCAGCCCCGATGCCGTCTCGACCGTCGTGGTGTCGCACGCGGATGTCGACCACTTCGGCGGCGTGGCCGACGCCCGAGCCGCGTTCCGGAACGCCCGGATCGTCGCCGGGGCCGGCGATGTGCCGCTGATCGAGGACTACGAGCGCTACGTCGCCGAGCGCGCCCGAGGCTTCGTCGAGGTGTACGGCTGGGACGAGGATCCCGACGTGCTGGCGTGGTGTCGCTCGGTCACCCGCGAGGGCCGTCTGGACGGCGCCGCCGTCGACGGCGACGTCGTCGAACTCGGGGGCGGGCGAACCGCGGTCATCCGCGCAGTGCCCGGCCACTCCCACGGTCATCTTGCCGTCGAAGCGCCCTGGGCGGATGCCGTGCTCGTCGCCGACGCGGTGCTCGGCGCCTCGGTCAACCTCGCCGACGGCACGCCCGCGTTTCCCCCGACGTACCGCTATGTCGACGAGTACCTCGCGACGATCGCGCGCCTCTCCGCCTGGGATCACGACCTGCTGCTCACCGCGCACTACCCCCAGCTGCAGGGCGACGACGCACGAGCGTTCCTCGCACAGAGCGCCGCGTTCGTGGAGCGCCTCGACGGCCTCGTCGTCGCCGAGCTCGCGGCGGAACCGGCCGGGCTGACGCTCGCCGAGCTGCTGGCCCGCCTCAACCCGAGCGCCGGCGCCTGGCCGGCTGAAGGCACCGAAGGCGCTCTGGCCTTCCCGGTCGCCGGCCACCTCGAGCGGCTCGTCGCGCAAGGCCGGGTCACGGCGATCGGCGCCCGGGACGGTGCCGCCGTCTGGACGCTGCGATGACCGGTGTCGCCTGGGGCGTCGACTACGTCGCCGACGAGCATGCCGATGAGGCACTGCGGAACTCCCCACGATCGGGGGCGGCCGTCGCGCACGAGGACACTCCCGCCCTCGCCGAGAAGGTCGCCGACGCCCTGCTGCGCCTCCCGTTCCGCACCTGGGACTTCGGCGACTCGGTCGCCTTCGAGGCGCTGCTCTGCGCCAGCGAGAGACTCCGCCTCGACCGCTGGGAGCGTTTCGCGCACGGCTGGGGCAGGGCGTGGGCGACTCGGTCACGTCCATTCGCGCGGCTGGACTGCACCGTCCCAGGGCGTGCTCTCACCCTCCTCGCCGAGCGCCTGGATGACCGGATCCTCCTGGCCGCCCTCACCGACCTGGCCGCGTTCCTGCGGAAGCGGCCGACCTTCGCCGGGGTCTACGAGACCTGGGAGGCGTCGCCCCTTCTCGCCCCGTACGGCGACCCGCCGATGACCGAGCGCGATCGGAGCCTGCTCGCCGATCCGCCGTCCGGGGTGTTCGTCGACTGCCTGCACTTCGATCCGCCCTTCTTCGCCGCCCTCGGACGCGTCACGGCGAACGACGAGCTGATTCAGGATGCTGTCGCCCAGGCCCTCGGGTACGTCGAGCTGCTGCAGCGCGCGGATGGTCTGTTCGACCATTTCGCACTCCGCGGCGAGCCCGAGACCTTCGGGCCGGGCTGGGGCCGCGGCCAGGGCTGGGCGGCTCTCGGCCTGCTCGAGGTGATCGCAGAGCTCGACCGGCTGGGCGATGAGCGTTTCGCTGCGCGGCGCGGCGAGCTCGCGGCATCCGTCGATCGGCTCTTGACGCGGATGACGCAGCTGCAGCGGCCGGACGGTCACTGGGAGGTCGTCGTCGATCGCCCCGGCACCGGCGACGAGAACTCCACGGCCGCGTTCATGGCCTGGGCGATGTCCGAGGCCGTGCACGCGGGGATCGGCGATGCGTCGCGCCTGGCGCCTGCCGCGCATGCGGCCCGCACCGCGGTGGTGCAGTCGCTGGATGCCGACGCACAGCTGCGCGGAGTGTCCGCGGCGGTCTACGCCAGCACGGTGCCTGCGCACTATGCGGCGGTGCCGCGCGGATACGTCGTACCGTGGGGGCAGGGTCCGGCCCTGCTGGCCCTCCTGTCCGAAGGGGTTCACGCGTGAGTCGAGTCGTCCTCATCACCGGCGCGGGCCACGGGATCGGCGCCGCGACGGCGGAGGCCTTCGCGCGGGGCGGAGACGACGTCGTCGTGACGGATGTCGATGCCGACGCGGCGGCACAGACCGTCGACGCGCTCCGCGCCGCCGGGTTGACGGCGACGGCGCATCGCCTCGACGTCTCCTCCGACGCGGAGTGGGAGGCGCTGTCGACAGCGCTCCGGGCGCAAGGCCGGCCGCCGGCTGTGATCGTGAACAACGCGTTCCGCAACACCGTCGCGCCCGCCCATCTGCTCGAGGAGGCTGCGTGGGCCGGGATCCTCGACGTCACGCTGGGGAGCGTGTACCGCTCGATCCGCACCTTCCACGACACCCTCACCGAGGCCCGCGGAGCCGTCGTCAACGTCGCGAGCGTCCACGCGCTGCTGGCGTGGCCGGGGCATCCCGCCTATGCCGCAGCGAAGGGCGGCGTCGTCGCCCTGACCCGCCAGCTTTCGCTCGAGTACGCCCCGCACGTGCGGGTCAACGCGGTGCTGCCCGGGTCGATCGAGACGCGCGTCTGGGACGGCGTCGACGCCGAAGGGCATGAGGCGGCGCGGCGGAAGACCACGCTCGGGCGCTTGGGGCGCGCGGAGGAGGTGGCATCCGTCATCGTGTTCCTCGCAAGCGCGGGCGCCTCGTACGTGACCGGCGTCGCGCTGCCGGTCGACGGCGGCCTGACCACGACGGTGGCGAGATGAGCCGGCTCGTCCTGACGCTGGGCGAGGCCCTCGCGGTGTTCCTGGCCAGGGACGACGGTCCTCTCGATTCCTCGGTCGAGTTCGACCGCATCGTGTCGGGGGCCGAGGTCAACGTCGCCGTCGGACTGGTCCAGGAGGGTCACCGCGCGCGGCTCGCCGGCCGGGTGGGTGATGACGCGCTCGGTCGCGGCATCGTCCGGCAGCTGACGGACTGGGGCGTCGATGCCCGCATGACGCGCGACGAGACCCGGCCGACCGGGGTGCTCGTGCGCACCGTCGGGGGAGCGGATCGCGGCGAGGCGGTGCACCTGCGCCGGGGCGCGGCCATCGAGGGACTGACCGCGGGCGACGTCGACGCCGCCTGGTCGGACGACATCGCCGCCGTCTTCGCGACCGGCATCACCATGGTGCGATCGGCGTCCGCGGCCGCCGCCGTGGAGCACACCGTCGCACGTGCCCGCGCGACCGGGGCGCTCGTCGTGGTCGACCCCAACCTTCGCCCCGCGCTGGCAGATCGCGCCGCCTTCGCAACGGCCCTCGCTCCGCTGCGCGGCCGCATCGACATCGCCGTCGGCGACCCGGAGGAGCTCGCCGTGCTGGCGGGTACCGACACTGCCGATGCGGTGGCGGCCCTGCTGGATGCCGGGTGCCGGCTCGTCGTCACCAAGCTCGGTGCGGCCGGCGCGACCGCCGTCGACAACCTCGGAAACGCCTACCAAACGGTCTCTCTGGTCGGTCCGGCTGAGGTCGTGGACACCATCGGAGCGGGCGACGCCTTCACCGCGGGGCTGATCGCCTCGATCCTCGACGGTCAGTCCCCCGATGCCGCGCTCGCTCGCGGCTCGCGCCGCGCCGCCACCGTCGTCCGCACCCGCGGCGACATCCCGACCACGGAGGGCGTGCGATGAACGCACTGCAGATCATCGGCGCTCAGGGCGTCGTCGCGATCGTGCGATCGGCGACTCCCGAGGAGGCCGCGACCGCTGTCGCGACGCTCCTGGACGCCGGGCTGCGCGCGGTCGAGGTGTCGCTCGTCACCCCCGGGGCGCTCGACGTCGTCCGCGACGCGGCAGCGCATGCGCCGCAGGATGCCGTCATCGGCGTCGGCACGGTGCTGACTGTGGCGCAGGCCAAGGCGTCGGCGGATGCCGGAGCCCGCTTCATCGTCTCGCCGGCGTTCGACCGGGGCGTCGTCGCGGAGGCCGCCGCCCTCGGGATGCTCGTCCTGCCCGGAGTCGCGACACCGACCGAGGCGGTGGATGCCGCAGCCGCCGGTGCGCCGGCGGTCAAGCTCTTCCCGGCCAGCCTGTGGCGGCCGGACGTCCTGCGCGAGGTGCGCACCGCGCTCCCGTGGCTGCAGGTGGTGCCGACCGGGGGCGTGTCGCTGACCAGCGCACCGGAGTGGATCCGCGCCGGCGCCCTGGCCGTCGGGGTGGGCTCGACCCTCACCCGTGCCGAGAACCCCGGCGTCACCGTCCGCGCCCTGCTGGACGCCATCGCCGCGGCGCGGGCCGCCGGAACCTCCTGATGCGGGTCGCCGGCGCCGGTCTCGCGGCGACCATCGATCCGCGGCGCGGGGCGAAGATCACCTCACTGATCGACGTGGCGGGCACGGAGTGGCTCTCGCAGGGGGCAGCGGATGCCTCGACCGGGCCGGGGCTGCCCTTCGTCGAGGCCGAGATGCGGGGCTGGGACGAATGCGCCCCCACGATCAACGCGTGCGTCGTGGACGGGCGCGCCCTCCCCGATCACGGCGACCTGTGGGACATCGAGTTCGAGGCGGAGGGCGACCGCGTGAGCGCTACGGGTCCCTCCGTGCCCTACCGGTTCGAACGGCGCATCTCCGCCACGGCGACCGGGCTGCGGCTCGACTACTCGGCCGAGGCGCTCGAGTCCGCCCTCCCGTTCCTCTGGGCCGCGCATCCGCAGTTCGCGGCGCCGCCGGAAACGCGCGTCGAGCTGCCTTCGTCCGTCGAGGAGGTCGTGGATGTGATGGACGCCGCAACGCCCCGCCAGCCGTGGACGCCGGCCCTCGCGAGCATCGACACCGTGCCGGAGGGCGGATGCCGCAAGGTCTATGTCGCGCCGGAGACCCGAGTGGAGCGGGCCCGCCTGGTGCGCCCGGACGGGTCGACCCTCGACATCCGCTGGTCGCCGGAGTGCCCGTACCTCGGAATCTGGTTCGACGCCGGGGCCTACAGTGCAGTGCCCGTGATCGCACTGGAGCCGGCGACCGCGTACTACGACTCGCTGGAGCTGGCGGTGCGGCTCCAGCGTGCACCCGTGCTCGAGCCCGGCGTGCCGCTGACCTGGTGGGTCGAGCTGGAGGCGCACCCCGCCGGTTGAGGCCGCGGTGTCAGCCGCGCGCCCGCCGGAGCGCTTCTCGCAGGCTCGTGGCCTCGGCGAGGAGGGCCGCGGCCTCCTCCGCCGACCGGCCGGCCTCGAGCATCAGGATCGCGGTCTTCGCCGACCCGCCCGCGTCTTCCAGCGTCCCGGCCGCGCGCTCAGGCGTGGCCCCGGTGACCTGCTCGACCACGCGCCGGGCGCGATCGCGCAGCTTCTCGTTCGATGCCTGCACGTCGACCATGAGGTTGCCGTAGGTCTTGCCCAGCCGCACCATGACGATCGTTGAAATCATGTTCAGCACGAGCTTCTGCGCCGTCCCCGACCGCAGCCGAGTCGAGCCGGCGATGAACTCCGGGCCGATGACGGTCTCGATCGCATGGTCGGCGACCTGGCCGATCCGCGAGCCGGGGTTGCACGCCAGCGCGACGGTGAGCGCACCCTCCGCACGTGCGAATTCGAGCGCGCCCACCACATACGGCGTCCGCCCGGAGGCGGAGATGCCGACCACGGAGTCGGCACTCGTCAGGCCGAGCTCGGCGAGATCGACCGCACCGGCGGCCGCGTCATCCTCCGCCCCATCGATCTCGTCCCGGATCGCCGCGTCGCCGCCTGCGGTGATCGCGACCACCAGCCCCGGCGCCGTGTTGAACGTCGGTGCGCACTCGCTCGCGTCGACGATCCCGAGCCGTCCCGGCGTACCCGCCCCCACGTAGACGAGTCGGCCGCCCGCGCGCATGCGGTCGGCTATCGCGTCGATCGCGGCCGAGATCTCCGGGAGCGCCGCAGCCACCGCAGCAGGGACATCGTGGTCCAGCCCGTTCATGAGGGCCGCGATCTGGTCGGTGGGCAGCGTGTCCAGGTCGATCAGCTCGGGGCGTCCCGATTCCGTGGTCAGGCCGGCGAGCTCGCTCGCGAGGGCGTGGTCGTCAAAGTCAGCTGGTGGAGTCACGGAGGACGTTCCTTTCGTGGAGAAGATCGAGCCGCTGGGCGAGCAGCACCGCGCCGTCGAGCGCCGACCCGGCCGGCCGCCGAGGCGCGAGCCCCAGCGCGGTGAGGCGAGCGACGAGCAGGGCGAGGAAGGACGGATGCTGCGCCAGCCCGCCGACGACGCTCACCGCGCCGCCGGCCGGCGCCACGGACGCGGCAGTGCGCGCGAGGCGGCGCACGGCCCGGTCGACGATTCGCCCGGCCACTCGGTCGCCCTCGAAGGCGCGGGTAAGGACGACGGGCGCGAAGCCCGCCAGCGAACGGGCGACATCCGTGCCCGACGCCACCGCGCGAGGAAGATTCACCAGGTCGGACGCGATACCGCGCGCGTCGTCCTCGAGCAGGGTGCTCGGGCCACGACCGTCGGCGCTGCGCACTGCGGCGATGAGCCCCGTCTGCCCGAGCCAGCGGCCGCTGCCCTCATCGCCGAGCCAGGGGCCCCACCCGTCGGAGCGGGTCCAGGAGCCGTCCGGGTCCACGCGGCCCGCCACCGCTCCGGTGCCCGCGACGAGGATCGTGCCGGCTCCGCCGGCGAACGCGCCGATGTGCGCGGTGACCACATCGCTCGTGATCGCGGCATCCCAGCCCCATCGCTCGCGCACGAGCGCGGCCAGGCGCCGGATGCCGGCGTCGTCGCCGTCGGCACCTGCCGCCCCGATTCCCAGCACGCCCACCCCGGCGAGCCGGCCGGGATCGGCATCCGCCAGCACCTTCGTGATGGCCTCGAACGCGCGCTCACTGCCGAGGTGGGAGCCGAAGCCGGGCGCGCCCGGGCCGGACAGCTCGCTCTGCGAGCCGCCGGCGACGATGCGCACCCGGCAGGTGGTCTTGCCCAGGTCGACCGCGACGACTCCGGCCGGATCGTTAACTCTTCACCGACCCGGCGAGCACACCGCGCACCAGCAGCCTCGATGACGCGATGAAGACGATCAGGATCGGGATCGCGACGATCAAACCGGCGAGCGCGATCTCGGGTTGACGGATGGGCAGGATGCTGGCGCCGATGCCGGGGTTCAGCGCCGGCGTCGCGCTGAACAGCACCCCGAGCCCCACCGGAAGTGTCAGCAGCTCGCCGGAGTTCACCATGACATAGGGGAGGAAGTAGTTCACCCACGTCGCCGTGAAGCTGAAGAACGCGAGCATGCCGAGCAGCCCCTTCGACAGCGGGAGCGCCACGCGCCAGAAGGTGCCGAACTCCCCCGATCCATCGATGCGCGCGGCCTCGTACAGCTCCTTGGGAATCGAGGTCGAGAAGTAGATGTACGCGAGGAAGACGCCGAACGGATAGAACGAGCTCGTCAGGATGATCGCCCACGGCGTGTTGTAGATCCGGAGCGCGTTGACCTCGATGAACAGCGGCAGCACGAGCGCGACCGGCGGCACGATCATCGCGACGAGGGTCGTGATCAGCAGGGACCGGCGGAATGGGATCGGGGTGGCGGCCAGGGCGTAGCCCGCGAGGATCGCCGTCGCGCACGAGAACAGGACGATCAGCGCGGTGTACCAGACCGAGTTCCAGACCCAGGTCAAGAGTCGGCCGTCCTGGAACAGCATGAGGTTGTTCCAGGCGATGGCGTACTGCTCGAAGGATCCGAACGCGAACGGCGACATCGAGGTCAGCTGGTCGGCGCTCTTGGAGGGAGCGAGGATCAGCCAGATCATCGGAACCACGCTGAACACGGCGAACGCGATGAGCAGGAGCCACGTGATGATCCGCCCAGGCAGTCCACGGACGTTCACCGCCGGCGAGCGTCGCCTGGCCACGGGGTCGCCGCCGGTCTTGGGCGTGACGATGGTGCGGGTGATGGTCATATCGCGCTCCCCACCTGCACGGCGGCACGCCGTTCAGCTCGGTTCGGTCTCTTGGTCGCGGTTCGGCCTTCGTCGAAGAAGTCGGTGCGGAAGATCGCGACGAGCGCCGCGATGATGCACACGACCAGCAGCATGAGCGACAGCGCGGCGGATGCCCCGAGGTTCGCGGATTGGAAGGCGAAGGAGTAGCTCAGCTGGTTGAGCGACCAGTTGTCGGCGAGTCCGGGATAGACCGTGGAAGAGATCAGGTACGGCTCGACGAAGATCTGGAGTCCGGCCGCGAAGGTCAGGATCGCCATGTAGATGAGGTAGCGCCGGATGAGCGGCAGCTTGATCTGCACGCCGATCTGGAAGGCGTTCGCCCCGTCGATGCGCGCGGCCTCGAGGATCTCGTCCGGGATCGACTGCAGCGACCCGTACTGCACGATGATCCAGTTGCCCGCACCGGTGAAGAACGCCATCAGCACGAAGATCCAGACCAGGTTGCCGGTGTTCCAGATCTGGCTGCCCGAGGTGATCCCGAGCGCGGCCAGCAGGTCGGAGTAGGGGCTGTAGGTCGGCTCGAGCATGAAGTACCAGACGAGGATCGCGACCGCGCCGGAGATCGAGGCGGGCACGATGTACGCGGCGCGCAGCGAGACTGTCCACTTCGAGCGGATCGCGTCGAGCAGCAGCGACATCGCGGCGACGGCGAAGACCATGAGCGGAACGTAGATCACCAGGAACGTGGCGACGTTCGTCAGCGCCGGCAGGAACCGGAAGTCCTGGATCACGAGGAGGTAGTTCAGGAAGCCGCCGGCCGGGTTGGCGAGCGATGGCTTGAGTGCGGTGAAGAACGCCATCACCACCGGGACGATGCCGAAGGCGATGAGCAGGACGAGATACGGGGCGAACATGAGGGCCCCCGCCAGGGCACCTCTCCGTTGTATGCGCGAACGCGCCATTGCGTTACCGAGCCTTTCTACGTTGCCCATGCAGGGCCGGCACCTTGCGGCGCCGGCCCTGCAGGGGCGGATACGGTGACCAGCGTGTTACTGGACGACCTTGTAGCCGGCACCGGGTGCGAGCTGGATGAGCGACTCCTGGAACTTGCGCACGGCATCGGCGAGCGGCGTACCGGCGTTGATCTCCGTCTGCAGCACCGAGCCGATCTGGCCCTGGATGTCGTACCGGACCGCGTTCTCGCCCGGGTTGATCAGCGTGGCCTGCTGCACCATCGCGGGGATCGGGTCTTCGGCGTAGTACTCGTCACCGCTGACGCGGCCCGACCATGCCTTGAACGCCGGCTCCGAGCCCGGGAACGTGACCGAGTCGGTCATCATCGTGGGGTCGGTCGCGAGGAAGGTGACCGCCTCGGCCGCTGCCTCCGGGAACTTCGAGTGCGAGGACGCCATCCAGACGCCGCCGCCCCATTCGCCCGAGTACGCCTTGTCGTTGCCGTCCCACTTGGGCATCGGCGCCGCGGCGACGTGACCCGCGGGGATCGCCCACGAGCTCTCGGGACGGAGGACGAACTCACCGAACCAGGACGGACCGAAGGTCATGGCGACCTTGCCCTTCTGCGCCACGTCGGCGAGGAAGCCGGCGTCGAATGACGAGCGGATGTCGAGGACTCCCGCATCGACGAGCGGCTGCACCAGCTCGGACACCCGCGTGCACTCCTCCGCATCGGGATCGATGCGCACCGTGGTGCTGTCCTCCGTGGAAGTCATCGGGCAGCCACTCGGCCAGAGGTACGAGGCGTAGTAGTTCGCGTCGCCGATGGCGCCGGCGACGTACCCGGTGCCCTTGAGCTTCATCGCCTCGGTGGCGAACTCCTCCATCGTCGTGGGCACGGTGAGTCCGAGCTCCTCGAACACGGGCTTGTCGTACCAGAGCACGGTCTGCGCCAGGTCGTTCTTCAGGCAGTAGTAGCTGCCGTCGATGAGGCACCAGTCGTTGGCGCCGTTGTAGTCGTCGAAGACGGACTTGTCGACGGTCTTGGAGAGGTTGGCCGCGTAGCCGTTGTTCGGCTCGGCGAGGATGGCCACATCGTTGGGCGCCCCGGCGAACACCACGTCGGGCCAGCCGCTTCCGGTCGTGTTGAACAGGGCGATCTTGGTGAGGAGCTCCGCGGTGTCGAACACCTCGACGGTGACATCGACGTCACCCTTCACCGATTCCTGGTAGGCCTTGCCGGCGGGCTCGCGGACGGAGTCCACCCAGACCAGGAGCTTGGGGGTTTCGCCGGCGGCGGGGGCGTCATCGCCGGCCGCGCATCCGGTCAGACCGATGGCCGCGATGAGCGCCATCGAGATTGCAAGTCGTTTCTTCATGTCGTTCCATTCATGCTGGGCTGTGGACGACGAAGGTCGAGCGCCTTCGTCGTTGAAGGGACTGTGGGACGGATGCCTGGGACTACCGTTTCCTATATCCTATGGGCGATTTCCTCCTCGCTGACAGTGTCGGACCACGAAGCTGCGACCGCATCGATGTCCAGGAGCTCGCGCGGGGGGCCGTCCAGCTCCCACTCGCTCTCCCATCCGACGCCCGGCGTGAGCGGCGCGTGGACGAGGCCATCCGGCCCGACTTCGCGCGGCCGGGTCACCGGGTTCGAGACCACGAGCGCCTCGTAGTACGTGTTGTTCTTGATGGCCATGCACAGGTGCTGTGCGACGACGCCGCCGCCGTGCACCTCGGCACGCAGCAGGTGCGCGTCGGCGAGGTGGGCGATGCGCATCGCGCCGGTCACGCCCCCGCGCAGGGCGGCGCTCGTGCGGACGGCCGAGGCGCACCCGCTCGCGATGAAGTCCGCGGCGGTCATGTGCGCGCCTTCGGCCACCTCGCAGACGAGGAGGGGAATGCCGACCCGCTCGCCGAGCGCCTTGTAGGCGCCGATGTTGAACTCCTTCATCGGCTCCTCGTACCAGAGGTAGTCCGCGTCGGTCAGTGCGCGGCCGAGGTAGGTCGCATCGAGCAGGTCGAATCCCGCCGAACCGTCGTACATCAGCGGAATATCAGGGCCGACGTGCTCCCGGAGCGCCTCCGAGAGGCGTGCGTCGCGGCGAGCGTCACCCCAGGCATGCAGCTTGATCGCGGGGAATCCCAGCTCGAGGCACTGGTCCGCGACATCCAGGTACTCCTCGATGGAGCCGAAGGTGACAGTCGACGCGTAGGCGGGGATGGCGGAGCGGAAGGAGCCGAGCAGCTGGAACAGCGGGAGGCGCGCGGCCTTCGCGCCGATGTCCCAGATCGCCACATCGACGACACCCATGACGTGCACAGGGAAGCGCTCGATGCGGTCGAGCTCCCAGAGCCGGTGCCAGAGGTACTCGCGGGCCAGCGGGTCCTGTCCGATGAGCTCGGCGCGGAGCCGGCGGTCGACCAGGTCTTCGAGGATCACCCCGCGGTTGCTGAAGCTCAACCCGACGATCCCATCGTCGGTGCGCAATACGAGCCATGCGCCTTCGACTGCCGGATCCGAACCGGGCAGCCCGTCCCGCCACAAGAACGGCGGGTCCTGCGCCGGGACGCGAACTCTGACAACTTCGACCGAGGTGATCTGCACGATCCTATAGTATAGGATTCGAGCGAAATAGGAAGTAATTCTTCCGAAGCCGGATGCCTCGCCGTTTCAGAGCCGCCGAATACTATGGGAAATACGGCATCGCTTTTGGGGGCGATCTATCCGGGGGTCAATCGGCCGCTCCCGCGAGAGTGAATCGAGATGATGATGGCGAGCACCGCATCCGCCGCGGAGAGCGGGTCGAGACGTCCTGCGCGGTCTGTCCTCTCCGACGGAACCTACGATTCGATTCGAGCCATGCTGCTCGATCACACGATTCCGCCCGGGCAGCGCATCAACATCGACTCCATCGCACGCGAACTCGATGTCTCCCAGACTCCGGTTCGCGAGGCACTCGCCCGACTCGAGTCTGACGCTCTGGTCGTCAAGCAGCCACTGCGCGGCTACAGCGCCACCGAGCTGCTGACGGCCGACGAGGTCGACGACCTCTTCCGGTTCCGCGAGCTCTTGGAACCCTGGATGTCGGCGCGGGCCGCGGAGCAGCGGACCGACGACGACTCCACCGCACTGATGGCCGAGATCGAGCGTGGACGAGACTCCCTCGACCTCGACCTCGACCAGACGTACGGCGGGCTCTCCCGGCACGACGAGCGGTTCCACCACATGATCGCGCAGATGGCGCGGAGCCCCTTCGTCAGCGATGCGTACACCCGCGCCCACTTCCAGCTGCATGTCTATCGCGTGACCCAGGTGGGGCTCGCCCACCTCCGCGCGGCGGAGGGGTCTGATATCGGCGATACCGAACTCCGCGTGGCGATGGAGCGGGAGCGCGGCCTGATCACGATCGCCGAGCACGCCCGCGTCGCCGAGGCGATCATCGCGGGCCAGAAGAACGCGGCGGCGGCCCACATGCTCGACCACGTCCAGTCCGCACGGAAGCGGATCCCCCTTCTCCCTTAGCCGCGCGCACGGCTGAGGCCGCGATCKGGCAGACTAGCCGAGAGCGTGAGAGGAGGATCGGATGCAGGCCATCGGCCATCTGCTCCCCTTCGCGGTGGCGCTCGCGCTCAGCGCGGTGCCGATCCTCGCGACCCTGTTCATCCTGCTCTCGCCGAACCGGTCACGCTCGGCCATGCCCTTCCTGATCGGCTGGGTCGCGGGGATCTTCGTCGTGGCGGCGCTCTGCACGCTCGTCGCCCAGGCAGTGCCCGCCGCGCGCTCGCCCCGGCGGCCCGACACCGTCATCGGCGCCCTCGAGATCATCATCGGCGCGGCGCTGATCGTCCTGGCGATCTTCTCGTTCCGGCGCGCACGCAAGCGGGCGGCCACCCCGATTCCGAACTGGCTGAAGTCGAGCGGGTCGCTCGGTCCGTGGTCATCCCTCGGTCTCGCGCTCGTCTTGAACATCCGCCCCAAGGCCCTGCTCATCGCCGTGGCTGCCGGCCTGACGGTGCGGGCCGACGCGGACACACTGACCGATGCGCTCATCGCCCTCGCCATCTACACCGTGATCGCGGCATCCACCGTCGCCGTGCCGATCATCGCAACGATCGCGGCCCCCGAGCGCACCGAGCCCAAGCTGGTGTCCGGGCGCGACTGGCTGATCCGCAACGGGGAGGCGATCACGAGCATCATCGGGGTAGTGATCGGCGTCGTCATCGTCGGGATGGGCCTCGGAAGGCTCTGAAGGAGGAGCAATGAACACCGACCTGGACCTCAGCTTCGACCGCGTCATCCGCGCCCCGCGCGCCGACGTGTGGGCGGCATGGACCGACCCGAAGAGCCTCGCCAAGTGGTGGCTGCCCGCGCCCCTGGTGTGCCGGGTCGAGCACCTCGTCGTCGCGGGGGGTGGCGCGTTCGTCACCTCGATGAGCGAGGACGGCGTCGCCTTCGTCCCGCACATGGACGCCTGCTTCCTCGCTGCGGAATGGGGCGAGCGCATCGTCTTCACGAATGCGATCGACAGCACGTGGCGACCGGCCACGCCCGCGCCGGTCGCGATGACGGCGGAGATCCGGATGCTGGATCACCCCGACGGCACCGATTACCGAGTGGTCGTGCGGCACCCCGACGAGGCGTCGCGCGACCGCCACGAAACGCTCGGCTTCTTCGAGGGGTGGGGTGCCGTCACCGGCCAGCTCGCCGCGCTCGTCGAGCGCTGAGGGCTGCCGCAGTCAGCTCACGTGGATGATCGGGCGCCGTTTGGCGTCCCGCTCCGCCTCGCGGAGCACCTCGCGGGTGACGGGGGCGACCTCGCCTGAGCCGAAGAGCAGGAACTTCAGCATGTTGGAGACCGGGTTGCCTTCGGTCCATTCGAAGTAGGCGCTGGGCATCACGCCGGTGCGATCGCGGATTTCGAGGAGGACCGCCGCGAGGGTGTTCGGGACGTTCGCGCTGCGCACCGTGAGCACGCGGTACCCATGCTTCTCGACCCCTTCGACGACGAGGTCCTCTTCGAATTCCGACGAGTCGGTCGGATGCACCTCGAGGAAGATGATCTTCGCCTTGCGGGGGATGTGCGAGTAACGGCGTTCGTCGGCGTCCTTCTCGCGGTACTCCGCGAGGCTTCCGTCGTCGGGCTCGTTCGCGACGATCCGGATCTCACCACGCTCGGCATCCTCGTCGACGAATCGCAGTGCGGTCGCGTCGAGAGTGACGGTCGTCGCGCGGATCTGGAACGACCGCTGAACGCGCGACACCGCTGAGATCGTCATGATTCCGACGATGAACAGGGCTGCGATGCGAATCCCGTCAGGCCGCTCGATCACGTTGAGCACCGTCGTATAGAGGAAGACGAGGGTGATGACCGCGAAGCCGACAGTGAGTGCCCGCTCCTTCTTGCGGCGCGCCGACAGAGCGACCGCAACCGACGCCGACGTGATCAGGACGAGCACGCCCGTCGCGTAGGCGCCGCCCTGCGCATCGACATCCGCGTCGAACACGATAGTGATGAGGAAGGCGATCGCGGTGAAGACGAGCACCAGCGGACGCACCGCACGCGCCCAGTGCGGAGCCATGCCGTAGCGGGGAAGGTACCGCGGCACCAGGTTCAGCAGTCCCGCCATCGCGGAGGCTCCGGCGAACCAGAGGATGCAGATCGTGCTGATGTCGTAGACCGTCCCGAACACTTCCCCGAGATATTCGTGAGCGAGGTATGCAAGAGCTCGTCCATTGGCGCTGCCCCCCGGCTGGAACTCCTCCTGCGGGATGAGGAAGGTGGTGACGATGCTGGAAGTGATCAGGAACGAGCTCATGATGAGCGCCGCCGTCGTCAGCAGCCGATTGGCGCCTCGGATCCGTCCCGCGGGGTTCGCCGGGGTGTCGGTGTCGCTCCCCTTGATCTGCGGCATCACCGCGACACCGGTCTCGAAGCCGGACAGGCCCAGGGCGAGCTTCGGGAACACGATCAGCGAGATCCCGATCATCATCCACGGACTGCCGTACTGCGTGTTCAGCGCTCCCCACCAGTCGGCGGCCACGATCGGATGCTCCCCCACGTGCACGAGCGCCACCACGATCACCACGAGGTTGAGCGCGAGGAACACCCCGACCAGCACCACGGCGATGCCGATCGCCTCCTTGAATCCCTTCAGGAAGACGGCTCCGAGCAGTGCGACCAGGAACAGGGTGAGGGGCACCTGGGCACCATCGAACCATTCCGGAGCGAACGGGTTCTCGACGGCATGCGCGGTCGCGTCCGCAGCCGACAGCGTGATGGTGATCATGAAGTCCGTCGCCGCGAACCCCAGCAGGACGAGGACGAACACCTTGCCCGCCCACCACGGCAGCAGGTGCTCCAGCATGGCGATCGACCCCGACCCGTTGAAGCTCTCGCGGGCCACGCGGCGATACACCGGCAGCGCCCCGAACAGGGTCAGCAGAATGAGCACGATCGTAGCGAACGGCGAAAGCAGCCCTGCCGCGAGGGCGGCGATCGCCGGCTGATACCCGAGCGTCGAGAAGTAGTCGACACCGGTCAGGCACATCACCTGCCACCACGAATGCGTTCTGCCCGTCTCGCGCGCATGCGGGCCCTCATGGGTTCCCTTGGCGTCGACGAGCCCATCCAGCAGCCAGCGCTTGGCGCGCTGGGCCCTCGTGGTGGTCAGATCCGGCGGCAGTGCCTCGAGTGAAGATACGGACATCGTGGCCCCGTTCCGGCGCCTGAGCGCGACATGAGATGCCGAGCGGCAGACACGATTATGGCACTCCGCGGGGGGTGTCCTCTGACCTGCCGGCGGGTCGGCCGATCGGGCGAGGCAGATCGAGCCGAACGGCCGATGTGGCGGGATTCGGATGCCGTGAGCCTGGGCCTATGACCGAGGCATCCGCTCTCTCCGCACCGCCCTTCGAGCCCGCGTCCCCAGACACCGTGCAACGCAAGGGCCGCCCCGAATGGCTCGCGCCGGCCGGGCTGATCGCGCTCAGCCTCGTGCCGATCCTGGCTGGCGCGATGCGCGTCACGGAGCTCGCCAGTGGGGCTGCGGTCACCGCCGCGAACGCCCGATTCTTCGATTCGCCCGTCCCCGTGGTGATCCACATCATCGGCTCGAGCACGTTCCTGCTGCTCGGCGCGCTCCAATTCGCACCGTCGCTGCGGCGGCGCCGCTGGCACCGGATCGCCGGGCGGATCGTCGCACCGGCGGGGCTGGCATCCGCCTTGTCCGCACTCTGGATGACCCTCTTCTACCAGCTGCCGGCGTCGAACGGGCCCGCGCTGTTCGTCATGCGGATCGGCTTCGCCACGACCATGGCGATCGCCATCGTGGTCGCCGTCCTGGCGATCCGGCGCGGCGACGTGCGTACGCACAGCGCCTGGATGACCCGCGCCTATGCGATCGGGCTGGGGGCAGGCACCCAGGTCTTCACCTTCCTCCCATGGACGCTCTTCTTCGGAGAGCCCGGCCAGGCGATGCATGCGGTGCTCATGGGCGCGGGCTGGGTCGTCAACCTCGCCGTGGCCGAGGTCGTCATCCGGCGTCGCGCCCGGCGCAGCGGCGGATCCGCGCTTGCCCGCAGCCCCCGGCCGGCCCGACGTGCGCGCCTATCATGAGGGCATGACCAGCCCGGTGCGCGCGCTGTGGGATGCGCCGGCGGCGTCCCCTGCGCCGCCCCGACGGGTGTGGCGGGACTGGGCGCTCGTCGGGGTGCTGCCCCCGCTCGTCGTGCTCGAGGCGGCCAGTCGCGCGGAGGTGCCATGGCGGTGGCTGTGGGCGGCGGTGCTGATCGTGCTCGTGCCGACCCTGCTGTGGCGTCGCACCCGGCCGCTCACGATGCTGGCGGTCGCCTTCGTGACCGAATCGGTCGTGGGTCTCGTGACCGGCGGCGACCCGCAGCTGTTCACCACTGCGTACTTCCTGATCCTGATCTACGCGCTCATGCGCTGGGGCGACGGCCGGGCGATGGTGATCGGCGGTGCGATCCTCCTCGCCGGGACCGCGGTCACCTTCATCATCGAGAGCCCGACGGCCGGCGACGTGATCGGCGGCCTCGCCGTGCTGGTCGCGACGAGCACCCTCGGCCTCACCTTCCGGTGGCGGGCGAGCGCCCGCGGCCGCGAGCTCGACCGCATGCGCCTGCTCGAGCGCGAGCAGTTCGCGCGCGACCTGCACGACACCGTCGCCCACCACGTCTCCGCGATCGCGATCCAGGCGCAGGCGGGCACGGCGGTGGCCCCCGACGACCCGGCTGCGGCCGCAGCGATGCTGCAGGTCATCGAGAGCGAGGCATCCCGCACGCTCGACGAGATGCGGGCGATGGTGCGCGTCCTGCGCCGCGACGATGACACCGACCTGGCGGAGCGGATGCCGAGCCCGGGCATCGACGATGTGCGCGGGCTGGCGCAGCCGAACGGCTACCTCGTCGTCGACGTGCAGGTTCAGGGCGATGTCACGGCCGTGCCACGGTCGGTTGCCACGGCCCTCTTCCGGCTCGCCCAGGAGGCGGTCACCAACGCGCGTCGCCACGCCCGCCACGCCACCCGGGTGGATGTGCTCGTGCGGGTCGACGCCGAGCAGGTGCGCCTCGAGGTCCGCGACGATGGCGGGCCGGCGGCATCCGCGAAAGCCGGCTACGGCACCACCGGCATGCGCGAGCGCGCCGCACTCCTCGGCGGCACCTGCGAGGCCGGCCCCCTCGAAGGCGGTGGGTGGGTGGTCACGGCGGTGCTCCCCCTGGTCGTGCGCTCATCGTGAGCGTGCGCGTGCTGATCGCCGACGATCAGGAACTCGTGCGCACGGGGCTGCGGATGATCCTCGACGCGCAGCCCGACATCGAAGTGGCCGGTGAGGCCGCCGACGGGGCGGAGGCCGTGGCGCTCGCGCGCACACTCAGACCCGACGTCTGCCTCATGGACATCCGGATGCCGGTGCTCGACGGCCTCGCGGCGACGCGCATGCTCGCCGGCCCTGGCGTGGCGGATCCGATTCCCGTCGTCGTCATCACGACCTTCGACCTCGACGAGTACGTGTACGAGGCGCTGCGCGCCGGGGCCCGCGGATTCCTCTTGAAGAACGCCGGCGCGACGCTCCTGCGCGAGGCGGTCCATGCCGCCGCGCGCGGCGACGCCCTCATCGACCCGAATGTCACGCTGCGGCTCATCGCGGCCTTCACCCGGTCCGCGCCCGCCGGCGCGCCGCCTGCGACGCCCCTCACCGACCGCGAGGAGGATGTGCTGGCAGCAGTCGCCCGCGGGCTCGGCAACACCGAGGTCGGCCGAGAGCTGCACATCTCGCTCAGCACCGTCAAGACGCACATCGCGAGCATCATGACCAAGATCGGCGCCCGCAACCGGGTGGAGCTGGCGATCTGGGCTGCCGAACGCGGCCGGGGCACCGCACCGTCGCGCACCGAGCACTGACCGCGATCGGCCGCCGGTCGCTCAGCCGACCCGGGCGACGCGACGCACGACCACGACGTCGACCGTCGCCAGAACGAGCGCGGCGACGCACAGCATGCCGAGCATGGGCGCCATGATGTCCACTGCAGTCCCGAGGCCGAGGGCGGTCGCGAGCGCGCCCGCTCCGATAGCGGTGAGCGCTTGGAGGAGGTACGCGAAGAGGTAGAGCAGCGACAGCGTCGCCCCACGGTGGTGAGCCGGAGCGAAGCGGTTGATCAAGCCGAGCCCCCCGGTGAACGCGAAGGAGTAGGCGACGCCGCCCACGAGGCACCACACCAGGAAGAGTGCGATCGACCCGGTCGCGGCGACGGCGGCCATGATCGTGAGCCCCACGAGCGAGAGCCCCGCCCCCACCCAGACCGCCACGTGGGCGGGCACCCGTGAGAGCAGGAGCGCGGTGACGCCGATCGCGAGCGATGACACGCCCAGGAGCCCGCCGATGACGATCATGTCGGTGGTGTGCGCGAACTGGCGCACCATCAGCGCGCCGAGCGAGAGGAAGATCGCTCCGACGCAGTAGGCGATCGACACGGAGATGGTGGCGATGACGAACACTCGACGGATGCCGGCGGGAACCCGAAGAGGCTGGGGGCGCCACGGGGCGGCGTCACTCGGCCGGTCGTCCGGTGTCGCCCAGAGTGCGGCGAGCACGACGAGGCCGAGGCCGAGCAGCACGAGATAGCTCCAGACCAGCGGCAGCGGGGTGAGCTGGGCCAGGATGCCCGAGACGATGAGTGCGAGTGTGAGGCCCGTCGAGGTCGAGGCCGTCGCGAGCGAACTGGCGACCCTCGGGTTGCTCGAGATGTTGTGCTCGACGAGCGCTGCGCTGGCCGCGCTCAGCGCGAGTCCGGTGCCCGCGCCCTGCAGCACACGGCCGATGAAGAGGAAGCCCACGCCGCTCGCCGAGGCGAACACGACGGCGGATGCCGCGATCAGGGCCACCCCGAACATCATGGCGCGGCGCCGGCCGACGACATCCGAAATCCCGCCGAAGAGCACGAGCGTGACGATCAGCGCGAGCGGGTAAGTGCCGAAGACCGCGGTCGTGACCGTGGGAGTGAGCGCCCAGCGCTGCGCGTACAGCGGGTAAAGGACGCTCGGCGCGCCGCTCGACCACAGGCACAGCGCCAGCACGGCAGCGGCCGACCAGAACGTGCCCCGCGACGCGAGAAGCGCCCGGCGCCCCGGACGCGAGCGAAGGGTGGGCGGCTGAGTCCGCGCCACATCACCCCCGAGCCCCGCTGCCAGGTCGTGCGCACGCTCGACATCGTGGGCGAGAAGTGGGCGCTGCTGATCGTGCGCGACGCTCTGCGCGGCCGCACGCGCTTCTCAGAATTCCGCGAGTCGCTCGGCGCGCCCACCGACATCCTGACGGCACGCCTCGCCTCCCTCGTCGAGTCGGGGATCCTGGAGAAGCGCGCCTACCGCGAGGCCGGCAGCCGTGAGCGGTCCAGCTATCACCTGACCGAGGCTGGGCGTGGGCTGCAGGTCGTGATCGCGGCCATCCTCGAATGGAACGACCGGTTCGACGCCGCGCCCACCGGCCCTGGCTCGAGGATCGTCGATGCGAGCGACGGCGCCGCTCTCGATCTGGCGTTCCGCGGGGCGGACGGTCGCATCGTCGAGCCGGATGAGATCGCGATCGTGCCAGGCCAGGGGGACACCTGGGCGGCACCGACCAAGGCGCAGCCGGCCGGCGTGGGCTCTTCTGTCGTTTGACTCAGCTGCGCGCCGGAACGCCGATCGAGGCAAGCAGCGCGTCAGCGATCCCCTCGAACCTGCCCGGCTCGCTGGACGGGCGGGAGACCAGCATTGCTCCTTCGAGCCCGGCGACCAGCGCCTCGGCCGTCGCCCGGGACGACACCGGAGCCGGCAGCCCCCCTCCGGCCACTCCCTCGTCGATGATGCGCTCGAGCCAGGCGTAGCTGTGCTCGAAGAACGCCGACACGTGATCCCGAACCGTAGGCGAGAGCGTCTCGAAGTCGGACGCGAGCATGCCGCAGAGGCACATCCGCCCACTGGCGAGCACCGCGGCGTAGACGTGGGCATAGGCGCGCAGGCGGTCGCCGACATCGGGCTTCGTCCGCTCGATCTCGTCGAGAGCCGCGAAGAAGCGCTCGGAGTAGCGCACGACCAGGGCGGTCGTCAGATCCGCTTTCGCAGGGAAGTGGTAGTGCAGCGAGGCGTTGGTGATGCCCACCCGGGCCGACACGTGCCCGTAGCTCATGGCGTTGAGGCCGCGCGTCTGCACGAGCTCCTCGGCCACGTCGAGGATCCTGGTCGCCGTGTCGACGGTCGCTGTCGCTGCCACGTCTCCACGATAGTCGCGACCCCGCCCTTGCGCCTACCTGCAGATAGGTAGACAATCTCTCTGTCTACTAGTAGGTAGACAGTTGATTCAAGGAGGAGTCATGCAGACAGTGGAGCACGAGAGCTTCCGCTCGCCATCGGAGGTCCGGGAGTTCCCGCACGGACACGCCGACATCCTGAACGTCGGCGACTCCGTCATCGGGCGCCTGGTCCTCGAGCCCGGGTGGCGCTGGTCGAACGACGTCAAGCCGATCGCCGGCACCGATCTGTGCGAGGCCGCGCACTTCCAGTACCACGTGCACGGCCGACTGGGGATCCGGATGGCGGACGGCACCGAGTTCATCGCCGGGCCGGGCGATGTCACGAGCCTGCCGCAGGGTCACGACGCCTGGGTGGTCGGCGACGAGAACGTCGTGGTGGTCGACTGGTTCGGCGCCACCGACTGGGCCAAGGAAGGAGCCGACGACGCCGCCGTGCACGCCTGATCGACGTGCCGCTTTACGCCGGAAGCGCGTCGCCGGGGAAGCTGCGCGTGGGATGCGTGTCGTAGACGAAGATCCCGGCCTGCACGCCGGGCTCGCCGTCCATCACTTCGCGGGTCTCGTCCTCGGTGAGGCCGAGCCCGACGCCCTCGTTGAGGTAATCGGCGTTCCTGAACTTCTTCTCATCCCCCGACGTGTCTCCTCCAGGAGGCTCATAACTTTCGGGGTCATCGTGAGCGCAGGACTTCGGCCGAGGGGAGGAGGACGGATGCTGGAACTTCACCTCCCGCGCACTCCCACCACCACGCGATCCCGCATGCGGAAAGCAGATCCGGCGCTGACCCTCGGGGCCATCGGAGTGGTCGTCGGCTTCACCGGTTCGTGGATCCCCTCCTACTGGGGCGACGAGGCGGCCAGCGTCATGTCGGCGTCCCGTCCGCTCGACGGCCTGGTGACCGAACTGTCCAGGGTCGATGCGGTGCACGGCGTCTACTACGCCCTGCTGCACGTCTGGATCTCGCTGTTCGGCACCTCCGAGCTCGCGACGCGACTGCCGAGCGCGATCGCCGTCGGGCTGATGGTGGCGGGCACCGTGATGCTCGCGCGGGAGTTCGCGGGACCGCGGCTCGCGATCCTCGCCGGCATCGTCTGCATCGTGCTCCCCCGCTCGACCTATCTGGCGACGGAGGCCCGCTCGTACGCCTTCGCCGCCGCGGCGGCGGTGTGGCTGACGGTGCTGCTCGTGCGTGCCCTCCGAGAAGGCAGCGGCTCGCGGTGGTGGTGGGCCTACACCGCGGCGATCGCCGCAGGCATCTACCTCTTCCTCTACCTCGGGCTGCTGCTGATCGTGCACGGCGGGTACGTCGCACTGCTGCACCGGCGTTCGAGGGCGTACGTGCGGGGCTGGGCGCTCGCGGCCGCCCGGGCGCTTGCACTCGCCGCCCCGATCGTGCTGGTCGCCTACCTCGAGCGCAAACAGATCCGCTTCCTCGAGCACCGCGACTACGCGACCGTCGCCCACGTCCTCACCAGTCAGTGGTTCGGCGCAGCGCCCGCGGCGATCCTGGCCTGGGCGCTCATCCTCGTCGCGGCACTGTGGTTCGCCGCGACGGCGACCCGGCGCCGCACGCACGCGGGCGCCCGC
Organism: Microbacterium sp. P5_E9; assembly: GCF_054049175.1. Taxonomy (NCBI): domain Bacteria; kingdom Bacillati; phylum Actinomycetota; class Actinomycetes; order Micrococcales; family Microbacteriaceae; genus Microbacterium; species Microbacterium sp. P5_E9. The sequence goes on along the minus strand of NZ_JBFUMV010000007.1, from coordinate 2,982 downwards.
GGAGCGCTGACGATCCTCACGCTCCTCTGGCTCGTGGTCCCGACCGGGCTGGTGCTGATCGGCAACGCGTTCGTCGCTCCGCTCTACAACGTGCGGTACCTCTCGTTCAGCACACCCGCGGCTGCGATCCTCATCGCACTCGGGATCTCTGCGGTGATGGCCCTCTTCGCTCCGGCGCGCCAGACGCTGGTCGGCGGCCTACTGGTCGTACTGCTGATCGCGCTCTGCCTGCCGGTCTACGTCGGCCAGCGCACGCCGTGGGCCAAGGACGGCGGCAGCGACCTGCGGGGCGCGGCGGCGTTCGTGCACGACCATGCGGCCCTCAGCGACGTGGTGCTGTTCGACCAGTCCACCAAACCCTCCCGCGATCCTCGGCTGGCGCTGAATCTGTACCCGTCCGACTTCGCCGGCCTTGATGATGTCGCCCTCAAGACGCCGTATGTGGAGCGCCGCGGACTGTGGGATGCCGTCTACCCGAACCGGGACATCGGCGCCCGACTCGGCTCCACCGATGTGTGGGCGATCGAGCTGCCCGCGACATCCGCTGTTCCCGACGATGTCGCGTTCCTGATCGCGCGAGGGTACCAGGTGGAGTCGGTCGACAGCATCCACCGCACAGTCGTCTATCACCTCATCGACGACTGACACCGGATGCCGCGGCACAGCGTCGACGGTGATCTGGGGTCGGCGCGTGATCTAAGGTCGGGTCCATGGACGCCCTTCCGCCGTGGCTGACGACGCTGATCGCCGTCGCCGCGCTCTCGGGCATCGCCACTACGGCACTCGTGATCATGCGGGTGCCGAGTCCATGGTCAGGGGTGTGGGCGGTCGCGCGGGCGGCGCTGCAGCTCACGGCACTGAGCCTCGTGCTGACCGGGATCATCCAGGATCCGCTGTGGGTGGCGCTCGGGCTGGTCGTGATGCTCGTCGCCGCCATCTGGACCGCGGCCAGACGGGCGGCGACGCCGCTGCGGGCCGTGGGCCCGCTCGCCCTCTCGATGCTCCTCGGTCCGCTCGTGGTCATGACTGTCGCGTTCGCCAGCGGGGCTATCGAGCTCTCGCCCCGCTACGCCCTGGCGATCGGCGGGATCATCATCGGCAACACGATGACCGTCGCCATCCTCACCCAGCGGATCCACCGCGCAGCCGTGCACGATCACTGGGACGAGGTCGAGGGCTGGCTGGCCCTCGGCGCGACACCATGGGAGTCCACGCGCGACCTCGCCCGGGGGGCGATCCGCACCTCGCTGCTGCCCTCGATCGACCAGACCCGCACGACCGGGATCGTCGTGCTGCCCGGTGCGTTCGTCGGCGCGATCTTCGCGGGCGCGTCGCCCTTCGAGGCGGGCCGGTTCCAGCTCGTGGTGCTCGCCGGGATCCTGGCGGCCGGCGCGCTCACCGCCACGACGCTGCTGCGGATGACGGGCGCGGCCGCCACACGGCCGGACGGCGCCGAGCCCGCTGCACGAAAGCCCTGACAGCCACGGCCGCATTCGATAGGCGCGGATTCCGGCCGGGGCCGCGGAATCGGCGACGCATTCCGCGGCGAGTTCGGACCAGGGCGATCGGAGCACCGGCCGGGCTCATTGCCGGAGGACGGCGTCGTGGAGTCGGGTTTTCGAGCTGGTGACGGGGCGCCATCGGAGGGTGGCGTCGCACCAGCTGGGTGCGCGTACTTCGGGGACGCCGTGGTTCATCCGGATCTTCCATCCGTGCCAGTCGATGAAGCGGTGGTGGAACCAGCAGAGCAGCACCCCGTTGTCGGTGTGGGTGGGTCCGCCGTTGACGTGCTCGAGAACGTGGTGGATTTCGCACCAGCCGGCGGGGATGCCGCAGCCGGGGATGATGCACCCGCCGTCGCGGAGGGCGATCGCGCGGCGCTGGTGCCGGTTGAAGACGCGTTCCTCGATGCCGATCCGGACGATGCGGCCGTCGTCGCGGGACGTGATCCGCTGGATGGTGCCGGCGCACCCGATGTGCTGCGCCGCGGCCATTCCGAGCGGCAGGTCGCAGCCCTGCGCGTGCGCGTACCCCTCCCCGCGTTGGGCGTCTTCTTCCCGGACGGACACGATCAGGGTGGGGGCGGCGCCGCCGATCGTGGGCAGCAGCCCACTGGACGCCGCGACCGACAGGGCGCTCGCGAGCGCATCGTGCTGCTGCTGCGCGCGCGTCCGGAAGTCGCGCGGAACCACCGCGTCATCGGGTTCCCCGCCGCCGGGGAACTCTTCTGCGAACCGGACGCCGTGGTAGGCCGGGTTGCTGTGCGCGTCGAAGATCATCTGCAGTTGCGCGGCGACCTCGGGCATGAGGTTCCCCCGGCACGGGACGCCCCCGTCGGTCGGGGCGCCGAGCGTGAAGGAGCGTTTGCGCTCGGTCATCCGCTCCCGTGGTTCGGCGCCGTCCTGATCGAGCGCGATCGACCACGCCTGCGCCTGCACCCGCAGCAGATCGGCACCCATCGGCGGCCCACCATCCGGACCGTCGCCGCGCACTTCTGCGGCCAGTGCCGCGTCGGCGGCGAGCAGCGCCTCTCGGGTGATCCGCGACCCCGCGGACAGCAGCGGACCGGCGACCGCGACCAGCCCGTCGACGCCGACGAGCCCTTCGCACATTGCCGCGCGCATGCCCGGGAGCGCCGGCTCGAGCAGTTCACCGGTGGTGATCGACACCTCACGCTGCACCGCAGTCGATGCGCGGCGCAGCCGCGAGACCGACGACCGGGAACACAGCGTCGCCCGCTCCACCAACTCGCTGACGTCATGGCAGCCGAACCGGGTCGTCATCCGATCATCCCGATCACCCGAAGACGAACGCTTCTCGACCTCACCCACCGCGTCGATCAGCACCGCATCCAGCCGCCGGCCGACGCGGCTCGCGGCCGAGAGCAGAGACACCAGATCAGCCTCGTCGGCGATCCTCAAAGCGCCGCCCGTCACAGCCTCGGATACGACCTCAGCCATCATCGCGTCGAGTGCTTCGAGG